>JAGGXB010000016.1 GCA_021163245.1 Thermoproteales archaeon
GAATAAGGAAGATCAGAGAAATGAGTCCTGAAGAACTCCAAAAAAGTATAGCTGAAGACTATAGATATGGGAAGATTGTATGCACCTGTAGAAAAGTTTCAGAGGCTGAAATTGTCGAGGCTATAAACAGGATTAAAGAGATAGGTGCTACACCTACATTAGATGGTGTAAAATTTAGGACATTAGCTATGTTTGGGCAATGTCAAGGTTCATTTTGTAGAAAAGAGATAGCAAATATCATTTCTAGAGAGATGAAGATACCTTTATGGAAAATTACTGTTAAAGGAAAAGGTTCCGAGTATGTAATCGGCGACATAAAAATGTTCTTTAAGAGTGAGTCACATGAAGCATAAATATGATACTATAGTAATCGGGGGAGGACCTGCAGGTTTAGCCAGTGCTATAAAGGCAACAAAACTAGGCTTAAAGACTTTAATCATCGAGAAAACAGAACGTCTAGGAGGTATACCTCTACAATGCATACATGAAGGCTTCGGTGTAATCTATTTCAAACAGAACCTGACAGGTCCAGAGTTTTCTTACAAGCTTATCAAAGAAGTAGACAGACTATCTATAGACTATATAACTTCAGGATACGTATCTGAGATTAACATATTATCTGACGAAGCAAAGCAAGTGAAAGTGATTTCGCCTAAAGGTTATCAAGTCTTTGAGACAAAAACACTAATTTATGCTGCTGGTGCTCGTGAAAAAACTCTACATGAAATAAACGTTGTCGGTGATAGGGTTAGTGGCATTTTTACTGCTGGCGAAGCACAGGCTTTGATGGATATTTATGGTGTCATGCCTGGTAGAGAAGTTGTTATAATTGGTTCAGGTGATGTAGGACTTATCTTGACTCGTAGATTAATATTGGAGAAAGCTAAAGTGAAGGCAGTTATTGAAGCTATGCCTTATCCCGGAGGACTTGTGAGAAACATTGTTCAATGTCTTAAAGATTTTGATGTCCCACTACTTCTCGGACATGTTGTGAAGGAAATTAGAGGTAGGAAAAGAGTGGAAAAAGTTGTAGTAGAGAAAGTGGATGAGAATCTTAAACCGTTAGGAGAAAGTTTCTCAATTACATGTGATACAGTGATAATTTCTGCCGGTCTCTTACCACATGTTAGGATGTTAAGGGAGCTAGGTGTTAAAATGGATCCTTTGACTAGGGGACCTATTGTAAATGATTTTTTTGAGACAAGTATAAGAGGAGTTTTCGTGGCTGGAAATGCATTGATTGTGAACGACCTAGTTGATTATGTTGTTGAACAAGGCGAAAATGCTGCTGAAGGAGCTTATTCTCTTATAACTAAAAAATACGTAAGACAACAAAATATCCCTGTTCTTTTTGATGATAATATTAGGTTTGTTGTTCCACAGAGGATCACAAAGACTAGTGATGTTGTGTTTTATCTAAGAGTAAAAAGACCTATGAAAGATGTCAAGATTATTTTCGAAGAAATAGACAAGGTATTTGTTTTTTCAAAAGCTAGACCCTCTGAGATGATAAGAGTTAAAATAAAGAAAAAGGATCTAGGTGATATAAAAGACAAACTCCATGTAAGGTTGTATAGCGATGCCAGTCCGCAAACTTAAGTATACATGCATAGTTTGTCCTCAAGGATGTGAAATAGAGGTTGTTATAAGCGATAATGAGATTAAGGAAATAAAAGGATTTAAGTGTATAAGGGGTAAACGATATGTAACTGAGGAAGTACTTGCACCAAAAAGAACACTTATAACAGTTCTACATTGTAAAAACGGTGATTATCCGACTGTCTCCGTTAAGACAAGTAAACCTATTCCTAAAGAAAAAATGTTTGAGATATTGGAATATTTATCGAAGATAGTTTTAGAGGCACCAGTAGATATAGGTGATATAGTTATAAGAAATATTTTTGATAGTGGTGTCGATATTATAGCCACTAGACCTTGTAGAAAGGTTTAAACCTCTTTAATGATTAGGTATTCCCTTTGTTTCGTTTATCCATTTTCTAAGAATATCTGCTATGCTTTGTTTGTCTGTTGGAAAATCTATAGTATCATAGTAGGGGATTATATGGAAATGAAAATGGAATATTACTTGTCCGGCACTACTCTCATTGTTTTGAACGAGTCTTATACCAGATGCATTCAGAGCATTTTTTACAACGTTGGACATTTTTTTCACTATTGTGATGAGATAAGCTAGCAAATCATCAGGTATATCAAATATATCAGTATAATGTTCTTTAGGAATAACCAATAAATGTCCTGGGTTAT
The DNA here is from genome assembly GCA_021163245.1 of Thermoproteales archaeon. Lineage (GTDB taxonomy): Archaea > Thermoproteota > Thermoprotei > Thermofilales > Thermofilaceae > JAGGXB01. The sequence goes on from JAGGXB010000016.1 coordinate 2,266, forward strand.
AGGGTCTTTTATCTAGAAAAACCATTACCTTATCATCTTCATATATTATATACGCGGATTGTACTCTTTTAACTATCTCGCAGAAAACACAGTTACCCATATACCCTTATTTCATGTTTAGTAATATTTAAAGATAATTCTCTTAATAAATAAGTGGTGAAAAGAAATGGTACTGAATACTCCGGGAAAGAATGCTCCAGATGAAATATATGTTTTAATTGAGATTCCTTTAGGAAGTAACATTAAGTATGAAATGGATAAAGAAACTGAAACAATCTTTGTCGATAGGATACTATTCACATCTATGGTATACCCATTTAATTATGGGTATATTCCAGGAACTCTAGAAGAAGACGGGGACCCTGTCGATGTACTAGTTCTAGGATATGATCCTGTAGTACCGGGTAGCGTTATTAAGGCTAGACCTATTGGAGTTTTAGAAATGGAGGATGAAAAAGGATATGATATGAAGGTAATAGCTGTACCTGTCAGTAAAATAGATCCTCGTTTTGAAGATATAAAGGATGTTGAAGATATACCGAGCATCATTAAAGAGAAAATAAAGCATTTCTTTGAACATTATAAAGAGTTAGAGCCTGGAAAATGGGTTAAAATTAAAGATTGGAAAAATGTTAGTTTTGCGAAAGAAAAGATTTCTAGTGCAATAGAAAGATACAAAAAATCACAAAGATAATATTATTTTTAGTGAAAAATGTGAGTTCTAAAGCAATAGTTTTAATGTTTGAAGTACATCAACCTTATAGATTACAAAGAAATTTTTCTCAACTCTTAATACATCTAAAAAGTAAAAAAGAAAAAATAACTTTTAATGATCTAAAAGAACTTTATTTCGACAGCTACCTTAACGAATATGTTATCAAGAGAGCTGCTAGAAATTGCTATTTACCAGCCAATAAAATTATACTAGAGGAAATAGATAGATTCAGATACGTTAATAGAAAATTTAAAGTAACATTTAGTCTGTCGGGAGTTTTTATTGAACAATGTGAAAGATGGGCTCCTGAAGTTATTGAATCATTTAAACAGTTAGCGGACACAGGTATGGTTGAGTTTCTCGATCAAACATTTTATCATTCTCTCGCCAGTATATTCAGAGAAGAAGAATTTATAACACAAATTAAGGATCACCGTGAGAAAATAAAAGAACTTTTTGGAGTCGAGCCGACTAATGTTGAAAATACTGAATTTATCTATAATAATAGAATTGCAAAAATATTCGAAAAGATGGGATATCATGCAGTGTTTACAGAGGGGACAGAAAAAATTTTAGGTTGGCGTTCTCCCAATTTCTTATATAAAGCTAAAAATCTAAACATTAGAGTATTGATGAGAAACTATAGGCTTTCTGACGATATAGGTTTCCGTTTCTCAGCCAGGTGGTGGAGCGAATACCCATTAACAGCCGAAAAATATTCTGCCTGGCTAGCTAATACTAAAGGCGATATAATAAACATATGTATAGACTATGAAACATTCGGTGAACACTTTCCAAGAGAAACAGGTATTTTTAATTTTTTGAAATGGTTACCTGGAGAAATACTTAAGTGGCGACATCTAACATTTATGACACCTGAAGATGTAATAACAAACTTTAGTCCAATAGATGAAATAGATGTACCTGAAAATATGACTATTTCATGGGCAGACATTGAGCGCGATTTAACAGCATGGCTTATGAATTCTATGCAATATGATGCATATAATAAAATCAAAAATTGCGAAAAATATGTGAAAACATTGAATGATAATAATGCTCTTTATCTATGGAGACTTCTTATGATAAGCGACCACCTATATTATATGAACACTAAAGGAGGTGGACCTGGCGATGTACATACCTATTTTAGCCCTTATGGATCGGCCTTAGAAGCCTATTCAATATATATTAATATATTTTCAGATTTTTTCTCAAGACTTATAAACAGTTTTGAGAATAGAAAAATGCGTCTAAAACTTGCTTGGATAAAGGATGTGCCCACCCATTTAGTATTCCACTTCTATTATGATAAAAATCGTCCTTTAGGCTGGATAGCGAAAAATATGGAGAATTTTGAATGGTGTATAGAACATGCACCCTTAGAATCTATTAAATACCATGCAGAAAAACATCATTTTACTGAATGGATAAATAACGTTATTGGAGACAAAGAACTTGCTGATACAATAAGAAAAATTTCAGATAACTATAGAGGTGAAGAATTAAGAAAAAAATTAGTAAATGCTATAAAAAATAGGAAAAGAATGGTTTTTGAATGATTGAACACGATATTGAAAAAATTTTTTATAATTGTAAAAAAATTCTTCGAATCCTCAAAGTGTTTTTTGAAGAAAATGAACCTTTAACTATCTATAGAATAGAGAAAAACGGTATGATATACGATATAAATCGAGCCATCAACAAACTTATAGAAATAGGTATTGTGAAAAAGATCGATGAAGAACCTAATTTATATATACTTAATGAAGAAAACAGCTTAGTTCCAAAAATAAGAGAATTTCTAAAAGATATAGGTTATATCTCGTAAATTTCCTCTATATCTTTAATAGTAGCTATATTCTTCTGAGAAATAGGAAATAACGTTGATGAAAACGCAAAATAGACAGCGAAAAATAGACTCTTAATCAACTCATTATAGGGATAGGGAAAGATATTAAGAACATACATGTGATAACTATACAGTACATAAATAATTATTCCGAGAGCTAACCAACGCGTTTCATTTTTCCTGCTTATAATATAGAAGAATATAAAATCAAAAACAAGAAAAATATCTATAATTCCAGAGATAATAAAAGCATTTGTTTTAATAAAGATAAGGGGCATTACGCTGATAAAACCATTATGCGCTATACTGCTTTTTTTGGTACGAGATATTAAAGTATATGAGAAGAAAAAGACAAATAAAAACTTAGATAATAAATAAAGAAGATCGACGTATTCAAATGCTAGAATGCTAGTAGGAATAAATATCTTCATAAACAATAATGTTATGTTGAACAATATAGAGAAAAACAATAATATACCTAGTCTATCGTTAAAAAACCTTGATACCCGAAAAATAGAGTATGCAAAATACATCCATAAGATAATCCATGAAAAATTTGATACTTTATCAAGCACAATATTAGCATACTCGAGATATACAAGAAAATTACCGACCGACCAAAGTGTTACAATACCATAGATTATTAAAAGTATGCCCATTATAGGTTCATTATATTTTACTAGAAAACTTTTTGACAATCTTCTATGAATTTTTTTACTTATACCTTGTGTTAAAGCTCCTAATATGATAAAAGGCGTGCTCGCACCCATACTATAAAATAAAATTTGGATGACAGCTGTGATAAGGGCCGACATAAACTCTCCAGAAGATGTTAATATGACTCCTGCAACAATAGCTAGTATAGATCCTGCTGCACATGGAGCAGCTAAAAGTGAAAAAAGAAAACCTAGCACCAAAGCATCTAGTAGCGAAGATCTTTTTAATTTAAGTGTAGGAGCTGAAATCCTTGACATAATATCTTTAAAAGGAGTAAACATTGATATGCCTAAAGCTATCAATAAAACACCAAAACTCGTTACTATATTTTCTAAACTTAATGTCAATAGAGGCATTATCAACTCCTTTGCAAACACTCCCATTAGGCTATACGTGATAAAACTAAGAGTTAAACCTAAAGAAAAAAGAAGACTGGCTATGAAAGCTCTTGATCTAGCAGATTTTTTTGCAGATATATATGTTAAAAAAGTAGGTAGAACTGGAAAAAGACATGGCGAAAATGCAACAATTATTCCAGCAAGATAGTATATTATAAGAGTGTTCATAGTTCCACAACTGAAAGTCTTTTTGTCTTTATTAACTTGATTATTAAAAAACAGACTTTAATTACTTTTTCGACTTGGTATATTTTCTATAAGCACTAATAGCTACAATTACAACTAATATAGATATAAGCAATACATACACTAACTCGCTTTTAGACTTGACTGAAACTTGAATTAACCTATCTTTTACCACTCCACCACCTATAATTTTAAAAGGTATAAGATAAAAACCTGGAACGACGGTTGAATCAACATCTATCGTTAATGTGAATGAAACAGTCTCTCCTATGTTTATATCTTTTATGATCTGGGGACTTACCTCTACAGTTAACCCGGGCGGTGTTTTTCCCACAATTAATGCTAATTCATTTATAGTTCCAGTACCGCTATTCATAACTTCAATTATAAATTTTGTACGTTCACCAGCTGTCACTTCCTTATAGAAGTTTGTGGTTTTTATTGTGATATTATATCTAGCAATAATGTTGATACCCATATCTATTTTTGCAGTGCTATATCTACCGATAGCAAAAAGAGTAATGGGTATAGGCTGGGGCTTTATATCCTCGGGAATTATAACTCTAAGTTTCAATTTTTGGGAAGAGGTAGAATCTAAAAATATACCTCCCAATACGTTTCCTAATTCATCTAGTATCTGTACTTTCACAAAATTAGGGACACTTAAGTTAAAATAGACTTCTGTTCCACCATATCCTTCGTTAATTATAGTGAATGAAATCTCAGTTATTGTTCCTGCATATGAATCTACATATGGATGAGATGACTCCAATCTCAGTTCATCATGAGCTTCTATTACATTGACAGTAATGAATAAATGAGATATAGCTCCTTTACTGTCGGCTGTAAGATTTATAACATATTTTCCAACATTTACATTCTCAGGAACACGAATATTTAGGAAAAGATCGATTTTATCACCCGGATTAAGTCTTACAGTTCTAACGATTCTACCTTGACTATCTTCAAGTCTAACAGCCCAGTTAACAGGACCATTAACATTTAAGTTGATGTCACTTGTTTCATCTAACGTATTAGTTACCTCTATTTTCAATTTTAAAGAACCTCCTTTAACACAATTTATCGAAGGATACTCAGTATTTAGAAACTTCCAATCTCTTTCCTCTACATGAAAAGTTATACTGGTATTTTGAACAATAGACGAATATATGAAACTTAGAACCACATTATAAATACCTGTTGAATTTCTTCCAATACCTATAGACAACTTGAATTTCTTAGATTGTGACGAATCTAAACTAATTTTTTTAACTTCTAAACCATTCTCAGTCATAAAATTGGCTTCCCAGTTACTTGGAGCATATATATTTACTGTAGCTTCCTCAACAAATTTTCCTTTATTTTCTATAACTATATCAATTTCAGCATTATCACCCTGCTTGACTATAAGTTCTTTTGCCTCTAAATTTATGTTGAACGCAGGATTAAGGATAAATAAACCGAGAAAACCTCCCGAAGCTTGAGTAATATGCTGGGCTATTTCCTTATATTCGTAGCCTCTCTTATAAATTTTTATTTTATAGTCACCAGTTTCTATGGATGTAGTAAATATGCCTTGTCTATTTGTTGTTAATCTCCTAACAAGCACATTTTTTGAGAGATCAAAAAATTCTACAGTTACATTATAGAGTGGAATTAGATCTGAATTAACAACTTTTCCAGATATAGATACTTGTGCATAGATAGCTGGAATATATTCTACTAAGCTAATAAGCAATAATATCATTATCATCAATGCATATACTTTCTTCATTCCTATCATTATGATACCTAAAGGCACAATTTATTATTATTTTTATCCTATTTAAGTAATTATTATATATAATAGAAATATTGGGAAGAAAAATGAAGATTTATATAGGAACATCTGGATGGAAATATTTCTGGAATCCTGACGGGCTTAAATGGTATGTTGAAAATACTCCTTTTAATGCTATTGAACTGAACATGAGCTTCTACTCGTTCCCAAGACAAAGACAAGTTGAAAGATGGGAAAGAGAAGGGAATGATCTTAGATGGGTTGTGAAAGTTCATAGAAGTATAACACACATGAGAAAAATGTCGCTTAAATCAATAGCTACATGGAAAAAGTTTAGAGAAGTTTTTTCTCCTTTAGAACAAAAAATCGATCTATACCTGTTCCAGTTTCCGCCAAGCCTAGCATTCTCAGAGAAGATATTTGAGAGAATAATATCATATTATAGGGAGGGAGAAATCGGAGAGAAAATGGCTATAGAACCTAGACATGAATCATGGTTTAATGAAAAAGTAGAAGAAAAATTTGCTGAACATGACATTTTAATGGTCACACCCGACTCTCCCATGTTTAACGGTTTACCCCAAAACAAACTGTTTAAGACAACAGATAAAGTATATCTTAGAATACATGGAAGAACTGAATGGTACTCACATATATATTCTAGTGAAGAACTCGAAGAACTAGTAGAGAAAATACTGGAAACAAAGACAACAAAAGCATACATATTTTTGAACAATGATCATGGAATGCTGCCAAACGGAGAAGAACTAGTAAAGATATTTACCAGAAGAGGATATCCTGTAACTAGAGAATAACTATAAAGATGCCTACATATGTTAAAGACCACCATATTAGGACTTGACCAAATAACCAGCTCTATAACCATTGCACTAGCAAAATCCAGAATGATAAACTTACTAACTATAGTAGATGATACATATGTAAAAAATCCCTGCCTAGATGGTATCCTCTACTCAACTATAGATATAGGTAAAAGAAAAGTAAGTGCAACATACGAAAAGATATCGAAAATAAACCCTAGCCTAGACATAATCCTCTACGAGACAAACTCAATAAAAAAGGTTGTATTAAAAATAGATAAGAACTCAGACATAATTATACTGTCTAAAAAATTTCTAAAAGAAATAAAGGACAACTCAAAAAATATCTCTAAAACAATAGTGTACTCAGTGATCAAAGACGAAAAAGGATACATATACATTATCCATAAACCAACTGAAACAATACTCGAACAACTAGAAGAAAACAGCACAGTAACACCAGAGAACTGTTACAAAAGCCTCCAAGCAGATATCATAGGCTTATTCACAGCATATGAAGCTCTAAAATATCTCAGAAACAAATGTAAAAACAATATCTTAACCATAATAGACTTTAGAAAAAACCAAATCTATACCCAGACCTATTAATCGATAAACTTACAAGGTTTAAACAATCTTTCTCGGATCAATCATCTTTATTCCCGGTATTTTATCGTATACATTATCTATCGATGTTATACAATGATCACAAACCAATCTCATGCTTAACATAAGCATAAAGTATATCAGTTTCAATTATCACTACTATTTCCTCCTCTTAGCTCTCTTAACAACATCCTTCCTAGCAGCCTTCTCCGCTGACTTTTTCAGAGTATTCCTCCCTTTTCTAGTATCAAGCCAGCCATTAGCATATTCACCTGGTTTAAGAGGAAGAGGAATAATGATGATAAAACTTCCAGCCGGTATCACAACAGCCCTCGTTTTACGAACCCCCATTTCCTTGGGAAGAGTTAACTGTCCGCTCTCATCAACTACAACTATCGACATTCCAACTCTAGGAATATATAATTACCGCTTATAAAATATATTTTTCCCATCTTATAAAAAATAACCCACTAATCGAAAGAAAATAAAATATCTAAACTCCGATCCCCAACTTTAAGATCTTTCTCTCTATCTTTTATAAAAACTAATATATGACCCAAGAAATCCCATAAACGATTATGTAAAGTCTTATGCTACTATCAACATATAATCTTTGAATCTTTAACAATTAACATTAGCTTCAAAACTAGAATATATTATTAAAACTGTTTCTCTAAACCAGTCTTTAACACTCATAACCTCTTTCCTTTTTAAATGAACCACTAGCCTCATCCAAATCTTCATTAGCTATTTCTATCAAAAGCAAAAACATCCTCTATCATCTTATCACTATTCCATCTCTCTCAGCATAGTAGTATACATAAGCAGGTCTTTTATACTTCTCAAACTCATCTCTTGAAACTATAAGAATTTCTGGTACGATATCCAGATAAACAAGCCTCCTCTCAACCTCCATCCAAAAAACATCCTCTAACCTATTATCTAGTTTCTTTTTTGTGACTATCAATGTATCCCAGTCACTATCCTCCCTATAATCCCCCCTAGCACGAGAACCAAACAAAATAACCCTATCTACCTCAACCCCGTACCTCTCAGCAACATCAAAGATTACACCCTTAATCCTCTCAAGAACCCCCTATCCATACTCAAAAATATAAAACAATTTACTAATTTATAAATTAAGTTGGTTAATCATAAAAATTTACAGTAAAATGTCATTCAACGAATATAGAAACTAAAAGTTTCTTGAATAAAATTCTCTAACTTTTCATAAAATTTTCGAGAGCTACATCTTAAATCTCTTAAAAACCAAAGAATATTTAACAGATCTATACTTAACCTTTTATTACAATAGATTTATCAATCATCTTCTTATACCATTTCCGGTATATTTCAGGAGTTGCAAAATGTATTTCAAACGGAGCTAAGAGATCCCCAAGCTCTCGTAGTATCTTTACTCGAAGCTCTGCCTGAAGCCTAGGCTTTAAGGGAACCTTACTAGAAACAATTAAAATATCTATATCACTCACACCAGGTATAGCCTTATTCTTCACAACAGATCCAAAAACAATTACCTCTAAATCATTATCGCCCAAAAGCCTACTTGCAATATCCCTTATCATAACCGCATATGATCTAAAATCTTTAAAATATTTCTCCTCCTCCTTAACGATTCTCTTATGGATATCCATCAGAGACATCCATCTATCACCTCGATAAACTTATCAAATATTTTCAACATCTCCTTAATCTCGATTCCTTCAAAATATACAGGATAATACCTAGAAGCTATATAAGCACTCTCAATGTTTCCTATAATACTCGCATTTACCTGGTAAAACTCCCATAAATCAGTACAGAGATTTTTCGACTCCCTAAACAATCTCCTCAATGAATGTGTTTTAGGAAACTCTCCTACCTTAGTAGCTAAAAAATATTTTAAAAGAAGTTGCATCGCCTGCTCAATATTAAAAGCAGCCAAATTGTATTCTTCTTGAGTATAGAGATATTTAGCATTTTTATAAAAACTTAGTGCTGTTCTCCTTAAAAAATCATACTCCATCAATAAACCCCTAGATAATATATCTAAACTTACCCATATTAAAAATACCTTATTAAAACCTAGAAGAGTCATTGCAGAGCATTATCCCATGCCTATTGAATATAAAGAGATTGCCAAATGAGAAAAAGTACCTACCATATAAAGAAAAACTTTTCATAATTCTAAGACTCTGCCCAGCATAGAATTTCTACAGAAAAAAGCAACTATCTATACTTTAAAATTAAATTCCCTGTGTAATCCCAGTCATTGTAACAGACTTAAACATTTTTCAGCTAAGGAAAAAGGCTAATGCTAGAAAATATTTAGTAGAAGAACTTATATCTAACTAACAAAGTGATATATAGTATGGGGTCTCTTCTCGAAGAAATAAAGATTATTAGGAATATGCTAGAATTTGTTATAGAACAAGTTATAGGCGTCGAAGAACCAGAAGAATGGAAAAAAATTTAATTGAGAAAGCACTAAGCGAAGAATCCTTAAGTGAAGAAGAACTATGGAAAGCTTTAGACTCGGAATAAAAAAGACAGCACTTAAAAACATCCAAAGATACAAGGAATACAGGGAGAAAATTATAGAATTGTTTAAAATGCTTAAAAACAATCCTATCCTCCTATAAGAAAATCGATATAGTCAAGTTAAAAGGATACAAGCAAACATACATAATCCTGCCGCTTTTTTAAAATACACAGTCTTCCAAACATCTATTTCTCGGGATTTTTCAAGTACTTGTAAATATTGTGTAAACTGCCGAAACTGCTTA
>JAGGXB010000009.1 GCA_021163245.1 Thermoproteales archaeon
CTATTATTAGGCCTCTTACAAAGAATGATAAGGATTTATTAATAGAATTTTTTGAAAATATAGGTTTTGAAACAGTTAAATATTTTCATCCTTTTTCCTTTACGAAAGAAAAGGCTGAGGAGATTATTGCAAATATAGAGAAGACTGAACGTTTCTATATTATAGGTATAAATGAAAAGAATAAGATTCTTGGTATAGCGTATCTCGATCCCTTTAAGCCTGGTAGTATAGCTAGGCTAGGTATAGGGATTAGGGAAGATTATAGAGGGTTGGGTCTAGGAACTTTTTTGATGAGTTTTCTGATCGATTCAGCTAAGTCTAGGGGGGTTAATAAAATTGTATTGGAAGTTTATGCGGATAACTGTAGAGCTATAGCGCTTTATTGTAAGTTTGGTTTTGAAGTATATGAGATAAAGAAGAAGGCACGTTATCTGGACTGGGATAAGAGGAGGCATACGATATACTTAATGGAGTTGGAGCTAGGTCATTAATTTTGTATGTATTTCCTTGATTTCATGTTTTTTAAACAGTAGTGGATCATTTGTCTTTGTTGGGTTGCCGAGAAAGTCTGTTTCATATACTTTGGCTATTTCTTTAAAGAGTTCTATAGATGCCTTTGTCTCTTTTCCCTCTATTTCAAATATCCGTAAAGCTATCTCTTTTTTCTGTCTGAATAATGCAGACAGTTTTAAGTTTTCAGGCTTGAGTCTTAGAAAGCTATAAGAGGCTGGTAGATTCCCGTTTCCTTCAACGCCTACAACAGGTATAAGAGGATTAAGATATTCTTTGGCGACGTTATATACTTTTCCAGAATATACATCGCCTTGATGGGGATATAACGAATATTCTAGCTTATAAGTATCTAAACCGATAAATGCTGTGCATTTACGGAATCTTCCTAGCGCGTCAGGGTCGGCTGTTAACAAAAGTATGCTTGACAGCTTGTTTTTTTCAAGGATAAAACCTGAATTTTGTCTGCTTATAAGAGCTGTACCAAATTCTTCGGTTGATAGGTCGGCCCAACTATAGGCTCCGAAAACTCTACCCATTTTTCCCCAGCTTCTTTCCATACAATCATAGTTTTCTGCCTCAGGTCTAACTTTTTCAATATTGAAGGGTTTATCTACTGAAAGTTCACCGTTTTCAATGTTTAATGGAAATACTACTCTAAACCTTCTTCCAGTTTTTTGAGCATTGATAACTGTCCTAAAATCTATTCTCGGAATGTTTTCATAAAGTATAATTTCCAAAGTCAATGGGTTTTCTAGATAAGTAAAGGAGAATCTTAGGATAGCTCTTACCGGTCCATCTTCAACAATCTCAATGATATCTGGAGAAAACATATTGGAGGAGTAAAGAATTTCTTTAACCTCACCTGTTAAACCCTGCAGACCATTAACAATTTGTTCACATAGAATACTGTTTCCCATTTCAAGGATTGGCTCTGTTTTTAATATTTCTTTGGACAAACGTTTATCATATATACTTGATATATGTCCGTTAACAGTTTTTATTAAGAAATAATCATTTTCGATAACATACTTTGTTTTGCCAGATTCCTCCGACTTAAAACATTTAATATGTGTATTAAAGCTAGGTTTTGTATCAGTTAAAACTATATAATAAGTATTGTATCCGAGTGCTGGAACTTCCGCCTTAAAGATAAACGAGGCTTCCTTGATAGAACCATCAAGATCATATTTAGTTTCTAAGACTTGAAATGGTATTTCTTTACCGTAGCTATCTAATACCTTGAAATATTTGTAGCCGTTAAAAAGCTTAAAATCTACTTTAGCTGAAACAATATCGATTCTATCCCACTCAAGTTGGTTAAAGACGATTATAGGAATATTATTCTCTGAGACTTTAATCTTTGTTTTGCTTGCTATAAAGCTTAAAGATTCTTTTAGGAGTTGGGAAGCATTTTCCTTAATATATTTTATATCTTTTAAAGCTGTCTCTAAATCAGAAGGATAGAGATAGGCAAGAGTGTTGTGGTCTTCCCATAAGACTTCTCTAAACCATAGCCATTTAAGGTATCTGAATGGATAATGGTATCCCATAAGGCTAGCAATAGTTAAAAATTTCTCAGATGTTAGAAGAAAATCACTTGATTCCCTTTGCTGTCTTCTAAATTTGTCACCTGCAATACCATAAAGTGCTGCCCAACTAACATTGTCAAGTGTTCCTTTAATGACTATATGTTCTTTTTCTGCTATCTTTTCAAAATATTCGGTAGGTGTACTTATTTTTAATTTAGGTTTTATTCTTCTTTCGTTCCATTCGTTTACGAAATCTATAAGTTCTTTATGAGGAGGGTCCCAGTCTCCACCTTGATATACTAAAAGAAAGTTAATATTAGAAAACTTTGAAACTTCCTCTATATATTCTTGAAACTTCCTCATGCTTTCTTCAAAACTTTTATAGAGGTGTGGTTTCCATGCTGTTCCATAGGGAATTCTATTACATAAAATTTTTGTTCCGTTAGGAGATTCCCATACGAAATCTAAGGGAATATTAGCCTTACTGTATATACTATATGGACGTTCAAATTTTAGAAACCTGTAACCACATTTGACAGCTATTTGGGGAAGTTGTGAAAACATTCCTGTAACATCGTTTATCTGAAGAACTATGTTTCTAAATTTTAATCCTATTAATTTTTCAAGAAATTGTCTTCCATATACGATATTTCTTATTAAGGTTTCTCCACTGCAGTGAGTTGAGGAAATACCTAGTAAATGGGGAGTACTAATCATTCCACCAGCTATATCTAGTTTTTCTTCCTTAATGAATTGTTTTAATTTATCTCGCATATCTGGATGTTCAATCCAAAAAGTAGAAAGACAATACACTTTGTCAATACCGCACCATCTATACTCCTTATATTTTTCCAATATTTTTAGGGCATCTCTAATAATTCTAGAGTTTGCCTTATTTATATCATGGATTGATGGTCCGAGATAGTATCCCCATCCCCAGTCAAGATGAGAATATGGAACAATAAATATTTCTTCGATATTCACAAAATTAAGAGTTCTTATCAGGTATAAAACAATTGATGTGTTTTATACTAGGCTTTACCTTGTTGTAATATTCTCTCTATACTGTCTTTATTAGAGAGATGAATATTAGATAGAAAAAGTATACATAAAGTAAATTGTTTTTACCCGTTTCAATTTTGTATATTTATGTATACCTTAAGGTTTATCGGCATTAAGCTTCCTATCATTGAGAAACCTGTCAATCTCTCTAAGATTATTGTTGATGAGGCGAGCCGTCAAGGAATTGAAATAGAGGATAATGACATTATAGTTGTTACTTCTAAGATACTATTGAAATCTCTTGGTTTATTTATAGATGTAGATAGTATCAAGCCTAGTTTTCGAGCTAAAGTTATCAGTAAGCTTACAGGTAAGGATCCTATTGAGACTGAAATTGTGTTACAGCATTCTAGAAAGGTTTTATTTATTGTATCTACAGGTTTTCTCAAAAGTATTATCACTAAGATTTCAGAGAATGTTAAGAATGGTCTTGAAGCTTTAGACAAGGTAAGAGCAGTTATGTTTGTTGTGACAAATAACGGTTTTATAGCTAGTGATGCGGGGCTTGATTATTCAAATATTCCTCCTGGATATGCTATAGTGAATGATTATGATTTCGATGAGTTGGCGAGTAGACTTAGAAGAGATATTAAAGAATTAACAGGAAAGAATGTTGCTGTCGTAGTCGCTGACACAGAATTTTCTATATCCAATGGTAAGTTTGGCAGTCTTGATCTAGCTGTGGGATCTGCTGGAATAGATCCCATCGCCAGAGAATTTGGCGAGAAGGATCTTTATGGGAGACCTAAGTTTGGTGGGCTTGATATCGTTGTTGATGAAATTTGTGCTGGTGCAGCATTATTGATGGGTCAGGTTAGGGAAAGTGTTCCAGTTGTCATTGTTAAAGGATTAAGATATAGATATTCTGATAAAGGTGTTAAAGACGTCTTAGTCACTAAATATAGAGAGAAGGCTAGAAGAATTGTACTGGTATCGTTTTTTAAAAATATTGTTTTGAAAATCTTTAAAGTTATATAAAATAAAAATTAGATGATTTTATTGTTATTGGATTACGTTTTTTCCTTTTTCTGTTATAATATATTTTCCTTTTACTGGTCTTTCAACATAACCGTTGTTAAGCAATGATCTTAGCTTACCCATTACTTTTCTTGTTTCAAGACTCACCTTTTCAGCTATCTGTTTACATCCGGCAGGTTCGCTAAAGTTAGCTAATGCTTTAAGGATAGCTTTTCCTGTTTCGTCTAGTGGGTTTGAACGTTTGCATGGCATGTTTTTCACCTGTATAAAAAATATAAAGGTTAAAATATATAAAAATAGTTATATATAAAGAATTAATGATGTTTCTATAAATGATTAAGGCACGTCATGTAATGTCTCTTCTATGAGTCTCTGTTTTTTCTGTAAATATAGACTTACAGGCGATAACGCTCTATCACAAAGTTCTGGTAATGTTGCAGGTAATCGTTGGCCTATAAGTGCCTCAACTTTTTCTCTAAGAGCTTTAGCGATCTCTAGATATTCATCTACAATATTATTTTTCTCTTCAGGATCTTCTGGAATATGGTATAGTTCCCCTTTATCTTCTTTATCAATTGTAACGATATAGTTCCATTCCTTTGTCCTTATTGAAGCCCTGCCTCCAGCTGGACCTATTCTCCAATCCGCCCATCCAGTAATTATATAGTCGCGTAGTTTCTCTTTTTCTCCAATGACTAGAGGCCAGACCGATTCGCCATCAACTTTAGGTGAAGGTATATTGAGGAGTTGAAGAGCTGTAGGGAATAGGTCATGGCTTTGTACGAACTCGTTTACGATTTTTTTCTTTTTTATTTCTGGATGGTATAGCATCCATAGTATCCTTGTATTAAATGGATGAAGTTCACTTGGTCTTTTACCTATGTGGCCGTGGTCCATGAGCTCGGTGCCGTGATCACTTACAACCATTAATATGGTATTATCCCATAAGCCTAGTTCATCCATTTTCTCTAGAAATAATCCTAGCCTTTTATCAACGAGTGTAACTTCTCCAAAGTATAAAGCTTTCACTCTCTCTATCTCTTCAGGGGTTGCTTCACCTGGAGGATAACCAAGGATATACTCTATACCTTCATAATTTGGATAGTATAGATCTGCATATTCTCGTGGAGGATCCCATGGTTCATGCGGATCAAAGCTATCTATCCAAAGGAAGAAAGGCTTGTTATCAGAAATATATTTCAGCCATTCTGAGGCTTTGTTAAAAACCTTAGCGCAGAAATAGTCTTCTTCACTTTCTCTATCCAGTGTATTGAGAAGGTACTGTACTAGTACTGGAGGAGGATTTTCTGGATTTTTAATATACTTAGATATTTTATCTTTTACATGATTTATGTTTCCGGGATGCCAGTTGTCAGATTCTTGACCTCTTATAAACTCATAGCTGACGAATCCTCTTGTAAAATTGAGTGTTGGCTTAAACATATGGTATGTATCTGCAATTAGTCCCGTGTAATAGCCATGTTCTAATAATATTTCTGCCAAGGTTTGTTGGTGAGGCGGTATCTTATGCCATCCTGGTGCATGGTGCCATACGCCTCTGCGATCGAAATTAAATCTCCAAGGGAAAGAGCGATAACCTGTAAAGAAGGCTCTTCTTATCTGCAGAGTGGGTTGTCCTTCGCCATATGCTTGTTTAAAAATTATACTTTTTTCTGATAAACGGTCTAGATTAGGAGTTTTAACAAAGGACAGTTTTTCATCATTTCCTATAAGGTCGGCTCTAAAAGTATCTAAACATATGACAATTAAGTTTAGTTTTTTCATTTTTTCAGCCTAAATTATTGCTGTATAAACAAATTAATATAGATAAGCTGGATAAACTGTTTTATTGGTTGAGAAGACTAAAAATATTAGGTAATTATTTGGATTAAAGATGGATGAGTAAAGGATATTTAGGTTAGTCCGAGTATCTTTTTTGCTGTTTTTCCAAAGATTTGTTCTCTTTGATCAAATGTTATTCCTATTTCATAGAAATAGGTGTCCCAGAAATGGTATAATCTTAAAAATTCTGTTGGCGGCTCATCTGTACCAAATAAAAGTTTTTCAGGTCTTAGTCTAATCCATAGATGTTGTTTGATCGCTAGGGCTTTTAACCATATTCCTTTTCCCGATATGTCTAACCACATGTTTGGGTTTTTCTGGCTTACCATGTAGGCTTCTGAAAACCAGGGGTCTCCCATATGTGCAGCTATGATCTTTAGCTTTGGGAAAAGTCTGGCTATTCTGTCAAGTGTTACAGGTCTCATCCTATCCGATGTCTGGTCTATTGGCTGATCTAATTTATGTCTCGCTATTACTCCTGTATGGAAGAGTATCGGCATATCTAGATCTTCAGCTCTCTGATAATATTCTAGAAATTCATCTGAATCATATGGTTTTGTTGGATTGAGTATTTTTATGCCTATGAATCCTTTACTATAATATTGATCTACTGTTTCCGGTTTGTGTTTTCCAGGGTTTATAGTTCCGAATCCTATTATTCTATCATTATAGTCTTTGAATATTGTTTTCCAATCTTTAGCTTCCTGATCTTTATAGTTGGGTCCTGTGGTAAACAGGCATACCTTTGTTATTCCTGCTTTATTCATGTTATCTAGAAGATGATTGAGGAAATTCTTGATCTTGGGATTGTAGTGATGATGTATATCTATTATTAATTTATGTTTTCTTGGTAATTCATCATAATATGCTTTATCTCCTTGCGCCATGTTTCTCGTTAATTTATTATATAGAGTTAGTAAAAATGATTTGTTATGGCACTGTTTATTTAGAAGAGGCTACAAGTATTATATTATGAGTAAGGGTTTTAGACTTGTTTTTCCTAAACCTAAAACAGTTGAAATAGAGGAAGTTGATGTTGGTGAACCTGGTAGAGGGCAAATCTTGGTGGAAACTGAATGTACATTAATTAGTACTGGTACTGAAATGACTGCTTATACTGGGGATTTTCCACCGAGGTCTTTTTGGGCTGAATATGTTCGTTATCCCTTTGTACCCGGTTATTCAAATATCGGTAGGGTGGTTGAAGTTGGAGAAGATGTTACAAATATTAGGCTAGGGGATATTGTTGCTTCACACATGCCTCATATAACAAGTTTTGTAATAGATGCAGAAAAAGTTGTTCCTGTTCCAAAAAATGTTGGTTGTGAGGAGGCTGCCTTCAGTACTATTGCGAGCATAGTTCTAAATTCGGTTAGGCTTTCAAGGATTGGTTTAGGCGAGTCTGTAGTTATAGTGGGATTAGGTCCTCTTGGACAGTTGGCAACAATGTTTTCTAGGTTTAGTGGAGGATATCCGGTTATTGGTGTAGATTTATCTGACAAAAGGCTAGAAATTGCTTTGAAGTCTGGTGCAAATAGGATTATTAAGGGAGGTGAATGGGATAAAGTGTATGGAGATGTTAGGAATATGACTAAAGGCAGGATGGCTGATGTGGTTTTTGAGGTTACCGGGAATCCTAAAGTTATACCATATGCTATCAGGCTATGTAGGGAGATGGGTCGCTTTATTGTTTTAAGTTCTCCTAGAGGGCCATCTTTATTAGATTTCCATGATGAGGTGAATAGGCCTAGTCGCGTTATTATTGGTACTCATGCTACAAGTCAGCCTAGTGTTGAGACATTAGTTTATCCATGGAGTAGAAGAAGGAATATTGAGTTATTCTTTGATTTGCTTTCGGAAAGATTGATAGATGTCAAGCATTTGATAACGCATCGTTTTAACTGGGATGAGGCTGGCGAGGTCTATAAATTTATCTTGGAGAATAGGTTGGAGACACTTGGCATTATTTTGAGGTTCAAATGATTTTTATGTTTATTATCTGTATTATAGATTGTATAGTGTATAAATATGGATAAGAAGAAGACTAGGCTACTTATTTGTCCAGTTTGTTACAGTGCACGTGTTGTGTCATATATGGGTGGTGTTATGGGGCAGATGTATAAATGTCTTGATTGTGGTTATGTTGGCTCTCTTATACTTGAAATGTCTTTTGATGAATATACTGATTTATTAAAAAAAATTAAACGTGAAAAGGAGGATAACCGAAAAATTCATATATAACTTTGGAAATAAGTTAGTGGGCTTCATCGTTAACGCCTTCCCCTCCCGGGGTATAAAATTTGAAGGTTAAGGAAATATTAGGGGAAGGCGATTTAGCAAAAAGATTTAATGAAAAAGATTTTTTGGCTCGTATAAAGATAGAGGCTACTGTTCTAAAGGGGTTAAGGCACTATTTTGAAAGGAATGGATATATAGAGGTTGTTGCTCCCCATATAACTAAGGCTACGGGTGCATGTGAAAATATAGCGACTATGTTTGATCTGGATTACTTTGGTAGACACGTGTATTTGACTCAGACGGGACAGCTTTATCTAGAGGTTTTATCGCAGTATCTTGGTAAGACATGGTGTACAATACATAGTTTTAGAGCGGAGCCTAGAGTTGATAACAGGCATCTTACAGAGTTTGTACTTGTTGAGATGGAGTTTCTCGGAGGTTTTAACCAGTTGCTCAGTGAGATTGAGAGGGCTATAGGGTCAGCTATTCGTCAAGTTCTCATGGATTGCGGGGAGGAGATGGAGTTATTAGACATAGATAAAGAGAGGCTTAAGTCATATCTTCCACCGTTTGAAAAGATAACATATACTGAGGCAGTTGAGGAGTTGTCTTCTATGGGAGTTAGATGGGGCGACGATCTGAAAAGTATACATGAGAAAACTTTGGTTAAGTTACATGGTAATAAGCCGTTGTTTATAACTCATTATCCAAAGGCTATAAAGTTCTTCAATATGAAAGAGAATGAAGAGAATCCCAACATAGTTAATAGTGCTGATCTTCTTTTACCATTTAGTGGTGAAGCTGTAGGTGCAGCAGAACGAGAACATAACTATTATAGATTGGTCGAGAGGCTTTTAGCCTCACCTATGTATAGAATGTTGCAGGAAAGAGGCGGTGACATAAGAGATTTTGATTGGTACTTAGATTTCTGGAAAAATATAGGTGGTAAGAAGCACTCTGGTTGTGGTATAGGTGTGGCAAGAGTGGTTCAGTCAGTGCTAGGTGCTAATGATATTAGACTTACTACAGCTTTTCCCATGAATAGAGAAACTCTATATTAAATAATAATATTTTATTTCTTAATATTTTACCATAGGCTTATAGCGTCAAAGTCATGTTTCCTTAATATATCTGAGAATTTTCTGGCATAGCCATACACCGTATATATTCTTTGAGCATTGCTTTCTTCTACATATTTTAGAAGCTTGTCAAGGCCGCTATGAGAGGATAATGGAATAAATCTGTCTTCTTTTTCTATTGCTGCCCAACCAGTAACAAATATGCCTAATCCCTCATCATTTTTTCCAAACCATATGGGATAAATATATACTCCTTCTTCATTTAGAGAATCAGCTATGTAATATCTGTTTAAGTTACATCCATTTTCCGAATATAGTTGTGCATGTGTGTAAATGGCTTTATGGACATATACATCTATTTTTAGCTTGGAGAATAATTTAATAAGTTCTTGTGCCACACCTGGAGAACGTGCATATACTATTGCTTTCCCATGATTGAAAAAGTCTCTTATTATCTTCTTTAATATTTTTCTATAGAGAATTTTTCTGTCAGGAAATATATATAGTGGGTTTCCATAAGTTGCCTCGATTATAAGTGTGTTTGCCTTTAATATCTTGGGAGGATTAAATATTATTCTTTTTTCAAGACATATATCTCCAGTGTAAGCTATTTCACCATCTATAAGGACCTGTCTACTGCCTATTATATGATTTGCTTCAAAAAATTCAAACTGTATATCTTCTACCTCTATATAGTTTTCCTCTAATTTTATTATCTTTTTTGATTTCAACCTATTACGTCGCGTTATTAGATTATATGTTTCGTTGCTCAATATTATTGTTGCATCAGGGAAACTATTTAGTACTTTAATATTATAGTGATCTCTGTGTGCATGAGAAACTATAATTATATCTGGTTTAGATTCCGGCATTCTAACCGGATCTAATAGTATTCTTTTTCCTCTAACAAGTATCTCTATGCCGCCACTATATGCTGGGTCTATAGACATTGATATACCTCTACCTATTATTTGCCTAATTAATAGTTAGAATTTATGAAGATATAAATGGATTAAATATTTCTGAAAATATTTTAGAAAAACTTATGTTTTTATTATGACCTTTATGTCGATAGGGCCGTCGCATTCAAGATACCATTTTTCTTTTATATCATATTTACATTTTCCTTTTACAAAGACTATATCTTTATAAATCTTAGTGTCTAATGGTAGCGATATAATGGTCTTTTTTCTGAAAGGTGTTTTTACAGTTAGATGAAAGCTATCATCATTTTTAATCCAGTCTATGTAAACTATTCCTTTTGATGTAGGAATTCCTCCCTTTGCCCAGTCTAAATAATTAGTTTCTGGCTTAATTGTTAATATATCGTTATTTATCTCCAGTATATCAAGGCCAAGAAAGATTTTTGACAGAAAATAGAGAGGTCCGGAAGACCAACCATGACAATAGCTTCTTGTAGGACGTGCTTTTTTAAAGGTTTCCCAGCATGTTCCTGGCCCCTCATGTAACATATATTTCCAATTTTTCTTAATTTCCTCTATTATTTTCTCTTTATAACCAAGTTTCTCAAGTGCTTCTAAGACAAAAAACATGCCGTATGGACTTCCTGGCTTTACCCAATCTTCTGGCCAGTCTAAGAGTTTGTTTCTTAAAATACTATATTGTTCGGATGAAACACAATCATATAGTACTGCTAAAGCATTGGTTGCCACGCTTATAACATTTGATCTAGTTCCATCTACATGTATACTATCAATAAATCCTTTACGTTCAGAGTTCCATAGTTCTGAAATTATGGCTTTTCTTAGCTTTTCAGAGTTTCTTAGGAATTTTTCTTTAGTTTCTGTATCAGTAAGTTTTTCGGCTAGTTTAGCTCCTCTCCTAAATGCTTCTACTGCAAAAATATTTAGATGTGTTACTATTCCTTCTCGTGGAGTATCCATTGGAGCCCAGTCAAGCATGTTCCATGCTTTTATAGAAAGAAGGTTTTGTTCATTGATATATTTCTCTAAATTATCTAATGTTTTCTTAACATATGGATATATTTCTTTTAAAAACTCATTGTCATTAGTATATTGGAGATATTCATCAACCATTAGGACCCATAAGAGGCTCCATGTAGACAATATATCCTGCCATCCGCTAGGAACCTGAGATTCGGGAAGAGGAGACCTATGCAATGATTTTGCTGCAAGTAAAATACATCTTTTTGTTAAGTTAACATCGCCAAACGCGTAATAGTTTACTAATGCCTCTATTCTTGCATCTCCTACCCATAATGTTTGTTCATATGTGGGGCAGTCAACGTATGTGTCAAGCATAGATACTTTCAATGTATGAGATGACATGTCCCAAATACGATTTAGTAATTCATTGGAGCAATCAAAGCTACCTTTAGCAAGAACGGGATAAGTGTTTAATATACAGGCGATTTTCCTAATCTTTAAGGGTTTTGTTAGATTTCGGATTGTTAAAGTAGCGTATCTGAATCCTCTACCAACTATTCCACGATATTTCTGGAATCCATCACGGCAAATATATCTAAGAGTATTGTCTAATCCATACATGAATCTAGGCTTATAATCCTCTTCTAGTTTTTCAAAAAAATTCCAGTCTAAAATCACTCCTCTATGAGCATTTACTTCAAAAGTAATTGGTCCATATAGTTCTTTTCCGAAATCAAACATTATTTCAATGTCATGACCAGTGGGGTAGATTATCATATAGTCTTCATTAAAGGATATGAGGGAACTTTCATTTGATAACTTTACCTTATGGTCAATTATTCTTCTATAAGCTGTCTGAGCAAAAACTTCTTGTGTTGTATAATCGATCCAGGCTACAGGCTTAACATATTCCCTTAAAGGTTCAAGTTCTTTCTCGCTACTTATGTTCACCGTCTTTTTATAGTCTTCTTCTTCAATATTAGTGAAGGGACCGATTGTCGCCCAATAGCCTTTTAACCCTAATGGAGCATTAAAGGAGATAGGATATTTATTATAGAATATTATAGACGTGCCCCATTTATGGTATGATCCTGTAACATTGATCAAAAGAAGATTTTTTCCCTTTTTAAGCGGTAGATTATATGCTTCATTCTCGGGGACTATTTCTATACCGTTTAATTTAATTGGTCCTTGTGGGCAATGCCATTTAGGATGTACAAATCTAAGTTTTACAACTTGATCTAAGCTGGATTCTATTATTGTTGTCAAGAAACCTATTATTTCTTTGGGGTTGGCATCGGTATAGCCTTTAAGTAGATTGTTTCTAAGATCAATATACCATGTTATGGGAGGAGCTTCGACGTTCTGAGCCTTTATAATTTTTACTGGAGGTATAGGTTGATTCAGTAGAAGAGGAATATCTCTTTTTACCAGTTTTTTCCAAGGGGTTATACCGGGTTCTCCTATAATTGTTGCGTTTTGCCAGCTACTATCATCGAATGATACATTATTCCATTCTAGAAATTCTTTTCTAGCATCGTATTGTTCAACCCATTCCTGTTGACAACTGATTCGAGGAACATTCCTTATGTATGATTCTGATGACTTAACTTTCCAGGTCTCGTCTGTAGCTATGATGTCGATATTACCGTCTTTTTCTTTAAATTCTAATTCTGCGAGGATTCCTGCTTCACCTAGAACATATTTAAAGGACGAGATCCCATAATGTTGTGCTAAAATAGCTATGACGTTTTTTCCCTTTTTTAGATAGGGTTTTACATCATAAACATCATAATAATATTCGAATGGCCAACCCCGTATAGGTCCCATTCCTATAAAGTTTCCATTGATAAAGAGCACATATTTGCTATCAGCAGTAATCTTAATTCTTGCTTCCTCTACTTCGGAATTTATATTAAATGTTTTTCTTGCATAAAGGTAAAAATTTTTGGGAGTTCTTTCTCCCTCTATCCATATCCATTTAGCTTTTTTAAACATAATATAGAAGAGAACAGCTATACTAATAACATTAACCAATTTTTATTTTAGAATGGATTATTATTTGCTGTATAAGTCTTCGGGAAATAGAGGCATAGCAGATTTCTGTGCAAAACATTTTATTACATCTTCTTGCTCCTTTTTATCAAGTCTCTTAAATCTCTGTGCAGCTTTTATTATTAGAGGCCAAAGTTTTAGATCGCATGCCATAGAATATGTGGCTACAGGTTCCTGAGAGAGTGCAAACCATAATGCTTTATCCACATCGTCTTGCTGATCAAACGGCTCATACCATGTATTATATCTTTTATTAGATGTGGACCATCGTCGTTTAGCAATGGCCTTGATGGCTATAACTCCTATGTCTCTATCAATTGCGATCTTTAATAGAGGTCTAAAATCATTTTGTGGTCGAGGGATTATCATGTTTCCTGCGTTTATAGGAGTCATCACTGTGTCAAAATCGAATTTTTCTAATGCTTTTAAAATTGTCTGAACGTTATGTGATGTTATCCCAATATTTTTTATGAGACCTACCTCTTTAGCTTCTATAAACGCATGTATAGCGCCATCTCTGCTAAATATTTTTTCAAGGTCTTCAATTGTATCTACGGCATGAAACTGATACACATCAAAGTATTTGGCTCCCAGTTTCTCAAGAGATTTATTTAATTCAATCCATGCATCTTTCTTTGTTCTTTGCTTTGTTTTCTCAGTTATTATAAGTTTGTCTCTATATTTCTTTATTAATGGTCCTAGTCTATCTTCAGCTTTTCCATAAGTAGGGGCAATGTCAACAACATTAAGACCAAGGGATATTGCTTCTTTAAATGCTTTTGTAGCTTCTTCTAGTGTGGAAGCGAATCCCGGTGCACATCCTCCTATAGTAATTATTGAAACTCTAAGCTCGGTTCTTCCTAGTCTTCTATATTCTATCATTAAGATAAAAGAGATCTACATGGATAAAAGTTTTAAGTTTTGTAAACCGTTGTTCTTCTATAAATTCTATAGATTAAAAGAGTGGTAATGCTGAGAGTTATAACAAAGAGGAAAAGAGAATATGTAAATTCGAATTTTCCAGTTTTATTTGCTAGAATAAAATATGAAATAGATATTATCTCTAATATTAACGACTATATCAATATAACTAACAGGGAACGTTCAATTAATATTCCATAGGATAAACGCATATCTTTATAACCCTTAGAATATATGCATTGTAAAGAAGCCTAAAAAA
>JAGGXB010000070.1 GCA_021163245.1 Thermoproteales archaeon
ATATTAATTAAATAAATATCTTGGATGTGGTTTATTATGGTCCAACATATAGTTCTACGCGGAGAAAAAGTTAGTCTATGTGTTATTGAAAGAAAAGATTTATCTGAGCTTTGGAAATGTCATGGAGATTTTGAGGTTAGAAGACTAATGAGTTATGGCTGGATGCCAACATATTTTGAGGATGAGGAAAGGTGGTACGAGAGTATAGTTAGAGAAAGATGGAAGAAGATTTATTTAGGTATTATGGAAAACCAGTCTAGAAAAGTTATAGGAATGATGGATGTCCGAGATATCGATTGGAGATCTAGATATGGAGAAATAGGATATTGGTTATGTAAAGAATATTGGGGTAAGGGATATGCTACTGAGGCTCTTTCTCTTATGTTAAAATATTGCTTTAGTTATCTTAACTTGAGAAAAGTTTTCGCAAAAGTATTTGAGCCTAATAAAGCTTCTATAAGAGTATTGGAGAAAAATGGTTTTAAATATATTGGAAGATTTAAAAAACATAAATATGTAGCAGATTTCGGATATGTTGATGTTTTATTATATGAACTCTTTAGAGAAGAATGGGAGAAAAAATAATTTACTCTTCTTCAATTGTAGCAACTTCATATTTTAAGATATTGTCAATTAACTCTACGTGAGATAGGAACATTCTTCGGCAACAATATCTTTTAACACCTAAGTCATCAAGCACTTTTCCAGGATTCTCTCCTTTTTTTACACGTTCAGCAAAAGTATACCATTTATCCCCAATAACTGCACCACATGTAAAACATCTAACTGGAACAATCATCAATAGACACCAAAAATGAAAGATAATCTATGAATTTAAACCTTTTGTTTACCTAGATTAATTCTATTGTTCCTGCAGGTTTACTTGTTATTTCGTATCCTACAAAGCTAATTTCATCGAAATTCATTAGAATCTTATGTACGACTTCGGCAATATGATTAAAATAAACTTTTGTAGGTATAGCTGTCATAAAATCTAGAGTATCTACTGCTCTCAGAATAATTCCATATTTTTTTCTCCGTGGTTTTTCTAATAATGCTACAACTCTACATATTTCATTATATTTTCCGGTAATATTGTTTTGGAACTGAAGAATATCAACCCAGTCTTTTTCGTTCCATTTTTTAGAGTATATCAACAATATTTTGCCAATTATTCTTTCATCTCCCTTGACCCCTATGGCGTAGTCTTCAGATATATAAGAAAAAGCATCCTCTAAAAAGTTCTTTATAAACATACTTTTGAATGGTTTATATCTAGAGCTTATTAGCGCCGCAAAATATTGGGATGGCCTATATTTCGCAAGCTCTTCTTCTGCTATCTTTGTAATCTCCTGTAAAAGAATAACTTTTTCACGGGTTATTTCACCTGTAATTCTGCATCCTAAACCTGGGCCGGGAAAAGGTTGTCTATAGACAAGTTTTTCATCTATACCAAGTTCTTTAGCTATTATCCTTACTTGATATTTGAATAGTTCTCTAAAGGGTTCGAGTATCTTTAGCTTTATCTCCTTCGGTAGACCTCCAACATTGTGATGAAGTTTTATTGATCCACCATGTTTTTTGCCTTTTCTTTTATCTGCTTGTCCTCGTGTACTTTCGATAATATCTGGCGCAATCGTTCCTTGAAGCAACCATTTCGCATTGACAGAATCAGCAACTTTTGTGAATTCCTCTATAAATATTCTACCTATAATTTTTCTCTTATCATCTGATGATGTCACGCTTTTCAAGTTAAGGAAAACTTTATCGCTAGCATCAATAAATATAACGTTCAATCCTAGTTTTTTTAAATATTCAACAACTCTTCTACTTTCTTTTTTTCTCATAAGACCTGTATCTACATGAACAGCGATTAGATTATCTCCTAGCGCTTTTTTAGCTAACACTGCAAGCGTGGTAGAATCAACTCCACCACTTACTGCAATGATTGCTTTTTCACTGCCTACTTTTTCTTTTATTTCCTGTAAAGATTTATCTATGAATTCCCTTACGTCCCATTCTTTCTTCTCCAAGCCACAAATTTTAGCAAAATTATCTAGGATTATATAGCCTTTAGGAGTTTGAAAAACTTCTGGATGAAACTGAACACCATAAATATTATTATAGTTAAAGGCTGCTATCTTACTAATCTTAGTATGAGCTAAAATTTTGGCCTTTTGAGGCAGTTTTACGGCAATATCTTTATGACTCATCCAGCATATCTCTTTCCTTTCTAATCCTTTAAATAAGGGATTGTTTGGTTCATCCACATAAAGTATTGTGAAACCAAACTCTCCAGTATCACTTTTAACAATCTCTCCGCCAAGCATTTCAATGAGAAGTTGATGTCCATAACATATACCAAGTATCGGAATTTCTGACTCAAGGAATTCAATCGAGATCCTTGGAGCATTTTCAACGTATATTGAATATGGTCCACCCGAAAGAACAATTCCCTTAACGTTTTTTTCTTTTAAAAGTTTGAGATTTATATCAAAGGGAAAAATTTCAGCATGATAACCTAGTTCAAGAAAAGTTCTTTTGATATTAAAGACGTACTGTCCGCCAAAATCTAATATTGCTATATCGACCATTTTAATAAAACACCTTGTTTAACATATTTCTTTGCTTTGCTATTCTGATTTCATATGCGATTCTTCTACCAGTTGACATAGGCTTATCAAATATGTACCATGAATAAAAAGACCCCATTGGAAACAAATTTGTTCCAGCAACAATACGTGCAGAAACTTCAAATACATAAAAACCTTTTTCAGGATGATAAATTGTCTCAAGACAAAAAGGGCCCAATATCCCAGGATAAAATAATTCTTTTGACCTTTTAACTATGTTCTTTCCCATAAAAATTATATGTTTTAAAAGTGACTCACGAACAATTACTGGCATATTTCCACTAACTGTATAATCCATGTAATCTTCAAAGGATAAAGGCCATCCGCGATAACATTCATCTATTGTCTCTACTCTTTTGTCCATACTTAGCAATTCTAGTCTCTTAAATAAGGGGGAGTAAAAAAAGTGTGGATAGTACCTGACTCCAGAAATAAATTCTTGAAGAAAAATATCTTCTAGATCGATTTTTTTTCCATTTATCATTTTCTTAAGTTCTGATCCTTTAACAACAAAGTAACCTGACCCTCCCTTAGCCCCATGATATTTTACAAATATTTTGTCAGTTTCGCCTACTTCTTTTACAGACATGTATGTTTTAGGAATTTTTAAACCT
Organism: Thermoproteales archaeon; assembly: GCA_021163245.1. GTDB lineage: Archaea > Thermoproteota > Thermoprotei > Thermofilales > Thermofilaceae > JAGGXB01. Next base: position 3,248 of record JAGGXB010000070.1, read on the forward strand.
GAACTCTGAAGCCAAAAAGCCTGCCTCTCTCTATTGCTTTCCCATAATAAACTGAGCCTATTACCAAAAATAGGCAATTCTAAATTAAGAATTTTATCTACTCCTATATAGGATACAAATGATGCATGTGGAACGATAATAGAATTCATTTCTCTAAGTTTGTCTACCTGTTCAGAAAACTCTTCAAAACTGTCAACAATAATAAAAATGTCAGGACGCGCCAACGGAAATGATTCATATACATCTATGCGATCTCTAAGACATATACCAACAGTTTTAAATCCTTCCTTTTTTGCCCCGTGAAATATTTGTAAAGCAGAATGTGAGCAAATTGTAGCAATCTTTATTCCATTATACTCTTTAAGAATTTCATCGATTTCTTCTTTTCTTATCATGTGACCAGTTCCTCTAGCATCTTCTCCTTTATACCATACCTAATTTCCATAGCTATTCTTTCTCCAACACTTATATTTCTACCCCATTTATAGAATGAATAAGGAGTATAAGGTGTACCCGGAGAACCAGGAACTCTAAAACTAACATCGAAAACAACTATATCTTCTCTGGGTGGTCCCGGTACAACAACTCCCTGTAGTGCAAAAGGTCCAATTATTCCAGGAGGATATTCCTTTCTAACCGTTTCAACTAGACGTTCACCATACTCGAACACTCTCTCTAGGAGAGACTCTCTTAAAGTACACGCTATATGTCCAGATTCGATAAACTTTACCTCCACCTTATTGCTTAGTTTTAGTTGCCACTCGGCAGGAAGCCTAATGAAACCTTCTAAATTTGTTTGTCTCCTGGTGTCTATACCCATAAGTTCTAATTCTTCTGATAAAGGTGAATAGAAGAAATTAAAATTAAACTGAGCACCTATTATGAACTCTTCTATTGTTGCTTTTTCAAGTGCTTCTTCATCTATTTTACCTTCCTTAATCAACATAGAAGAAATTTCTTCAAATTCCTCAGGTGATGAAGCAAAGAAAAACGCTCTTTCATATTTACGCTCAGCTTCGCTAACTTTAACCAATACAACCCTATCGATGTCTCTATAACTTTTAAACTCTAATGGTCTTCGAATATCGGCTTTGTCAAGTAAATAATATTGATTACGCTTAACATATCTTTCCTCAGCTCTCAAAAGATATCTATTTCCAAATAAGGGTATCCTAAAAGTATTTTCTATACCATCATAACCAACATATACCATAAACGATCTACTTGGAATAAAAACCGTATTCAAGCTCCGTAACATGCCTTGTATTTCTTCATTAAGCATATCTCTAAACTTTTCAACCAATATAACTTTATCAATGCATCCGGTTGCTTCACCAAATACCATTTTTCTTCTAAAATATTTAACATAAGTTTTCTCTCTACCCTTTTGACACACGACAACACTTCTAAATCCTTGCTTTAAAGCACCAGAAGATATATCTAAAGCCGAATGACTACCAATGCTACCGATACTTATTTCCTTAACATTATAGCTATCAATTATCTCCATTATTTCTCTTTTATTAATCATGATATCTCCCTAACAAGCTATTAATTTTCTGTCTCAATGAAAAATATTCTTCTCCAAATGCAAAAATAGGCAAATACGATATGAAAATTAGCTTCCTATTCTTTATATAGTCTTCAAATATCTCCCAAGGCCAAGGGCCCTCAAGCCAAACTGTTACAATCCCAACAATTTTTGCGCCAGCTTTTTCAGCAAGATTAATAAGACTCTTAATAGTGTTTCCAGTGGATATAACATCGTCAAAAACAATTGTTTTCTTGTCCTTAATCCTGTTAGCATCAATGGAATTTAAAACAAGTATCTGTTCATGGCTTGTTGTAATGCTACGTGTCTTAACAATTATTGGATTAACCATATAAGACTTTACGCTTTTCCTCGCAATTATGATCTTGTCAAGTCCGAGTTTATATGCAAGAAAATAGCTTAATCCTATTGCCTTTGCCTCTGCAGTAAGAATATTATCAATACCGTTGTTTTCTTTTATCTTTCGGGCTAAAAGATCTGAAACTTTATCTGCAAACTCTATATCTCCTAAAACAACTTCCGCGTTTGAAGCTATCCAGATATTTTTTCCAACATTTACGATAGGGAAAAGACGAGAAATCCCTGGTATATCCATGTTAAAATATTTCTGACCTTCATATTTTCTTACAGATCTCTTTATCAAATCTATATAATTCACGAAGATCTCACCTTAATTATGATTAAAAAAACCTAGGATATATACCCAAACTTAATGAAATAGAGAAAAAGAGAGTAAACAAACTTATAACTACAACTATCCAATCATTTATACCAAAACTTTTCTCTTTGTAAAAAAGACTTTTCTTTTTAGGATTAAAATGTTTAAGGTTTAAAGCTATATTTATTTGTTCCACTAAATCCAGACTTCTAACTGTAAAAGGAACTATTATAGGAATATGGTTTTTAACTCTCTTTACAAGACTTCCTTCATCAATTGAAAGTCCTCTAGCCGTTTGAGCTTCTTTAATTTTCTCAAATTCATCACCTAAACTAAAGATAAGTTGAGCAGCCAAACCAAATGTAAAAGCTATCACGTAAGGAATCTTTAATTTGACTAAAGAGATTATGAATTCCCGTATAGTAGTTGTCATAAAATATAGTGTAGGTATACTTATAGCTATCAAAATCCTTAAAGGCATTCGTATCGCATATATTAATCCGAGTGAATCTATGGTAAAAGGTCCATATCTAGCTATTACTGTAACATTTTCACTTTTACCTAAGAAAAGGGAAGTTCTATAAAATAAAAGCCATATGAGACCGGCAAACAATACAAGGTAGAAAATTCCCTTCAGAGATTTCAGGAATTCCCTACCAATTTTAGCGGAAAAACTTAAAAGAATAGTGAAAAGTATTATCGAAGTCAAAATAACTATGTTTTCAATTAACAAACCACATATCATTAAGGAGAAAGAGAAAATAAGCTTGCTTCTTCCATCAAGTCTATGCATCCATGAATCTCTCTCAACATATTGGCCAAGTCTAACCATAATATCACCCGAGAACTAAATTAAAATTCTTATCCAAAAAGCTAAGCTCTTCAAGTATATCCTCATTTTTTAAAAAATCTCTTTTATTACCAAGAAACATAATTTTACCGTTTTTTAAAGCGATAATCTCATCCACACATGAATTAATTAAATCGATTTCATGTGAGATAAGTACTGTTGTCTTTCCCTCTTTCTTAAGTTCATAAATAACCTGCTTTATAATATTATAGTTCTTATAATCTTGTCCAAGAGTAGGTTCATCTAATATCAGTATTTCAGGTTCCATCACTAGAACACTAGCAATAGCAATCCTTTCTTTTTCTCCCGTACTTAAGTTGAATGGAGATAGAGAAAGTTTATCAGAAAGACCAAATTTTTCTGCTATCTTATTAACCCTATCTTCTATGTTTTCCATTCCTATATTTCTAGGGCCAAAAGCTATTTCATCATAAACTGTCAGCGAAAAAATTTGATGAGTAGGGTTTTGAAAAAGATACCCGACTGTTTTTGCAAGTTCTATAGATGAATAATCATCTATTTTTTTACCAAGTATGTATACTTCTCCTCGGGTTGGCTTAAGCAAACCCTTAATAATCTTCGCTAACGTTGTCTTACCTGAACCTGTTGGACCAACTAATCCGACAGATGTTCCTAATTTTAAATTCATATCAATATCATAAAGTGTCCATTCAATATTGTCCTCATATCTGAACCAGACATCGTTTATATAGACAGCATACATAGTCTCACTAGATAATAATAGTTTTATATAGACTATTTCGTGGGGGAAAAATACCTAATTTTTCAAATCTTTCTCTCGATGACAAAAATTTTTCAGATTCCAATACAGATAGCAACCTTCCATCGTTAGATAAAACTATAACTTTATCAACAAATTTTATTATACCGGTAACCTTCTTGTCAATTAAAACAATTGATTTACCCTTATTTTTAAAATCAAGTATTATCTTTAAAAGCGTATATTTTCCCCTTTGATCTAGATTAATAAAAGGTTCATCAAGAATCAGAACATTCGGCTCCATTGCTAATACACTAGCTATCACAAGCTTTTGTTTCTGACCACCAGACAAAAATCGAGGATTATAATTTTTATATTTTACAAGATCAAACATCTTTAGCCAATAATCTATCTTTCTCTCTATGATATCCTCCTTAAACCCTAAATTTTCTAAACCAAAAGCAATATCTTCCTCAACCGTCATTCCAAATATCTGTGCTTCAGGATTTTGTAGAACAACTCCAATATCCCGACTTATTTCAGAGAAATCAAGTTCAGAAATCTTGATGCCTTTGAAAAAAACTTCGCCTTCAATTTCTCCGTCAATTATATGTGGAATTATACCTGAAATACAATATGCTAATGTCGTCTTACCCGATGCCGAGGGTCCAATTATTAAAACAAATTCACCACTATTAATAGAAAAAGAAATATTTGAAAGAATCTTTCTTGAATTAAAATACTTAAATCCTAAATTTCTTACCTCTATCATGGCTTACTTTACCATCTTAGCCTAGTTAATCCCTTTGACTCTAGTATAGGTAGTAGAAAAGCAGACACAATTGGTGTACCTACAACTATTGGAGGAAGATCACTTAAAGCTAATAAATATACAGCACTCATAAATGGTGCTACACCAACTAACTCAAATCCTACTGCTACTATAGGAACCATTATTATCCCAGATAAAAGGGATATAAGTGAAGCTTTGGCTAAACCCTTCCAATTTTTTAATTCTTCAGGATGTACGAACTTCCCAGGTATATATCCTGTTAATCCTACGCCTATAAGGTCAAATATAGGAGTAGCCAAGTTAAAGTAACCTCCCATAATTGCCCATAGAGTATTACCTATGGCTCCTGCAAAAAAACCAGTATAAGGTCCTAATAAAATACCAAAAACACAAGGTAAAAACGCTAAGACACGCCAATGAATTGCTCCTGGGATTAATGGAATAGGTGCCGTTAAAAGAAAACCCACACCAGTTACTGCTGATGTTACGGCAACTAACGCTATTATACGCGTAATTTTGTTAGTTGTCATGTTTATGATAAAAACATAGTTTAATTTAAATATTTTTTAACATATTTATGATAACTTTAAACAGGTAAGTTAAATTCTATAAAATGAAATTACAGGAAACATAAACTCAGATGCGAGTCTATCCGTTATATCTCCAACACTTATTAAAGAATATGCTCCTAAAGGTTTTGCACCAGCAACTTTACATATATTGATCAAAGCTCTCATTGTAGAGCCTGTGCGAATAGCATCATCTATCAGGATAATATTTTCTCTTTTCTTAATGATATCTCTAGGAACATAAAGATATGAGTAGGTACCACTAGTAAAAATTCTTCTTACCTCAATGAATTTATCAACCCCCATTTCTTTTCTACTCCTCGCTACGATAAGCCTTACACCAAATGCCTGCGCTATCATAGTTGCTAATGGAATTCCCATAGTTTCCTTGGTTAAAATTTTATCAATTCTCTGAGACTTATGGTTATTAAAAACTATCTGTGATGCTATTTTAAGAATTAAAGGATCTGTTGCAGCCTCGGTTATTTTAAAAATCTTATTTTCTAGGTCAATTATCTCTACTTTTTCTTTTAAAATCGATGAAACAATCTCTGTCCCAAACTTACTTAATATGAACTCACTTCGACTTATTCCAGGCAAAACATGACCATTAATGTATCGGCTAATAACAGGTATCTGTAAGCCTAACATCTTTGATAACTGTTCATATGAATATATTTCCTTTAAAGCCCTTAATACTTCAATTGCTGCTATCCGAATTTTTATTTCATCTAATTTATTCACACTATACATTACCCTTTTAAAGAATTTAAAAATTCCTAATAATATAATAAATACCAGATTATATAATCTTAGTAGTATGGATAAAAATTATAAAAAAAGAGTTTTTGTTCTAGGAATTGATGCATTAAATCCAAGACTTTTAAGATATCTCATCGATAAAGGTGAGTTACCAATTTTTAAAAAAATAATGAATCAAGGCGGATTTTCTAAAGCATTATCAATAATTCCAGTACAAACACCTGAAAATTGGACAACAATAGCTACAGGAGCTTTTCCAGGGACACATGGCATTGCTGTATGGGGGAGACATTTCTTACATGAACCAGTGGTGGAAAAACATGGAAACGAAGCCATGTCTTCAAATCTATGTAGAGCAGAGTATATATGGGAGGCTGCTGCAAGACAAGGATTAAGAACCGTCCTATACTATTTTGTTGGTTATCCTCCAACTATCCAAGATGTTATTTTTATTGATTGGTTTTGGCATCCTAACAGATATTATTTTGAGCTTTCTCCCAATGCATGTTATGTAAATTATGATATTGGAAGCAATGAGAAAAATGTTATTAAAATTACATTTAAGAAAAATGAAAGAGAACATAAAGTCTATAAAGCTAGAATAGAGATTCCAGTTAGGAGGACAAACGTAAGATTGCAATACGATTTAGATTTAATATGTGACAAGGAGGAAGGTTTCACTACATTATATTTACGTAAGAAAAACGATACTTCGACGGATAAAACTATAAAGCTAAAAGTTGGTGATTGGAGTAAATGGATATTTGAAAGATTAAATATTGAGGGAAGTGAAAGGATTATATCTTATAGATTTAAGTTAATCGAACTTAGTAAGGATGGAAGTAGGTTTAAACTGTATAGAACTCCGATTTATTCCATTGAAGGTTTTACTTGGCCTGAGAAACTTTCAAGAGAATTGGTAGAAAAATTTGGACCTTATATAAACGACTCTATAGATAAATTATTCTTAAATAATATTGTTGACTCTAAGACTTTTATCGAAGATGCTGAGTATAGGATTAATTGGATTAGTAACAGTGTTTTTTACGCTATGGAGAAGTTTTCAGCATCTTTATTCATGATGCACTGGCATCTTATCGACAAACTCCAGCATAGATATTTAGGATTGATAGATCCATATGGTAGTTTTTACGAGGAAGATAAAAGTGTTAAAGGTTGGGAGATAGTTAAAATAACCTATAAAGTTACTGATAAACTTGTAGGAGCTTTTATGGAGAAAATGAATGAAAATGATTATTTGATCGTAGTATCAGATCACGGACATGTTCCTAATAGAAAAATTTACTCGATTGTCAAGGCTTTGGCAGATAAAAAATTGGTTAAGCTAATAAAAGTGGATGATAATTACGTTGTGGATTGGAAGAATAGTAAGGTTTTCATCGATTTAACTAATGTATACGTAAATCTAAAGAGTAGATATAAGAATGGAATTGTCGATGACGAAGAATATGAAGCGATTCGGGATCTTGTACTTGAAACCTTGCAAAACCTTAGGGATGATGACGGTGAAAAAGTGATCCATATTGCGCTTAAAAGAGAAGATGCTTCGATTCTAGGATTATGGGGTGATCCTGTAGGTGATATTGTTTTCGTCTATTCGAAAGGTTTCTCATGGGGTAATAGCTATTTTGAAGGAACAAAAATTATTGGTGGAGCTAATCATGGTCCACAGCCTCCAACGGCTGAGACATTGTATAGCTCTAATTATGCAACCTTTATGATTATGGGACCTGATATAAAGAAAGGATATATTCATAACGAAGACTTTCTGGGTCCTGTATTTTTAACTGACATAGCTCCTACTATCTCATATATATTGGGAATTAATCCTCCCTGGCATAGTCAAGGAAAGATATTGTATTACTTCTTTGAGGGTTGGAAGACTGATGAGATGACTAGGTCTCGAAAAACACTCAAGTTTCCCGAATCCATTACAGAATTCATCGGTGATGTTACAGACCAATAATATTCATCTAAGAGAAATATTTTAATATCATCATTATTAATGGTAGCATCATGAGCCATCTAACGTCTAAAGATATAGGTATCATCGCTATTATGTCTGCATTCTGGGCTATCATCAACGCGTTAATATCCCCTATTTTTTGGAGACTTACACATCTACCTTTCTTCTGTGATTTACTGGCTTTAATATCCTTGAGTATAACGTTATGGTGGACTAGGAAGCTTGGATCGTCAACAATGGTAGGTATAATAGCAACATTATTAAATTTTGTTCTTAGACCTGGAGCTTTCTTTTTCCTAGGATTCACAGTTGCTTCAGTTGTATTTGATATAGTTGTTTATCTCCTTAGATATGACAAAGTTTTTTCATCAAACCTAGGATACACATTACTTATTATCTCAGGAATGCTTTCAACATGGGTTGCTGGTCTAATAATAGGGAACTTTTTTATGGGATTTAAAGCTATGCAAGCCATTCTGATGTTCTCCTTCCTCCACTCTTTAGGAGGCTTAATAGGCTCAGTAATAGGAGTTATTCTCATCAAAGCTTTAGAAGCCAGAAGTATAAAGCCATGAAAAACAAATCATACGAACACAATATTTTCAATGTTGGAAAAAATTTTCATGGACATCTAGGACCATTTCTTGTCTTAGGTTTAAAAGCAGGTAAACTATTATTAGAAAAGATAGGTAAAAATCCCTTAACAAGTGTCATAGTCGCGGAACTTCCACAAAAAAGACCTTTTTCTTGTTTTATAGATGGTATTCAAGTAACTGTCGGTTGTACTCTAGGAAAACTTAACATTTTTTTACATTCTGGCAAAGGTATTAAAATCTACTATAAATGTAACAATAAAATAGCCATACTTGTAGTTAAAGAAAATATTCTAAAAGAAGTTTTACACTCTGTAAAAAGCAAAGAAGAAATGGTTAAAGAATCAGAAAAAATATGGAGCAGTGATTCATCTAGATTGTTCGATCTTAGAATTGTCTAGCAAAATCATATATTAAGGGTATCCTAAACCATTCACCTTCCCAAGCTCTTATTCCACAAACAATAGCAAAAGCTATCGATCCAACGATAAGTAATCTATCAAGTATCCAAAATATCCAGCCAAAAATAAAGAAGCCTAAATAGCTAAGTGAACTCAACAAAACATGAAGAATTAGAACTATAAGTGAAAATACTATTGATTGCTTCGCGTGGAAAACAACGTATCTGTCATAAGGTCTTATTAATAAAGCTATTATCGCTCCTATTATAAAAAGTACCCATGATAAAAATGCGAAAAGCCTTGAATCCTCATAATATCCCCATCTGTAGTAACTATAATTCATATTCTATCCTTCTGATTCCTGTATAGGTAATTGACTTCTATCAGCATAGTGTCTTGTGTAAACCTTAGGTTTAAGTTCACTAACAATATAATCAAAAGCCTTCCAAGGATCAGCTGTTTCACCACATGTATAAACATCCAATGTTGCATAGCTATATTCAATCCATGTATGTAAAGCTATATGACTTTCTTCAACTATAGCAACAACACTCACACCTCCTTTATCTCCAGCAATATTCCAGCTTTTCATATCCAAGAGTTTTGCATTAGCCACCTTTACAGCTTCTAAAACTATTTGCTCTAGTCTCTTCCTATCTCCAAGTAGCTCTTTATCTACATAATACAGACTACCATATACATGACGTCCAATTATAAGATCTTTGTTCTTAGACATCTCCATCATATATACCCATGTCATATAAATGTGGAACAAATATAAACATTGCTTTATTCATTTATGTTTAACAACGATATAATGCAATATCAAGGATAAATATTACTAAAAATATGTTATAACCTGTATAGTAATGGGGATGATATGAAGGTAATTGTCACTGGATTTGAACCGTTTGGTGCGTATAAAGTAAATACGAGTCAACTAATACTGAATGAGTTAGATAGCAACATAAAAAAGGTAGTTTTACCAGTAAGTTATAAAAAAGTAGTAAAAATCATCGATGATCTTTTTACTGAGTCACCAGATATTTTTCTAATGCTAGGTCTTGCCCCTTCGTCAACTTCGATCAAACTTGAGTCTATAGCTTTAAATATAGCACATAGTTATCTCCCTGACAATGAGGGAATAAAGAAAACAAACTCTATATTTTTTCAGAGTTCTCCATTAGCGCTTAGAACTAATGTCGATATACAAAATATTCATATGGTTCTCCTAACGAATAAAATACCTTGTGTGATATCTTATCATGCTGGAACCTATCTTTGTAACTATTCATATTATATTGCATTACATAAAGTATATGAGAAAAAGATAAACACAAAAGTACTGTTTATACATGTTCCAAACGCGACTGAAACTATACTCGATAATCCAAGTAAGCCTTCATTACCGTTAGAGATGTTAATAAAAGCAATAAATATTATATTAGAAACTTTAAGTAAAGAAGAAAAATATGAAAATTAACATTTTTGAAGCAGCTATAAATCGTGAAATCTTTGAGAAAATTCATAAAAAAACTATGAAAAAATTATGTAGAAATAATATAAGTTATAGTCTAGTTTTTCTTCCCTTCTGTATTATAGAGTACGAAGATAATGGTAATATATACAAACTATGTATTGAATCAGGTCCTCTATATAAAGAAAATAATCGTCTATGGCTAGCATCTCTAAGAAACAATTATCTTAAAAGAAATATTATCTCTGTTGATATCTCACATATTAAAAATAGTTCATATTCTGTTACGGTTTTACGTAGCACAGTAAAGGAATGTAAGGATATAATCGATAAGTTAAAGAGTTTTAGGGAGGAAATTCTTTATGAATTAAGCGAACAGAGAAAAATGCATATTAGGTTATCTAGAAAACAGGGAATAAGGAATGTGCTGTTTGGTATACTTCCTTCAAATGTTATCCCATTTTCGTCTGAAGAGGAAATACAAAAATATTCGGATAGTTTGCTCATATACATAATATTGAGAAATATGCATTTATCGGATAATATAAAAATAATAAAATGCCATAATCCGATCTATCAACCCATTATATTGGTCAGATGTAATGAGAAACTTAAAACATATGCTATCATTAGCGATAAACTCGTAGAGGACTCCTTCTACGATAAATTATTTTCAGAAATAAGTCTTATTGATACATAATACTGAGAATGCTATGACTAGGAATTTTAATTTTTAAACTATATTGATTTGACATACAAGCATTATGATATGATAACATTTAATATTGATCTTTTAGAGGAAATATTAGGTGTCGGTTGTGAAGATAAAGATATGCAAAAAATCTTTTCTTTTAGAAGCTGATCCTTTTACTATGAAGTTAACACCTAGATTTTCAGCAGATAAAGCTCTCTTAGAACCTAAAAAGATTTCAAAAATTAACGAAAATACATTCCTCTTGGAGGATGATATAGGAACAGTTATAGTTGAGTTTAATAGATATGACTCAACGACATTAATTAGAGTTAGAAGTGATGGAAGATATACATGTACAGGTATACCTCTTATTTTTACAATTGAGGAACTAGAGGCAGATAAATATTTAGCTTTTCAGTTTTCTCATGATCCTCCAGGATATTTTTCAAAAGAAGAAGAATTTGATTACCCTGTACTGAAAGATGTTGGACAAAATGATTACTGTGCATGGAGCTACCCAATTCATCTGGATTCACTTAACCTTCCAACCTATTATAAAGTATCTCAATTAATTCTTCACAAAGATGACACAAATATGTTTATACTTCCGATATCAAACATGGGATTCCGAGCAATAATCAGCCTTTTCAAAGATAGAAATTTCAGTATTATACTCGAAGCAAAATCAAAAAAGGAATGGGATAATCTCTATGTTTTTGCCTTGACAACAGGTAAAGATGTCTATAAAATAATTGAAAAAACCTATAGTTATGTTTTTTCTGAGATAAACAAAGAGCATCTATTAAGGAGAAATAAGGAGTTACCTGAAATTTTTAGATACCTGGGTTGGTGCTCATGGAATTCACTTTACCATAATGTATCTTCGGAAAAAGTTATGAAAATAATTAAGGATATACTTAATAAAGGTGTAAAAATCTCCTATGTTCTAATAGACGATGGATGGCAAAAATTAAATGATAATAAACAGGTTCAAAGTTTTGAGCCTGACCCCATTAAGTTTCCAGAAGGTTTCTATGAATTTTCTTTAAAAATCAAGAAGCTAGGAGTTAAATGGGTAGGATTATGGCATACAATCAATGTATATTGGCGTGGTATAGATCCTGAATCTGTTCTTGCCAAGAAAATGATAAAGTTATTAGAATATGGTAAATCTGGACTCATACCTATGCCCGAAAAAGCTTATGATTTCTTCAATTATTGGTATTCCCTATTAAATAAGTGGAACATAGATTTTGTCAAGGTAGATAATCAATCTTCTATAGGTTATGAGTATGAAGGAAAATATCCTATTGAGAAAGCAGCATCAGAAATTCATAAAGGATTAGAATCTGCTGGATATGTGAATAATATCAGTGTACTTAACTGTATGGCTATGCAGCCAGAGAATGTATTTAACTGGTATAAATCTTCTGTTTCAAGAAATTCAATGGATTATATTCCAGGCATTATATCTCGAGGAAAACTACATTTGTATTTCAATGCCTATAATTCTCTATGGATGTCACAAGTTGTTTGGCCTGACTGGGATATGTTTCAATCTAACGATCCACTAGCACTTCAACATGTAGTCGCCAGAGCTATTAGTGGTGGACCAATATACTTTACTGATGAAGAAGGAGCAACTAATCCAGAAGTCCTTAAACCACTTACTTTTTCAGATGGAAGGTTACCCGGTCCAGATACTCCAGCTATACCGACAGATGATATGATTTTTCATGATCCATACAATGAGAATTTTCCTTTAAAGTTATATACATATGTTGATGTTAAAGGTATAGGTAGATACTATATTGTTGCAGCATTCAACATTAACAAAAATGATAATGTCGTAAAATTAAGATTAGATCCAAGTACATTTATTGGGAAACAGTCGGTTATTTACGAATATTTCAGTAAAAAAATATATCACGGTACTATACATGAAGAATTAAGTAAGCATGAGACAAGGCTTTATATAATATCCCCTATAAATAAATGGTTAGCTCCCTTTGGATTAGAAAGTATCTATATTATGCCTCGTTCTTTAATAGACGTGAA
>JAGGXB010000095.1 GCA_021163245.1 Thermoproteales archaeon
ATATATCCCAAAATAAAGGCAACAACTAACTCAATTATAAGTAATTTTTTAAAAATAGACGGATTTTCGACCAATGCCAGTGGGTTTTTATTCATTTTATTGGGATTTATTCTATCTCCATCCCTATCATATATATTGTTAGCAAGATAAATAGATGACATGTAAATAAAAAACAAGATATTAAAAATAAGAAACCTAATTGACATTATGGTTCCTGAAACTAAAAAACTATAAATAAAAATGCCATAATATCCTCTCCATTCAGAAATTCTAAAAATTCTTGGCAGCATCATTATCTTTTGCATATATTTTTTATAAGCGAATAATTTTTATATTTTTCTAAAATTAGAAAATATCGAAAATATATGAAAATCTCTTTATCCGAAAACGAAAAAGAAGTAATAAACCTAACTTCAAACATGATTTCACATTTCGGATTAAGCGAAGCAGCCAGCCGTATATGGGCAACATTAGTTCTTATAGGTAAGCCTCTTTCACAAAGTGATCTAAAAGAATTAACCAATTACAGTCTTAGCGTGATTAGCACTAATTTATCACTTCTGGGAAAAAATCGGATTTATAAGAAGAAGCGCAAAGAAGGGTAAAAAGAAAATGTATGAAGCAAAAGCTACTCTATTTGATATATTGCAGTTTTTCCTAAGAAATATAACGGGCCTAAAATTATTATCGGTTATATCTTACCTTGATACACATGTTAACGATTTAAGTAATACATCAAAAATGAATGCAAAAAAGTTACTGAATGAATGCAATAAAATGAAACAAGTAATTCTTCTCATGCTTGAGATAATTAGGAAAACAAAATATATTTCCTATACAGATATTTCCGAAGTTATAGATATAAAGGAACCAGTTCTGGTTGAATGAAAATGAGAATAATGTTAGCAACCGAATGGCTTCCACCTGACATCGGGGGTGTTGCTAGACATGTTGATGACCTGGCTAAAAAATTATCAGAACGTGGACATAAAGTTGCTGTTATAACCAGAAAGAAAAGAAGAATAAACAAACATTATGAAGTCTATGAAATAGATAAGCTAAATTATTTACGGATTTTTTCAAGCATTAGGACAAATTTTCCTATTCGTAGAATCTTAAAAAACTTCGAACCCGATATTGTTCATTCACATCATGCTTTTACTCCTATACCTTTATTTGCTCTTAGAGCAGCAAAAAACCTAAATTTACCAACAATTCTAACAAATCATAGTGCTTATTTCTACGAGTATATGATCTCGATCTTAAGAAAAATGTTAAATTTATGGGAAAAATTAAAGATAAGGAACTACCAGCTGTATACAATAACGCTGATTTATTTGTATTACCTAGTCTATATGGTGAATCCTTTGGAATAGTAGTTTTGGAAGCTATGGCAAGCGGCGTCCCAGTCATAGTAAGCAACATTGGAGGATTAAAAGAAATTGTGAATAATCCTGTAGATGGAATATTACTTGAGAAAAATGATCCAAAAGAAATATACGAAAAAATAATGATGCTTTACAAAAATCCAGATTTAAGAAGATACTTATCTAAAAATGCTAGACGTAAAGTTGAAGAAAAATATGATTGGAATAAAATAATTTGTAACATAGAGAAATTATACATGGAAATATTAGAAGAGAAAAAATATCCATTATTATATAGTAAAAATAAGTGAAAAACAACTACTATCATGCAACTATATCTAAATATGCCCTGCTCTTAGGATCCAATTTAGAAATATCCTCCACTATATAGACATTACCGTCAACATCATAAATAAGTAGTTTACCGTTGGGAAGCCATCTCGTACATCTACTCCATGTCTTTATCACGACTACACCTTTATCTGTTTCTATCTCCCATTCATATCTTGACTTGGTAGTATCGAGTTTAATTATTCTTTTAATCTGAGGTATATAATATATTATTTTCAAAACTCTTTCTAATCTTTTACGAGACATTCTATCAAGTTTCCTATAATCGGTTAAAATTCCTAATTCAGTATCATCTTCTGCAAAGAAAATTATGTATTCAGGATGAGTATATGGAAATGGTCTTCTAGGCTTCACATTACAATATATTTTTCCATTTATTTCCATGTTTACAGTATCAACGAAGGCCTCATATACCCTAACTCTTTTTGGATCCAGTATCCTAAGTTGCTTTATCCATTCTTCTATACTTGTCATAGTTTCACGTACGAATCTACTTTGCAACAATCTCTTCCACCTTCTTTTGTTGCTTCAAGAAGCCCTTGAACTGTGACTCGTATAGCTTCTTGTACAAACCATCCTTCTTCATCAATTCTTCATGAGTCCCTTCCTCTACAATACCTCCTCTGTCCATAACAATTATCTTATCCACATTTCTTAACGTGGATAGTCTATGAGCAATTATAAACGTGGTTCTTCCACGAGTTAAGTTATCTATAGCTTCAGTGACCTCTTCCTCGGTGATTGCATCTAAAGCCGATGTCGGTTCATCAAGAATCAATATCTTCGGATTTTTTAATATAGCTGCTGCAATAGCAATTCTCTGTCTCTCACCTCCTGATAATCTAGATCCATTCAACCCCACATGAGTATCATATGCTTCAGGCAATTTCATTATGAAATCATGAGCCTTTGCAGCCTTGGCAGCAGTAATAATTTCCTCTAATGTCACATTTTCCTTGCCTAACGATATGTTTTCCGCTATAGAAGCAGAAAAGAGTCTTGGATTCTGCATAACTATAGCAACTTGTCTTTTAATAGCTTCAAGCTTAATCTTATTGATCTTTACTCCATCAATAAGTATATCTCCACGTTGTGGTTCATATAGTCTCAAAAGCAACTTTACTAAGGTAGATTTACCTGAGCCACTTGGACCGACAATACCTATATGTTCGCCAGGCTTTACTTTTAGATTAACGTTTCTTAAAGCGTAATATATACCGTCATATGTAAACCATACCTTCTTATACTCTATATGTCCTTTAAACTCGAAGTCTTGTGCATCATCTTCATCTTTAACTTCAAGGTCAGCATCAATTATCTCAAATATTCTTTCACCTGAAATTGTTGCACGTTGCAATACTCTAAGGTTATTAACAAGTCTATTTATAGGCTGATAAAATCTCCACATGTAGCTTGTAAAAGCTGTTAAAGATCCTAAGGATAATTCTCCCGATAAGACTTTTAGACCACCAATCCACCAAATCAGTAAGCTACTTATGGTAAATGAAAAGCCTATCGCAGGCCAGAACTTCTGCTCAAATTTAAAAACACTGAAATTCATACCGATAAATTCAGTTAAACTCCTTGTAAATTTTTTAAACATATCTTTTTCTTTACCAAAAGTTTTTACAACAATATTTGATGTAATATTCTCTGTTAATACAGTTATAACATATGACCACTTCCTCCAGAGCCTATGATAGTATCTTCTGGAGAACTTTCTGTATATAGTTGTCCCTATATATGAAACAGGTATTGGAATGAGCGCAATCAATGAGAGCCATGAGCTTAAAGAAAATAGTATAACTCCAATAAAAGCAATTGTCGTAATATCTATTATAATAAGCCCTAGAGACTGTGTTAAAAATGTTTGAACTCTGTTCACATCATCAACAATTCTAGAAATAAGACTTCCAGTAGAATATTTATCATAAAATGCCAGCGATAATCTTTGAAGCTTCTCAAACAATATTTTTCTTATTCGATATGTTAATGATTGATTAAGCTTTAACGAAAGATACCCATTAATAACTCCTAAGATCGTCAAAGTTAAGTTAATCGATAAAAGACCCAACACAATATACATTAAAAGATGAAAATTCTTCTGAGGCACAAGGACTTGGTCAATTAGTATCTTCATGAGATACGGTGGTAATAATCCTATAATTGTAGAGAACATCATAAGGGCTAATGTAGCAACCATCAAATGCCAGAAAGGTTTGGCGAAAGATATCATTCTAGCTAAAATCTTCCTCTTACTATTTTTCTTATTTATTTCCTCAACCTGTTCTTTAAGATGCTTTCTTACGATATAATAAGGAATCTGGTTTAACGTTAAGTCATTTATAAGCATTATTATTTTTTCAAAATACTTGGCTCGTGTCCTAGTATAAGAAATTAGACTCTTTATCCCAGACTCTGTTTTTGCTTTTAAAACTAGAGAACCAACATACCTATTTACCTCTACGGACTCTATCTCCTTTAAAGGAATATTCCTGATAATGTTATTATCTCTTACTATAAGAACTCGCTTATTAGTTAAAACTAAAGTATCCTCTCCATATTTTAAATCGCTAATATCACTTTTTATAGAAACAACAACTTCTTCATTTTCTTCTAAAATGTTACTAATTACAGCTGGTAATTCTTCGGTAGACGGAAAGTATTCGATACTTGATTCTTCATCACCGATTTTAATCACCTTTTATTCAAATTAACATATAACACTTTGGCTAGACAATATACTGATATTTAAATTTATCTTCGTATTCCGTAATAAAATAAAATATTTTTAAAAGATTTTTAGAAGTGTTAAATTTGCAACTTCTTATTCCCATTTGTTCAAAAAACTATTGTATTATTATTAAACAATACTCATTTGTTAGATGAATTTTTACACTTCTATATATATTTTATGCATATTATTTTTATAGAACCTATAGTCTTGCTTTCCCATATTTTTAATATAATCATTGTAACACGTTATTTTTTGAGTATTTTTATACATCTAAAACAAAGATTTTTGACACAACCATGTTAAAAAATCAAAAATATTTTCGTAAAAAATTAAAAAATCATGTATAATAACTAATTTTCGGACGAAAATTTTATAATGTATATTCGTAATTGCGATATTGTGAGACCATGGCAAATAAAAATACGACTATACTTATTGTGGCTTTTATAGTTGGCTTATTAGTAGGTACAGCTATTGGATATTTCATTCCTAACCCAGGCACTGTACCTAAATCAGAATATGATAATTTAAAAAATCAATTACAAGAAAAAGAAGCCTTAATTAGCCAACTCCAAGACAAACTAAGCAAATTGGAAGGGAAAAAAATTAAAGCAGCCTTCATCTATGTTGGCCCAATTGGAGATTATGGTTGGACGCATGCTCACGATGTTGGAAGAAGATATGTCGACCAAAAATTTGACTGGCTAGAAACAGCATACGCTGAAAGCGTTCCAGAATCAGACGCTGCAAGGTATATAGAGAGATTTATAAAAGAAGGTTATAACGTTATATTTACTACTTCATTTGGATACATGGATCCAACGATCGACTTATCTAAGAAATATCCAAATGTATTATTCTTCCACTGCTCCGGATATAAAAGATCAAAGAACGTAGGAACATACTTCGCAGAATTTTATCAAATCTACTACCTGAATGGATTAATGGCCGGTGCCCTAACAAAGACAAACAAAGTTGGATATGTCGCAGCTTATCCTATCCCCGAGGTTGTGAGACATATTAATGCGTTCGCTCTCGGAGTAAAAGAAGTTAATCCAAATGCTAAGGTTTATGTAAGATGGATCTTCAGCTGGTTTGATCCAAATAAAGCCAAAGAAGCTGCAGAAGCATTGATAAGCGAAGGAGTTGATACATTAGCATTCACCGAGGATTCACCGACGGTTGTTCAAGTAGGACAACAACATACTAAGGAAGGAAAACAGATATACACATTCGCTCATTATAGTCCAATGCTTAAATATGGACCAGACACAGTAGTAAGTGGACAACTTGTTCACTGGGAGATAATTTATCAAGATATCCTAATGAAAATATATTTAGGTATCTATAATAATACAAACCTCCAGAATGTTGATTACTGGTGGATGCTTAGAGAAGGCGCAGTAGAGCTAGGCGCTGACTTTGGTGTTCCTATAAATCCAAAATTCGTTCCAGAACTAAAGAATAAAGTTTTAGATCATCCACAGTTTGGTAAAATAAGCGTATATGATCTCGTTATGAAAAGATTAGCCCAAATGAAAGAAGAAACAGTTCTCTTTGATCCATTTACAGGACCTATAAAGGATCAAAATGGCGTTCTTAAAATACCTGCAGGCGAAAGAGCAAGTCATGACTTACTATGGTCAATACAATGGTTTGTCGATAACGTTGTAGGAGAAATACCAAAACAATAATTCTCACTATAAAATTTATAAATAATTTTTTATTTTTCTTTTAATAATCTCTACCCAAGGTATAAGTTATGACAAGCGACAACATCATTCTAGAGACAAGAAATATAACAAAGTTTTTTCCACCGAACATTTATGCTAATTATAAAATTAACTTTAATTTAAAAGAGGGAGAGATACACGCGTTACTAGGGGAAAATGGAGCGGGAAAAACAACATTGATGAGAATTCTTTTCGGGGAACTTACACCAGACGAAGGTGAAATATACATAAAGGGTAAGAAAGCACGTATAAAATCACCTAGAGATGCTATTTCATATAAGATATGGATGGTTCATCAACATTTTAGGCTTGTTGAAAATCTTACGGTTACAGAAAATATAGCACTGGGTTTGGCTAACAAAATAATTCATCCTGAAAAAGAAGTAGAAAGTAAAATAAAAGAGATAATGGAAACATATGAACTTAGAGTGGATATTAATGCTAAAATATGGCAACTTTCAACTGGCGAAAAACAGAGAGTTGAAATACTAAAAGCACTCTATGCAGGTTCTAAAATTTTAATTTTAGATGAACCTACATCTGTTTTAACTCCTCTCGAAAGAGAACGATTCTTTAAAGTTTTGAAAAAACTAAAGGAAAATAGGACGTCAATAATATTTATAACACATAAACTTGATGAAGCTATGAAAAGCGACAGAATCACAGTTCTTCGCAAAGGTAAATTGATAGCTACAGTATATCCTTATGAAATAGATAAAAATGAACTTGTTAAGATGATGATAGGAAAAAACATATCTTTTTTAACAACAAAGAATAAAAGAAGTATTTCGAACAAAAAGGTTCTTAATGTTAAAAATTTATGGGTGTTGGGAGATAGGGGTGTTTATGCTGTTCAAGGAGCAACATTCGAATTAAAAGAAGGAGAAATATTGGGAATAGCTGGTGTTGCTGGAAATGGTCAAAAGGAATTAGCCGAAGCTATTGTAGGATTAAGACCTATATCAAAGGGCGAGATATATATTTGTGAAAAGAATATTACTAACAAACCTACAAGATTTATATACGATAATGGAGTAGCGTTTATACCCGAGGATAGAATAGGGACAGGTGTAATTATTGATTTATCAGTAATTGATAATTTTATACTTAAAACATATTATCTACCCGAATATACAAAGCATAAGATCTTTATACAATATAATAAATTTTTGAATACCTTTAACGATGCAGTTAAAAAATATGGAATTATTGTCCCGAATCCTTATTTTCCAGTTAAGACATTGTCTGGCGGAAACATACAGAAGCTTATACTTGCCCGAGAGCTTTCTAAAAAACATAAGTTAATCATAGCACTTCATCCCACGTATGGCTTGGATGTAGCTACGACAAATGCAGTTAGGAAAACGTTATTAGAGGAAAGTATGAGAGGAACATCTATATTGCTTATTTCTGAAGATTTAGAGGAAATATTTTTATTGAGTGATAAGATAGCAGTAATGTATCGAGGAAAGATAGTAGGAGTATTTGAAAAAGAAAAAGCAGATTTACACACTATAGGTTTGTTGATGGCTGGTGAAGAAATTAGAGGTGCATAACAATGAGGATCAGGATACGTAAAAGAGTTGTCGAATCAAAAAGAAAAATTATACTTATAAAAATTATAGCTGTTCTATCCGCATTATTAGCTGATGCTATAATATTTCTCTTTATGAATGTTGATCCACTAAGAGCTTATTATGAAATACTAAGAGCTGCTTTTTTAACAGAGTACGGCCTAACTGAAACCATTGTTAAATTTATACCATTAGCACTTATCTCATTTGGACTAATGGTTGTTTTTAAAGCTCAAACTTGGAATATTGGAGCTGAAGGACAGCTCTTAATGGGTGCAATAGTAACAACATGGGTTGCTTTAAATCTAGGCTTTCTGCCTTCATATATAATTATACCATTAATGTATTTTTCTGGATTTATAGCTGGATTAAGCTGGGCATTAATACCTTCATTCTTAAAAATCAAACTTCATGTAAATGAAGTTCTAACAACCTTTATGATGAATTTAATAGCTCAAAAAATATTAGAATATTTTGTTTATGGACCATGGCGTGACCCACATGGATGGGGATTTCCACAAACAGCTATGTTTCCTGAAAATGCTAGATTACCCATACTACCAGGTACAAGGATTCATTATACAACACTTTTATTAGCACTAGCGACTTGTTTTATTCTTTATGTCCTTATATGGAAAACAACTATCGGCTACGAGATAAAGGTTGTGGGAGGTAATATTGAGGCAGCTCGCTATGCTGGAATAAATATAGCAAAAATAGTATTTTTGACAATGATTATAAGTGGTGGACTAGCGGGTCTTGCGGGTGTAGGTGAAGTTGGAGGAATAAAATTTAGACTTAACCCGAACGTTTCACCTGGATATGGTTATACAGGTATAGTTATTGCTTGGCTAGGTGGTCTAAATCCTTTAGGTGTAGCGATAGCCGCCTTTCTATACAGTGGATTATTAGTGGGTGGTGATGCCCTCCAAGTAGCTATGAGATTGCCACAAGCAACGATAAATATCTTTAATGGTTCAATTTTATTTTTCATACTAGCCTTCGACTTCTTCACAAGGTATGAGATTAAGTTAGAAAGGTGATAAAATGAACGAATGGATTTCAATCATAAGAACAATTATCGAAGCAGGTACACCTCTCTTGATAGGTACGCTTGGGCAAATAGCTATTGAAAGAACTGGGATATTAAATCTTGGGGCTGAAGGTATTATGATTATGGGTGCTGTTACGGGATTTGCTTTTGCAAGAATAACGGGCAATCCATGGATAGGATTAGTCGCTGCAATTTTAATCGGAATATTTTTTGCATTAATTCATGGTGTCATTTCGATCTCATTTAATGGTAATCAAACAATATCGGGTTTAGCATTGACTATGTTCGGAATAGGATTAAGCGGTCTTATTGGAAGAAATTACATTGGAATACCTGTAAAACATATACCTAGAATTCCACTATTTCCTCTCGATAAAATCCCTATATTAGGTCAAATATTGTTTAATACAAATCCACTAGTATATCTATCCTTTTTACTTGTCCTAATCTACTGGTTCATATTGTATAAAACTAAAATAGGTATAATCGTTCGTGCAGTTGGAGATTCTCCAGAAACAGCCGAATCTATGGGTATAAGCGTGACAAAAGTAAAATATTTAGGAACAATAATCGGGGGTGCATTAATAGGCTTATCTGGAGCATATCTATCATTGATATATATACCCGCTTGGATAGAGGGAATGACCGCAGGAAGAGGTTGGATTATTGTATCATTAACAGTATTTGCTATGTGGGATCCAATATATGCTGTATTTGGATCATATTTATTCGGAGGCGTTGAAGTTATGCAATATATACTTCAACCCTATGGTATACCTCCAGCATTCCTAAGTATGTCCCCATATATTGTAACAATATTAGTATTATGTATTGCAAGCAGAGAATCTATTAAAAAAAGACTAGGTGCTCCTAAAACTTTAGGAAAACCTTATATTAGAGAAAAATAATTATAAGACCCTTATTTTAATCCCTAATATTTTTCCAACCTCTTTTAATTCTTCTAACCAATGTCCATAAGTCATGGACATATGTTGTGAACCGACAAGAATTTCAGGAATCTTTTTTACATCACCTTTCACATCTATTCTAACAATAATTCTACAGTGAATTCCATCAAAACTTTCCTTTGTGTATCCTTCTATAACTGTTGCTTCCTCCAAAGATGGATCAATATTAAACATTGTAACTGGCTGATTAGATTTAATGGGCGCATATCCTGTTACTCCAAATTTTCTACCATGATAATCTCGTATCGTGTATTTATTAACGCTCATAGAGAGAGGAATTATATCGTGTTCAATTGTGACTTCGTCTTCCCTAGCTTCAAACATTCCGGGTCTATAACCAAAGTTGCCCATAGTAGTAGCTCCCCTGCTGACAGCATGCAAAATCAACGATGATAAAAGTGCTGTTATATCACCTTCACATCCACAGACATATCCTTCATCTATTAGTCTATTAAAAGCCATGCATGGAACAATCGGCCTTATTTCAGTAAACCTTCCACAATTTATGGTTACTGCATTGGCATCCTCTCTATCTAAGAAATATTTAAGAGTAAGATAAATTCTTGTCATATCCATGAGGTCTCTCTCACTAGGCTCTAAGACAGTACCAAAATCATTTTTCCAAATTTTAAGTTCCCTTTCTACGACTTCGTCGTCAAAACTATCAAAAACTTTAAAAAATTCACCACTATCTATGTGTTTAAATGCTATTCCAAATTTTTCCTGTATTCTAAAGAAATCCCAAGGTCCTCTAGGAGCAGAAAATGAAGGTATCTCTCCAATATACAAGAACTTGCTTTCTCTTAAATATTTTTTAACACTTAGAGCCTTAAGAAAGACATTATCAGGTTTATATAGTAATGGTAAACCAAACATTTCAAGTCTTTTTATAATCAAAGGCACATTTCCAATTTTACCTATAAGAAATGCATCAACATCATATGTTAAATGCTTTGCGAGAAATCTTAAATCAACATGCTTAGAGATAATATATGGTTCCTCTATCCTAACAAAATTACCTTCCAGCTTACTCTCAAAATAATCTATCATTTTCTTAGCTTTCTCTTCGAGATCCTCATAACTAATTTCTTTTACTGGAGGAGTACCTTTTTTGTCGGGTGAACATACACTTCCATAATTTATATTATAATGATATATTCCAATAAATATAGGTTTTATTTTTATTATACCTCTTTCTTTAGAAATATTCTCCATAATTATTTATTTTATGAAGAGATTTAAATATCTTAGTTAAAACGTTTTAAA
The DNA here is from genome assembly GCA_021163245.1 of Thermoproteales archaeon. GTDB lineage: Archaea > Thermoproteota > Thermoprotei > Thermofilales > Thermofilaceae > JAGGXB01. Next base: position 11,051 of record JAGGXB010000095.1, read on the forward strand.
GGGAAAAGATATGACAAAAGTCATTGTAATAGGCGGTGGACCAGCAGGTATGAGTGCTGCATCAAGAATAAAACGTCTTAAACCAGAATATAATGTTACTGTCTTTGAAAAAAGTAACTATGTAAGCTATGGACAATGCGGTATACCATACTATGTTGGAGGAATAGTTAAAAACCTCGAAGACTTAGTTCATTATTCTAAAGAATATTTTATCAATAAAAGAAAAATAAATGTATTTACACGAACAGAAGTCGTAGATATCGGAGAAGGATACGTAATTTCTAAAAACGACGGTGGAGAAAAGAAATTTAATTGGGATATCTTGGTACTTGCCACCGGAGCAAGACCAATAGTCCCTCCTATAAAAGGAATAAATCTTGAGGGAATAATAACTGTTAGAACACTTGAAGATGCCGAGATTTGTAAAAAACTCAGCTTAAAGGCTGAAAATGTAGGTGTTGTAGGAGGTGGCTATATAGGTTTAGAAATGGCTGAGAATTTTATCAAGCTCGGAAAAAAGACTTATCTCTTTGAAATGCTACCCCATGTACTTCCAAATATAGATAGTGATATGTCATGGTTAATAGAGTCAGAGTTGAAGAAAAGAGGTGTAGAGCTACATCTAAGTGAAAAAGTTATAGGTTTTGAGGGAGAGAAGAAAGTTGAGAAAATAATCACTGAAAAAGGTGAATATAAGATTGATCTAGTTATCATGGCTGTTGGTGTACGTCCAGACAATTCCCTTGCTAAAAAACTGGGATTAAAACTTGGAGTAAAGGGAGCAGTATCTGTAGACGAATACACTAGAACAAGTAACGAAAACGTATATGCAGTAGGAGATATTGCTGAAACATTCGATATAGTAACCGGTAACAAAACTTGGGTACCTTTAGCAACCACGGCTAATAAAATGGGATATGTAGCTGGAAGTAATATAGGTGGAAAATCAATTAAATTTCCTGGAATTGTCGGCACTGCAATAACTAAAATATTTGATCTAGAAGTAGGAAGAACTGGTTTGTCAGAAGAACAATCTAAGATGCTAAATATCGAAACAGTAACAACAAAAATAAAAGCTAAAACCAGACCAACTTACTATCCTGGAGGTGGAGAAATAACTATAAAATTAATAGCGGATAAAGAAGGCAGATTACTAGGAGGTCAATTTATAGGAAGAGATGTTTTACCCAGATTAAATGCTTTAGCATCACTATTATTTAAAAAATCAACTGTGTGGGATGCTTTCTTTGATGACTTAGCATATTCACCTGTTTTTGCACCCGTATGGGATCCTCTAGTAGCTGCCGGACGTGTACTCCTAAGAAACTTTTAAATATTTTTCTGTTTTTCCTCTCTATTTTTATCATAAAATTGTTTCTTATAATCGATATACTGCATTAAAGCATCACGAATGTAGATAACTAAACGATTAAGCTCTCCTTTAGGAATAGATCCAAGTTTTTTGGAATAAATCGTAATCTTCGGGTTTATTTTATCTTTCTCCTTTTCTAGAAGTACTCTTATAGATAATTCAACTAAATTTGAGACATATAATCCTTTAAAACTTCCATAATATTCAAAGCTTATAGTTTCGTCAATGTTCCTCTTCTCTATCTTTTTAACAAAAAAACCCCAATTACCTCCTCCAACTTCAAGTTTATATGGAAAAACTTCATGTAAAAACCGTTTAATCACCTTCATCTCATGAAATGAAATCCGCATAAAGTTATCCAATAAAAGTTCATTTTTAGAAACTTTTGCTACTTTTCCACTACTACGTTTAAGTAATTTACTTGGAACCACTTCAAGAATACCTTTTCTAGCAGGAATCAGATAGCCTATTATTGAAGATAATAAAGCTATAACTAAACTATAGGCTAGATATGATAATTCAATAGATGGATATAGAGACTTATTACCAACTAGGGATGTATACATCGTGTTCATTATTCTCCCTAAAACAAATCCTCCAAGTCCTCCAATTATACCTATTCCGATACCCTCACTAATAATATTGATAAATAGATCCAGAGGACTTGCTCCAGTACATGTAAGTATTTTTAAATCTCTTCTTCTCTCATATACACTAGCTAGAGCATTAGACGATATAATGAGGAAACCTATAGTCAAAACAATCAATTGAGAATACCAATCAGATATAAATATTATACCAAGATCATCGAATCTCTCTAAGATGATTACTTTATTCTCTCCTTTAATTATCGGATAATCATAACCCATAATAAGAGTTTTTTCTTTACTAAGTGTTACCTTTGATATATAAGATAAACCTAGTCGTATCTCCATTATCTTAGAAAGAATATGTTCTGAGACATTAAAAAATAAAATTTTATCTACATATACATTATTAAATTCTTTTACATATTTATTAGGTAATATAGCGAAATAGTTGCTACTCTTGTTCGAGACCATGTCACTCGTAATAATTCTTAAGTCATAATCAGTTATAGGTGAATCCAAAATTTTTAATATTTTTAACCGATGTTTTCCAACATTAATATATCCTCCCTCATATATCTTCATTAACTGAGCTAGATCCTTACTTATAATAACTGTCTCATTACAAAATGAACCAATACCAAAATTCGCTAGGTATCTTGGGTCAGTAAATAATAAGAAAACATTTCGATCATTTATCTTTAAAAATGTGAAGGCGTGAATAATAATACTCGTGTTACTCTCATCGAGAAGCATCTTGAGAAGTTGAATATCATATTGGTTAAAATATTGTAGATGACTCTTCTCAAACACCTTATAGGATGTTCGTGTTGAAATTTTAATCCTGTATAATGACCTTTTATATAAGTATAAGAAATTAGGAGCCTTATCATGTTCATCTATGATTAATTTTTCAGTAATAATTCCATACATACTCGATCCATGAATTGAAAGGCCCGATGTAACAACCATAATTGTTATTAATACCAGGAAGAAACGTATTTTTCTTCTCTTTAGCAAAAGAAGAGAAAAATGAATTTTCTCAGATGATACAATAAAGTATGCAAATAACCCACTAATAACTAAACTAACTAAAAATACTATTACCAAAGTTATAGAAGTCAACGAAGATCTCTGAAGTTCATAAGGTAGTAATGTTCTCAGATTATCTTCAAAAAAAGACGCTAAACCAAAAAATAGGAATATACGAGTCTCAGTACTTACAATAAGTAATATTATAAGTATAATTAGTAAAGTGGCAAGGAAACCAAACTTGAAATATTTTTCAAAGAATAATCTGGAAACAAAAGTTGAAAAAACAATTAGAGATACTAAAATTATTGGAAAATAAATATAACTTCCGAGAAACATCCTTCTAATATCCTGCCTTATAAACGTATATTGATCCAATCCTCTCGATATAAAATATCTTACTCCATCTAAATTACCATTTTGATATGATTCAAGAGCTTGTTTAAAGAGTATATTGGCATAAGAATATTTTTTATCAAATATAGAGGAACCTATACCAATATTTTTAAGAATAGATATATACTGATCCAATTCTGAAAGTAGCGTGTTGGTCAATTTATAAAGAATTTCTCTACCTATATCCAAATTATCAATTTTTTCAGCCTCAATACTAATTACTAAATGAATATCATCTATCCTTCTACTAAATGATACATATGAGCTAGACAATAGATAAGAGATTTTAAAAGCTTCATCATAGGGTAATATTAAATAGTCATTCCTATCGCTAAACTGTATCCAATTCCTATCTATAACAGTAAGCTTATAAGGTGAGTCTAGTTTTAAAGAAAAAGGTTTAACTGAAATAATTCTCGCTGGCTTAAGCATAATATTAACAGCATCCAGATATATTATTTTTCCTGTAGAAGTTATTTTTTCATTAATTTTTATCATAGGAAGCAATACAGTAAAAGACGACTTATTATTTAAGAAGTCCTGATAACTATTGCATCCTATGACACGGGAGACAAAACTAACTCGATAATATCCCCTATCCATCATAATCTTTCTTATTGTTTCTTGTGGATAAACAGAAATGTAAGCTTTCTTATTCACAGTTATCTCAAAATATTGATGATATACATATGACCCATGTGTAAAATTGATTTCTATGATAACTCCATTACTTACATCAAATCTGAATATTTTATTGTTATATTTTATAGATATTAGAAGTGGCTCATTAAAACCATCTATTTTAACCCTTATAGGAAGAACATAAACAATATTCTCCGAACTATAAATGTTTGGGAAAAGGAAAGAAAATATTATTAAAAACAAAAAAATACTAATCTTTTTATTTACCAATAACATATTGATCCTTTATTTTTGTCGATAGTGTCCGCCATACAAGTAATTGCTTTCTTACCTTGTCGATAAATATTCTATTTGATCTAATCCAAGCATGACGTTGACCAGTCTCACGTTGAAGTATAATGATAAATGTATAGTTTCCAGCTATTCTTCTACCCTGCAATGTAACAGTCTGGTAAAGGTTTAATTCAAAGGGTGCTAGATGAACCCGGAATTTCAAATACATTTGATCCTCGCTATATTCAAGTATATTCGTCACAGTGAAATTCTTTTCAACAGCTCCTCTACCACTGTAGTATTCTTTTAGATACCTTAATATACCAATTATCTCTTTTCTCGTGTGTACACTTAAGGGTAAAGTTATTTCCCATAGATCACCTCGAGGCTTCGATGTTATTTTCCATTTTCTTTCAAGCGATGGAGTTACTGACCTTGACGCTATTATTCCTGGGTATATTGATGGAATGATTACCGCTAGTATTGATAATATGATACCAATTATTAATAGAAATGAGGCATAATTTCTGATAAAGTATGAAGGTAATATTCCTAATGAATAGAATATTGAGTCCAAACCATACCCGAGGAAGAATCCAAGAACTGAGCCAACTAGTGCTAATACAATACCTTCCGATATAAATAGAACTGCTATGTCTGTTGGTGACATGCCGACGACACTATATACATTTATCTCTTTAGTTCGTTCCTTTACACTACCTAACATAGTTATCATTATGTTCGCAGCAGCAATTATGAATAATACTATTAATGAATGTAGACCTAAGGCTAAGAAGGTATTTGTTTGTCCGATGAGAAATGTTTTTCCATCCCATCCGAAATAAACCGTGATACCTGTTAACGGGAATACGATATCTCTCGCAATTTTCAAGGCTTCTTCATAAGTTGTAGAGTTCTTTAATCTGACTGACATTGTAGCTGGATAACCACCCAGTTTTTGGGCCAAGTCGTATGGAATAATTATCATTCTCTCCCATGGTATAGGTTTGTAGTCGAAAACTTCACGCTTCTTAATTGAAGCTATCATCTCGAAATCTGGTACAAATTCAGGACTCGAAGGAACGATCGGATATCCATCGAGTTCTCTATATAAGCCTTGACCACCTAAAAGCAGATGTGTATCCAAAATTCCAACTACTGTAAAGTTTAATCCCCACATTCTAATAGTGTCTCCTAAACCTATCCCTATATCTTTGGCCGTTGCATCGCTAATTATACATTTTAATTCTGTACCTCCGAGGAATGGTTCCTTTATTTGGGCCGATTCTGCAGAACCAGCAATTCTTAATAATTCGGCTGCTTCTTCAGGAACTAATCCAAGAAATGCAGATATTAACGTCGATCGTTTTCCTGTAACTATTTCAGCCGCTCCTTGTGGGAACCAAGCCTCTGGATACAGCCATATCCTCCCGTAAACAACACCTTTATCCCCAACAACGTCCCTAAGATAATCCATGAGATATCTATCATACCATATAGGTATATCAGTTTCCTTAAAGAAGAAACCGTTATAAGTAGCCTTCTGTATTTGTGGAACCATAGATAACTTAGAATAATACGAAACAGAAGAGAGAGAAACTAGAGCAGCCACAACTACAATTATGTTTACAAGTGTCAATATTGTTCTTAATGGCCTTTTCTTAAGGTTCTCAACTGATATAGATGCCGAACTTACCATTATACTTACTCTAGGAACTTCATATTCATGATAACCTAAAATCGTGGTTGATATCTTTTTAGTTATTTCTATGCCTTCACCGAAGAAAATAAACGCTATTATCGAGAATACAAGTAATGTAACAATACCCAAGATGGCTATATAGGACATTGACATTATTCTTAAAGCCGGGTGTACAAAGTAGAATAGAACGAGCATACCGACGGTAAATGATATGATACTAAATATTGCTCTTTTGTCTCTAAATGAAATAGTTAACCTTTCAAGCAGTATAGCACCAACCAAGATTATAAAGAAAAAGAAAACGGATGTCCTACCTGTATCATCTATAAGTGTCATTGTTTCAGTATATGCTCTAGAACCCCACATCCAAGATTTCAGGAAATTCATATAGGATTGATCATAAATCTTTTCTTTGTAGAAGGATAAAGCCTTTGAATAGTAATATGATGCATTACGAATCATAAATTCTGCACTATAACTTCTAAACTGGTATAACGCTACTTTACTATATCTTTCTTTAACCAAAAATACGATGTCCCTAGCCATATCCCTTGATGTTAAAATTATACGTTTCTGAACAAGGTAACCAACTCCCTCTCTATGTTCTTTACTAGCATTTATCAGCGGAATAGGTCTCCCATAAATATCTGAACGATAGATCATAAAGCCAACTTTATATCCTGGTGGTATATACGCAACCGCAACTCCCTCCCAAGGACTTACATAAGCAGTACCCATATAGATGGCGGCTCCTGTATTAAAGTCAAAAATATTTAGGCTGAATGTCTCGGTTAAAAATGAATGGTCCATATATCTCCAATCTATAAGACTCATTCTCCTTAAAGTTTGTGGGTCAATAATATCAAGTAGAGCTATGTCGATCGCTGGTGTTACAGGTATCGTAACATATGCTATAGGCTGTAAAGCGGATACAATTGTTCTTGTATACTGTGTTCCAAACCATCCCGTGTTTGTAGCCCATATGACTTTTCCATTCTCATCCAAAACCCATGCATCAAATAACCATTGTACACCTCCTGTAGGATCATATGGTGGTATACCGTTAACAATAAATCTTCCCCCAGGATCAGTAAAGTTATAAAAAGCAGCAAATGGATAGATTGAAGCACTACTCCTCATTCTATATAATGATGGTTTTCCTATATCAGAATACCAACCACTAGTAAAATTATATTCAACAACCTCTCCGTAAACAGTAACAAATCCTTGAAAAGTCTTATACTCATATTTTAATCCCCATTTTGCCGGTCTAATTAGATTCCAGTTTAGACCCCATTCCTCATCTGTTGCAAAACCGTAAATAATAGATAAAACTGTTGGAATCTGCGTCTTTAAATTTTCAATATCCACATACTCTAAAGATGCCTCTGGAACATGCCACCTAATCCTATGTGAATGTTGGGTTCTTATCGTAAAAGACGGTAAGCCAGCCACAAATGAGACCTCCGTATCTAGCGTATATGGATGTGTAGCAGTATCCCACCATGGATAAGTTAATGTATTTCCAGTCCGCTGAAAACCAATTCTAAATGGCTTCGATATATCTCCAATCTTTGAATGATAAATATTAAAATGTTTTAGCACATAGTCGCTTACAGCAGGCCAATAGACTTTTTCTATCCTATCCCTTATCCAATAGTACCGGTTAATATAGTTAGACTGTAAACCATACTTAGACCAATATCCCATATAAACAAGTGATACTCCCTGAAAATCTGTAGAAAGATCAATCCCGATCTCCAGCCATACCTTTTTACCCTTTTCAACGGTAGGAAATACATATTGTCTAACAAACTCTCTTGCCCCAGCCAAGCCTTGCCAATGTCCCGAATATGCTACAAATACAATCGTCCTCTTAGGCTTTATATTACTCAACAAACGCGCCAACTCGAGAAATGTAGCAATACTAGTCTGTTCATCTACACTACTTGGTAAAGCCGGCACAATATTCCAAGTGTCATAATGAGTAGATACTACTATAATGTCATTTTTAGATTCTCCTTCTAATACACCTACAACATTATATGCTTCCTGTAGTTTCCATTCCATTTTTAGTACAAATGCGGCTTCAATTTTCTCTCCTTTATTCAGTAATTTTATAATATGTTCAGCTGAACCAAGATCCATATAAGCTCTTGGAAAATCTAATGGAGCATTTAAAAGTATTTTCCTCATTGCTTCGAAAGACAACATATTTTCAGATTCGATAAAAATAACAGCTTTTGCGCCAAGCCTTATAGCATTTAACCAGTTCAGCCCTGTATCAAAATCCATCAAAACTATACTTCCGTTAACATTTAATCCGTTGAAATCCTGAAGCCTTCCCTTTCCAACATAAATTAGTCGACCAGTAATCCCTTCAGGTGGCGTGTTACCCAATGCTACCAGATTAGGCCATAAGGCGTGTACAGGTATCTTTTTTCCTTCTACTAAAAGATATGCTTCTTTCTCAATTGGAACAGCTAACTTATATTTTTGATAAGAAGAATTATATCCAAGTTGTTTAAACGTATCAAGTATATATTTTGCAGCTCTATAAGCACCAGGATAACCAGTTACCAGCGATCCAAAGTTCCTTATTTTAATCATATCCTCCTTAATCCTAACATAGTCAATCTTCTCAACTAGAGACATAACATTTTCTGGCTTGGATTCAGCTGTTTGATATCCTACAATTGAGAAAACTAACAATATCACAATCAAACTTAACAAAATTTTTTTAAACTTGCCTCTAAACATTTTCTCACCCCATATTTAGTATGGCCATACCCATGTAGCCCGAGAAGCAAGTGACATAGCTACAAACAAGCCAACTACTATTGATGAACCGACTGCAAAACCTACCATTAACGCTGGTCCAGTCGTAGACCAATCTATACCTTTTCTAGCCATGTATTTGCTTAACCATACTCGATTTATAAGTGATCCAATAAACAAAGCCATTGCTTGTGGAGGAAGTTGTGAAAGTCCACCAAGAAGACCTATAGCTGATACTGGAAAATTGAAGAACTTCATAGTAACTTCGTTTAGAGCCCCTAAACCAGCAAACAAAACTGCTGAAACCATTATAACATTCGGATACAATTTAATCTCTTTCGTCATCAATAGATAATCATTATATATTTGGAAAGGCCATCCTAGTGTTGATGAATAAACTATTGATGGAATGGGAGCCGCCCTCCATAGAAATTCTAAAGTTATCAATCCGAATACATTGGCTAATATAATTACAAGCGCATACGCTTTAAGAAGACTTCCTGGTTTAGTTTTAGTATAATATGCAGCTCTGATCGTGTTAACCCAGGAAGGAGTAAGGTTTCCTGCTATAACAAAAGTTCCTGTAGATGCTCCTCGGTTCATTCCACCAGAAAGAAAAACTGGCAGTAACCAGGCATCTACATTATTATATCCCATAAAGTATAGAGTAGACTGCCATAGCAAGGGTATTGTTGTTGGAAAACCTAAATCACCTATGATTCGGCTTCCCAGAGTAGCGAAAATAAACGAAGCTCCAAGCGACAATACAGTTGCTAAGAACACCAATTTAGGCATTAATAACCAGAATAGCAGAATTGTACCTATACCTCCGCCGATATATAAAAGGAGAATAACCTTTAGAGGAGGATATCCTAATTTCTGCATTTCTCCACCTTTGATGATAGAAAACGCTTTAAACGTCTGAATAATATACTTAGCGTTACGTACGAGAACAAATAAGGCCAAACCCACCATGGCTCCAAACTGGGGAGAAAGCCATATTCTAAGCCATGAACGTTGCTGTAAAGCAGACATATTCATTCCATATCTAAATTCTTTAGCCCACTCTGGAAAGATATTGGGAAAATATCTAAGGAAGATATGATTTCCGAATATCCAAAACGCAACAGATCCTAAGAATATATATGTTGCTGTTGATAAAGGTAGTAACATACCGTAGAAGTATGTTAGAATATCGGTGGATACACCTATTATAGCGCCTGGCATTGCATATTCTGTGAATGGGATAAGTTCATACACATTCATTAGAATTCCTCCTGCCATCAATCCCATCCTTTGTAACAATGCGTATGCAGCTCCGATATATGCTCCTAATATGAAAGGATACCATATCTTTGGTTCTCTTGTTGCTAATACTCTAGAGATCGAGGCATCTAAGACGGCGAATGGAAAGTCTAACTTGTTAACTTCTATGAATAAATATGAGTTAATCATCGTCATCGAAAATTCTTGCATAAAGTAGAAAGTTAGAAAAGCTGCGAGTATAATAAGCGGAAGAGCTACTTCAGGTCTTAGAAAAGTTCTACTATTTATGATATTAATATTTGGAGCTAGCCATGAAGGTATTAGATCAGGAAGTGGTCTTCCATTTACTGTTAAATTTTTGCTTAGAGGTATTACTTTTATAGCAAATACCTGTAACAAACCTAATGCGATTACTTGTCCCCCAATCGATGAAGATAACTGTAGGCTTTCATAAATGGTTAAGATCTCGTGAGAATTCAAATCTCTGCCAGAATTTCTCGCGAAGAACCAGAAAATTAATAGTATAATATACACTAATACTCCGCTTATTCCCGGAAGATCTGATATGGTAGTATATATTATTATGGGTGTAAATATAGCTGATGCCAATATAATTGATAAAAGTGTAATCCATGTGAGACCGCTTCTAAATTCCTCAGCCATTCAACCTACCCCTAATCCAAGATAAATTAGTTAATATTGTTTTAAAAAATATAATAAATATTTTCCGAAAAATATTAAAAATGGTTTACGGAACGAAATGTACATTGAATGACGGAAGAGCTACAACGAATAATTCATTTAGTGCCGCAAATATATAGAAGAAGCCATAACCCATTGAAAATCCTGCAACTGCAGGTAAAGCTCTTTCCTCGTAGAGTTTTGGTCCACCAAACCTCAATACAAGGTACTTAATTATTAATGCTAGTAAAGCATTGATCCAAATGCCTTCAAACCATCCTATAGCTGCTGTAATGCCTATAGGATCGATAAAGAATGCTGGAAATCTCATCCTAATTAAGTATATAGCGAAGACTGTAATGATTCCCGATAAGGATAATCCTAGAGCATATCCGGGATTCTGCCAAGCCCAGTCAGGCCATACTGTAGCAACTACATTAGCTCCTAAAACATCCCTTATAAAGTCTCTTGTACTTTCAGCAAACCATCCTTGTGACTTTAGACCACCTGTGTGATGAACAAACCATAAGGCAAAGAAGTTACCGTAGAATACGGCTATAACTGTAAGTATAATAAGCATCTTAAATACATCCCATGGTTTTGTCTTTGTATCGTAGGCGACTTTAAATGCTTGGAACGTGAACCATGGAGACTGTGCTCCGAACCATTCCATGGACATATATGATAAGACGGCAGGCATAGCCCAATTACTCTGTAGAGTTGGTAATTTACCAGGCCATGCACCTGAAATAACACCGGTTGTCCATAATGTCTGCTCAGCGAAGAAATTCCCCCATGGCTCCATATAAGTCCATCCAGCTAATTCACCAAAGTATCGAATCGACGCTAATGTAAATATTAGCCATAGGACAAATGCCCAAAGTGCAGTGAGCACAGGTGCACCAACTCCTATTAGAAAAGCAACATACAACACTGAAAACAGGATTGTTATATAAGATACTAGTTTTAGAGAAGCACCATATTCTTCAACATCTTTTTTAAGCGCAGAGAATAATTGTTTAAATCTTGGTAATAATAGGTAAAGCATCCAAAGACCTATACCCACGTCAATACCCCATCCATTCCAATAGTAGTATGGAAATGGCGGTATTTTTCTATAGTTCTTAGCTAAGTTTGCTGGCCAACCAGCAAACCAAACTAGTGAATTAGGCACAATAACAGCTAGTACAAACCAAGTTAACACTATTGTGATTAACGTGTCAAATGGGGCAAGAACAAGGACTGCCATAACAGCTATCATTATCTTGGGATTCCAATATTTAGTTACAGGTAGGAAGCTTTTTACGAATGGTTCAAATCTAATTCTTTGTTCACCCCACCAGGAAGCTGCAGGTATTAACGGTATTACTTCCGCTAATACTGGTTGTAACGAGAAAATTAAGCCTATTAGGAAAAAGATCCAATATGTCTTAGACATGAGGTTCTTGAAATCAAATAATCTAGGTTTCTCGTCGGGTGACTGGCTTGTACCTAATATAATTGTCTGTGAAGTTGGAACAGCTGCAGGAAACGGTAATCGCTCATCTTCAATCAAAGGTTTCCATAAAACATACATCCATGCATATGACATTATCATCCATATGAGGGTCCAGAGAGAAACAACTAGCATAGGAGTCATCCAGGCTCCCCAATCTATACTTTCGCCAGGTGAAATTCCGTTCCAAAGTAAATCTATAGCTTTTTGAGATGAAGGTAGGAAATAGCTAGGAACCAATTTTTGGTAGAATTGGTTGAATGGAGATACAGCCATAGCTGCTGAGAAATAAAATAGTGTGTCAATAACCATCTCTTGTATTCCTTCGTTTGCGTATCCGCTCATCCAGTATGTTATTCCCATTAACATATAGCCTGCAAGTGTTGCCATAGTCATTTCTTGTGGATTTAAATGGAATTTCTTTGAAGCTCTTCTAAGAAGTTCAAATACTATTACAAGCTGAATAGGACTTAGCCAGAAACCAGTATAAGTTGCAGGTTTTGTTGACATGTTTTGTAGGAGAAAAGCTATTGGAAAACCTATTAATATTGTCAGAACTGCTATAGTGATTCCTTTAATCGTAAAACCACTCAAAAACATTTCTTCTTTCTTACTCTCCTGGGACATAAAAATCCCCTTTTTAGAGGATTTTAATAATATATTTTAAACAAAAAATATATAAAGTTATCTTAATATAATCTTATCAATTTTTATGCTATTGGTAACATCTATTTTATCCAATTGGAAAATAAAGGAGATTAGACAATTACATAACATTTTTTAGTTAATGAGATAATTCAATGTAACTGAACTATTTCATTTATTTGAGCTAACAATATATCAGCTGTTCTTGGACCTAGACTCATAGATTCCTCATATTTATTAGGCGTCCAATCCTCTACATCAATTATATAACCTATCTCATCATTTCCGAGACCAACTAAAAACTTATATGGTGCTTTTAACAAGTTTTTTGCTTTCAAACCTACTTTAGGTAGAGGTTCACCTGGTAATGTAATAATGTGAATTAGAGAACCAATCTTTAATGAACAAATTTGGGAATCTACGTATTGTTCCCTATCAAAGCTACGTTTTATCACACCTCTTTTACTTGCATTTATTAACTTTTTATTTTCTACAGGTAAAATGATATTTTTACAAATTACATTTAAGCTCCCAGAAGATAGATATTTAATTTCATCACTATGCATTGTTGCTAAGATAGATTCCGCAATTGTGCTTCCAACTCTTTCAGCTTCTTCAAATGTATGTGCCTTTACATCAGGAGTTATCATTCCACCTAAAGCACCATTTAGAAAAACACCAATACCACCTAACTCCTCTTCAAGTTTTTTTAGAAGATAAAAAACATAATCCGCAGTAATTAGCTTGTTATCACTCCATAAAACTTCTGGATGTAACCCAAAATTTATAACAAAACCTAAATTATTTTTCGAACTTTTAGATTTCATTAACATTACTGATATATCTTTATCCATTAGACCTGGATCTCTACCATTTCTAGCTACACCTTCTGGAATTTTTGAATATCCAACAATTATACTAGTTTTCTCTATTTTGCTTTCCGCTTTCTCTATAGATTCAGAAATTTTATTCAATACTAAACTTAAATAATCTTCATCTAAACCACTTTTGTCCTCTGATGGACCCCATATCCCTATGAGATCAGGCGTAGAATGACAGTGCGAAGATCCTATTATGACATATATATCTTTTTTAAGAAATTTTTCTTGAATCTGTTTAACATAATTATACATTAAACCGATAGAATCTAAACCTACTATTGCAACACTAATTTTATCATCAGATAAAATAGTTGTTCTTACGTAAATATCATCATGTACGCCTTCACTAAGTCTGTTACCACTTAAACCCGCCAAATAAACTGGCTTTTCAGGAGTAATAATAGTCTTATCGAAACCCGCGTAAAGACCTATAATTTTTGACAACATATATATTTTTCGTAAAATGTGATAATTATTTTTAATCTTCGGTAATATTAAATTTTTATTTGATGTTAAATAAGCAATATTTTTGAAGTATGGTGAAAAGATGTATAATCTCATAGTGGGCAAAATACCTCAGAAAAAAAGAGCTTTTTATGCTGAATCATCAAACATTACTAATATTATATCTCTAAACAACGATATTTTCTATATATCCGATAGTCGCCTATATAGTATTGATAAAAATAGCTGTTGTAAATTGATAGATGAAGGTAAAATAAAAAGTCTTTCAGCAAGTAAAAATATGATCTTCTACAGTAAAGACAATATAATTTATGAATTCAATGGCGAGAAAATTTCAAAGTTTTATGAACACAACACATATATTGAGAAAATAGTATTCTCCAATGATTTTCTTATTATTAAAGATAAAAATAATACAATTTATATAGTAGAGCAAGATAAACCTCGTAAACTTATTGAAATACAGGAAAAAGTATTTGATTTTAAAGTTGATAAAGACGAAAATATTTGGATAGGTACTGATAATGGACTATTATGTGTCAAAAATGGAAATATAGTAAATTATAAAAAAGACAATAGTGGATTATTAGGAGATTCTGCAAGAGCTTTAGAGCTAGACAATAACGGTTATTTATGGATAGGTACTAACAAAGGATTAAACATATTCGACCGGTATGAAGAATGGGAAGCATTCACTGGTCATGACGGCCTTCCATATGACAATATCACCTCATTAAAACTTTCTGAAAATGGTGATGTGTGGATAGGTACAACATGGGGTGCTATTAGATTAAGAAAGGGATCATGGAGTTACTTTGCCTCAAAGAGATGGTTACCGAACGATTATGTTAACGATATCGAAACTGTCAACGATGATGCATGGATTGCAACTAGAGGAGGTATATCCCATATATTTGAAGTATACATGACACTTGAAGAAAAAGCAAAGATATATGAAGAAAAGATTAAAAAATACCATTTTAGAAGAGGATTTATAAATGCAATTGTTTTAGAAAAACCCGGATGTTTAGAAAAATGGCATCATAGAATTGCTGATAACGATGGTTTATGGACAAGTATATATGTTGCTACAGAATCATTTAGATACGCTGCGACTAAGGATCCTGAAGCAAAGCAAAATGCTATTAAATCATTTTTAGCCTTAGAACAACTCGTAAAAGTTACTGGGATTAAAGGATTTCCAGCTCGAGCTATAGCCAAAAAGGGAGAGGACCGAGGTAGCGGAGGAGAATGGCATGACTTTAATAATGGAAAATGGGAATGGAAAGGAGATACAAGTTCTGACGAAATAGACGGCCATATTTTTGCATATACTGTCTTTTGGCAACTAATAGATGATGAAGAGTACAGAAAGAGAGCTGCTAAACTAGTTGATGAAATAGTAGAACACATTTTAGACAATAACTTCTATTTAGTTGATATAGATGGCAAACCGACAACTTGGGGAGTATGGAATCCCGAAAAACTTAACAAGGATCCAATATGGTGGATGGAACATGGTTTAAATGCTCTGGAAATTCTGGCTTATCTAAAAGCTGCTTATGTAATGACTGGTAAGAAAAAATATGAAGAAGCATATAGGATGCTCGTTGAAAAATACCACTATGCCATAAATACAATTAGACAAAAAATAACGACACCAGGATTTATTAACCATTCTGATGATGAACTTGCATTTCTTGCATATTATGTTTTGCTTACATTCGAGAAAGATCCAGAACTTAGAAGAATATATCTTTTAAGCTTAGAAAGAAGTTGGCAATTTGAGAGACCTGAACGGAATCCTTTATGGAATTTTATTTACGGTGCCTTAACAGGAAAACCTTGTGATATAGAGGCTAGCGTTCAAACATTGATTGAAATACCTCTTGATCTCATTGAATGGACTATCGTTAACTCTCATCGAAAAGATATAATAATAAATGAAGCTCTTACGAGATCGGGTGAGAAACAATCAGTTAATCTACTTCCATATGATGAAAGAAGAATCATGAGATGGAATGGTAATCCCTTTGTCCTCGATAGTTATGCTGGTGGACGAGAAATGTTAGACGGCTCCCATTGGTTGTTGCCATATTGGATGGGAAGATATTTTGGATTTATAAAAGAAAAAGAGTAGTGTGTATATTTGAAAAAGTTATTAATCTTTGATGTTGAAGGAGTCCTTCTGCCTAGAAAAATAAAATTGATGTTTAGACTTAGTAAACAATACGGGATTTTATATTTTTTAAAAAATATTTTTAGAGGGATTCTTTATGAGTTAGGAATCCTTTCCCCCTCTAAATTAATAGTAGGATTCTATAATGATTTAAAAAATACTAATTTAAATCAACTATGGGAAGAATATCCTATAGAAGATATAGACGAGATTGTAGAATTTTTAAAAAACCTAAAGAGAAATGGTTATGACGTTATCCTTATAAGTTCTGGTATTCCGCAACAATTTATGAATACTTTAAAAAGACTTAGCTCCTGTGATGGCGCATACGGTGTTGATATAGTGGTTGATGAAAAAGGTAGAATTAAATGTGCAAAGGAAAGTCTTGTTTTAAAAAAATATGGAAAACTTGAAATTGTTAAAAAATATCTTTCAAAGAGCAAACAGAAGTATAATAAAATTATAGTTATAGGCGATGATTGGAACAATCTTCAGCTGAGGAAAATCGCCAATCTATTTATAGGTTTTAATCCAGATAACAGGGTTGCTCCTAAATCTGATATAATCATACAAGGAGATAAACTAGATCCTTTAAAGAGCTATTTATTGAATAATAAAGTAAGATTTTCGTTATCACGATATATTTTTAGAAAAATAGTTCATCTTTCAGGTTTGATATTTTTATTTCTACCTAGATTGATTGGAACATATCTACTATTCCTAGCTATAATAATATATAGTTTAGAAGAATTCCTAAGAATATTAGAGATTAAGCTACCGATTATTACTGAATTGGTAAAAAAACTTAGTAAAGGCAATGAAATAAATGGACCTGCTCTCAGCCCAATATGGTTTGCAATTGGAATAATGATATGTTTACAAACAAGCTATCCATACATAGGTCTTATACCTTTAACCATATTAGATTCTTCTTCAAGCCTAATAAATTTCTTTATTAAAGGCCATAAATATCCATTTAATAAGACTAAGAAAATTGAGGGAACTATTTTAGGTATACTGTCCACAAGTTTAGTATTAGCCTATTTCACGAATCCTATTATAGCGGTAATAATTGCTACTTTCTCTGGAATTATCGAGGCAGTATCATATTTTATAGACGATGATATAACTATTCCTTTATCTTCTATTCTCATATATTCTTTTATCAGGAAAATATTATTTTAAAAAGTCTTTTATTAAATTAGTGAATCTTGAAGAAGGTGCACGTTTATAATTCCATTCTACAGATATATACTTATTATAAAGTCTGTTTGCGAGCTCAATTTCCTCTTTACTAGGAAGATCAAAGTATGGTTCAGCATTAAGCAAAGAACTGTAACCTTTAACTAAAGCTTCTATAATATCTCCATACTTTAAATTTTTTCCTAACAGATTATTAAGCGTAGTTACACGGTATTTAACACTCGAAATATCTTTATCAGCCAATTTCTTCTTGGATATTTTGAGCACACTTGCTAGTTTACTCAGATCAGTGTTAACTAACAGAGATCCATGCAGGAAAAGTGTATCTTTTAAATACTTAGCTGCACATCCAGATATTTTCCTATTAGCGGAAACTATATCATTAATATTTTCTATTCTAGCATTAACGCCGAGTTCTTTTATACCTTTTACAGCACCTCCTAACAAATACTTGTAAAGATTATCTATTATTGTTCCCTTTTTTCTCATTCCCCTAACCACAATAGCATAATTAATATTGCCTAGATCATGGTATACGGCTCCTCCACCTGTGAATCTTCTAACAACTTTTACATTAAGTCTATTAACTGCATCAATCCTAACTTCTTCTTCTGCAAACTGAAAATATCCTATGACTACAGCATTTGAGTTCCTCCAAATTCTTAAAGTGTCATCTTCAACATAACCTAGATGACGAGCTAGAAGGAAAGCTTCTTCAAAAGCCAAATTATAATAGGGATCCTCTGGAGTTTCAAAAAGTAAGACTCTTAACTTAGTCATTTGAAGCCACCTCAACAGCCTTACTCAAAACATATACGAAATCATCAACACATGATCCAACAAGTACAACATCCTGAAAAACTTCCTCAATAGTTTTTCTTAATTTTTCAACATCTATAGTTTTACCTTTCAAAGCATTCTCTAATTCCCAAATAACATCTTCGGGATGGAGCATAAAATCACCTGAAAACCTTATGTCTTTAATTATTTTATTGGAAACAGTAACATTAACTCGAATCAATCCCTTTTTCGCCTTATATTCAAAAAAACCCTTACCCATAAAGATTAAAAACGCAAAACAATTTATATAAATTCATTTTGTAGTACATGTCTTCTAATATACTAAATTCAAAAAATTACAGGAAAAATTTATTATAAAGAAAAATATAACACTCTATAAGTACAGGTGAAAATGTGTCGCTTCTAGACCTTGCAAAAAATAGAAAATCGACGAGAGCATTTAAAAAAAGACCTCTACCCTCTCCGGAATCTATTTTGAAATCTATTGAAGTAGCATTAGAAGCTCCTTCTGGATTAAATTGTCAACCTTGGTTTTTTCTGATAGTCACAAAAAAAGAATTAAAGAAAAAGATCAGAGAATATTGCGAAAACGAAGAAAAATCTTTTCATAGTATAGCTCCAGACTATTTTAAGATATGGTTGAAGAAAAAGAAAATTTCATGGAAAAAACCTTTTCTTACAGATGCTCCATATTTAATTCTCGTGTTCAGTGATATGAAATGTCCTTATGCAATTCAATCCACTTGGCTTTCTATAGGGTATCTATTACTTGCATTAGAAGAAAAAAATATAGCATCATTAACATATACACCTCCAAATCCAGCGAAACTTAGAAATCTCCTAGGAATCAATAAAAGATATAGTTTACAGACTATTATTCCTGTTGGTTATCCTAAAAAAATAAAAATAAAAGAAAAAAGAAAAAGTATTAAAGAAAAAGTATTCTTAAATGCTTGGAAAAACCCATTCATCTTACAGAACAATAAACTTCAGTAATACCCTCCAATAAGTATTAAAATTTGCTTAGTTTAATATAGGAATATTTATTGTTGATATGCACACTTTCACATATATTGTATAGAAAAGGTTAAAAACATGATATTAGAAGTAGATAAACTAATAGAAATAAATGAATATATCGACTCAAAGAAAATTTATCCAATGGAAAGCGTAGCTACAACTTCAGCAGAAATATTAGAAATTCAAAAACCAGAAAAATCAACAGAGATATATGTAGAAGAAGCAGTAAAAAGCCTTAAACCTTCCGAAAAGCTAGGTATCATTTCTCTAGATGCCTTAGGAATATATCAGTGGTTTTTCCATCGTGAATCTATGCCTTTTCTTACATCTTTAATAGAGAAAAATTCGGTTATCTTAAAAGCTGTTATGCCGACAATAACACCTGTTAACCATGCAACAATGATCTCTGGAGTGCCACTAAACATTCATGGAATAAAAACATATGATGATAATTTTAAGTGTGAAACCATTTTTGATGTTTTAAGAAGGAATAAAATGAAAAGCATGGGTTGTGGAAGGCCAGATTGGACAGGACATAGACTATTAGCTAGATACGCTGACATAAAGTGCATTTCACCAATATCTTCGGATGATAGTTTACTTGAAACACTACTGAAGAAATGTAAAAGTGAGAACCCAGTATTTTTTATAGTACAGTTCGGTGATCCTGATGAATATTTCCATAAGTATGGTCCATACTCATCGAATCTGTCACAAATTCTAAGCAATGTCGACACAAGATTAAGAAAAGTAATAGAAACTTTAAGAAAAGAGTTCTCGTTTTTAATATTAGCTGATCATGGACAACACACAATTATTACAAAAGACGGAACAATAAGAGGAAAACATGGAAAGGATTATAAAGAGGATATATTAGTTCCATTAACCTGGATATAAATAGGAATTAACTCCTAAAATCTATAAATTTTAATTTTTCATATTGTTAGTCGTTAATAAATAATAATTTAAATCCGCTAAATATTCTTAAAATGTTAGACGCAGTTATGAGAGTGATAAAATGAGCAAGTTTTTAATTGTCACTTGGGATGATATTGAAAATCTAACTCTTAAGGTAGTTGAAGATATTATAAATTATGGTTTTAAACCAGATGTTATTGTAGGAATACTTAGAGGAGGATGGGTGGTAGCTAGACTAGTAAGTGATTACATGGATATTGATGAAACTGGAAGTATAGGTATAAAGTTCTATTCCAGAGTGGGTAAAACATTAAAAGAACCTTTAATAACTCAGCCACTGATAACCAATGTAAGAGACAAAAAAGTTTTAATAGTTGACGATGTGTCAGACAGTGGCAAAACTCTCCAAGTCGTGACAGAACTCGTCAAACTTTATGGTCCAAAACACATAATGACAGCTTCTCTCTACATTAAGCCTTGGACGATTATGATACCTGATTTCTATGCGGAATCTACTGAAAAATGGATATTTTTCCCTTGGGAACCAGCAGAGATATTAAGAGATATAATTGAAACTAGAAAAATAGATATAAATAATAGGGAAGAAATATACGAAATCCTCTCAACAGAAGGAATCCCGATAACAAACAAAATAAAGAAAATTTTAGATATTATATCGAAAACTAATAGAAAAGATTAAAGTTTTTAAATATATACGTATAGAATTATGGTTAATATCAATGATGTAAAAGCCAAAAAACTGACGTTAACAGCAATATTTTCAGCAATGGCTATCTCGCTTGAAATATTACCTATAGATATTCCCTTTCCAATGTTTTCTAAGTTAACAATTGACATAACCGGTGTACCTCTCCTATTAGCTCTTTATATTATTGATCTTCCCTCTTCTATTATTACTACAGTAACCACCGGAATTATTATCGCGTTACCGAGACCCCCTTTTAAACCTTCTAATCCTTATGGCGCATTTTTTAAGACTCTAGCAGAACTTTCAACGATAATCGGCGTATGGATGATCAAAAAACTATGGAAAAAAGATAATAAAAAATTCTTCATTTATTCATTTTTAAATGGTTCGTTTATCCGTACTATTGTGATGTGTATAGCAAACTATATTTTCTTACCTATTTTCTATGGTGTTCCAGTAAAAATAGTAATATCTATACTTCCAATTATCGCTTTGTTTAACATCGTACAAACACTAGTTAATATTCTACTTGCATATTTATCCTATAAAGCAATAAAGAAAAGATTATCTATAAGCATCTAATCTTTTACAATCTCAATTTTTAATTCTACTTCTCCATCTCTAACTTCTATCAGTAATGTGTTAAACGCTGAAACACCAGGAAAACTGGTTTTAAATGGTCCTCTACCAGAATATTCATAAATGCTTCCCTTAACTTCAATTATAAATGGGTTATTATGAAATATCATTGTAAAAACTTTACTTGAACCTAGATTGGGTGAGAAAACTCTTCCCTTCGTATAATATTCAGGACCATTCTCCATAACCATTTCGATCCTCAATGTTGTCTCATAATTTTTCTTTACACTTATCTTTATTTCTTTCCAATCTGATACAAGTCTTAGATGAAAAATACCATTTCCTACAATTTTTATAGAATCATCACTTACCTCAACAGAAGCATTAAAATCTGACTGTCGAGGATAAATTCTCATATAGGTAATAACTCTTTTAACGTTTACAATTATAGGTACGTTAAAAATATCTGTTTTAGGTTTTTGTGCAACATATTCTATTTTAATTGTATAATTCTTATCAATCTCCAATAAAAATGGCACGTTATAAATACAATAGAGAAGCTTATCATCTATATACACCTTTAAATCTTTAAAATACAATGTGACTTTATTGCTTAACTTTAGAGAATCATTAACATCTATTGATATAAGGTAAGGCTCTTCGTGTATATAAGTGAAATTTTTGTCATTTATAAGGGTATTGTTTAACCAAACTGTTTTATTAAATGGCGATAAAACTTTTAACATATATCTACCAAGTTTAACTGTACGGTAAATGGCTTTCAACGTAACGTTGCTATAAGAC
>JAGGXB010000139.1 GCA_021163245.1 Thermoproteales archaeon
AGCTTGTAAATCAGATTAAAGTGAATGAATCCTTACATGAGGAAAGTAAATAGTAATGCTATCTCAGCAAAATAGTTCAACAATTTATAGATGACGTTAAAAGAAACAAACTTCCAGTATTGATATTTACACACGTTAATGCTGACCCGGATGCTGTTGCATCTGCATTATTACTTAAACATCTTTTTAATTTTTTTAAAATCAAGAGTATTGTTTTGTTTCCTGGAATTAATAGAGAATCTAAGGAAATATTATCTAAATTAAACATATACCATCTTGAGAAAACAGAGCAATATAGTAATGCATTCTATGCTATAGTTGACACATCTAATAGCGTACTATTAGACAAATACAAAGATATTATTATTCGTAACCTTGATAAAGTCCTACTGATCGACCACCATTATCCTTTTGGGGATCTCAAGAATGCAAGATATAAAATTCTCGAAAACGAAACCTCAACAACAGTTTTAATTGCAGAAATACTAAAAATTTTTAATGTAAGTTTGCCAAAATCTCTCTCAACTTTAGGTTTGATAGGTGTACTATTCGACACTCAAAGATTCAGATTTATCTCCTTAAAAACGCTAGAGGCAGTAGCTTATCTATTAGAGAATGGAGGCGTATACGACCAGGCGTTGAATTTACTATATGGTGGTAATGTTGAGTATTCAGAAAAAATAGCTAGAATTAAAGGGGTAAAAAGAGCAGATATACTTAAAATAAAGAAATACATTGTTGCAATAACACATGTTAGTTCTTATGAAGCTAGTGTTGCAAATGCATTGCTAAGCCTGGGAGTAGATTTAGCAATTGTGGTAGGAGTAAGAAAAAATAAAGAACTACGTATAAGTGCTAGAGCAACCAAAAAATTTGTAAAAGACACAGGGTTATATCTAGGCTCATATCTGATGAAAGAATTAGAAAAATATCTAGATGGAAAAGGCGGAGGACATGATACAGCAGGCGGATTCAATGGAAGAGGAGACCTATATACAACATTAAAAATTGTAGAAAAAATATTACTAGAAAAAATGTATTCCTCATACTAGCTAATAGATGTTGATTCGACGGTCTCAGATTGCTGTTTTTCAGGCTTCTTTAATGGAACCTGGTATATTGGAGACAACACTTTTATTTTTCTAATCTCGGCTTTCTTAAGAGGATAAATTTTTTTAGCCCTAACCTGTATTTCTGCAGCTATTCTCCCTAAGACAGATTCCTGAATAAATTCATCAAATGAAAGAGTGCTTGCCTTCTCATCGATAATCTCAAACATTATTTTTCTTATAGCCTTTATCTGAGATGTTTTTATTCTTTTGATAGCTACTGACATAGCCATAACCCTAAGATCTACTCCGTCAACCGTGGTGATATCTCTTACCGCATCAATTTTGGAACTACCTCTCCTAACAAGACTTCTTAGATAATCTCTCGATAATTCGTATCCTTTAAACTGTGTATAAGCTATATCACCATCAACATCGACTATTTGAAACTTTATCTTTATGGGAAGTTGTGAAATATCTTTTGTGATATCATAAAAACTCACTTCAATAGTCCTGCCAAGAATACTTTTTTCATCATTAGCAGGAATTAGACCTAATTCAGCAAATCCAAATGCACTAGATGCAAGTACAGTAAACCATCTTTTAGCCATCCATTTATCTCTGACCGCTCTCGAAGATCTACTACTCATCTTTCCACCTAACATTATGAAATTGCAAATCATCTTCACGTTAATATAATATTAATTTTTCTACTCAATTTAAACATTATTTTAATAATCTTTCCATTTCAACCTATTATAGTTATCAGCTATAACTTATTCTTCTATATAATTGGCATACTTGATGATTTTCCTATAAGTATCTTTTAATGCTTCTGGTATAACTTTAGTGTTAGCTAGCACAGGCATAAAGTTAGTATCTCCATTCCACCTAGGTACAATATGGACATGAACATGCTCTTCTAGTCCCGCTCCAGCGACTCTACCTAAATTTATACCTATATTAAATGCATCGGGCTTTAATGCCTTCCTTAGCATTTTTAAAGACGTCTGGACAACAAGGAACAGCGATGTTATCTCTTCTTTTGAAAGATCTTCTATTGATGGAACATGTCTAATAGGAGCAATTAAAAGATGCCCCGTATTATATGGAAATAAATTCATTAAAACAATAACTTTTTCTCCTTTAAACACAACTAATCTATCCTCGTTTTTATCTGTTTTTAATGCCTCGCATATAAAGCATCCTTCTGACTTATGTATAGTTATATACTCAATGTATTTCATTCTCCACGGAGACCATAATATATCCAATTTAAAACACCTCTTTATAAATCAATTATATTTTATATTATGAACATATTATTAAGTAGTTAGACCGAAAATGATGATGGAGGTGAACACTGAAAAATGATGTACCGCATAAATCTGATTCGTTTATATCTATTTTAGGCTGAACAAAATATGAAGAAAAATATTGCTATAAAATTGAATAAATATTTATCTAAGAACGATTTCTCGGTCTTTTTAGAAAATATTAGGAAAATCGCAGACTATAATCCTGAATATAAACATTGGATACTTAACTCTCTAAAGATAAAAAGTATATCTTCCGAAAATGAAATTAAAAATATTGTAAAAAAATTGAAAAACTATGTTGATATAGATGAAAATTATATATTAAAGATATATTTCGAGAAAAATAAAGAATGCTTTATTGATAATAGACTGAGAATAAAGGGCATATCCCCCAACGAAATCTCTGAAATAAAAGACTTTATTACCATTAAAAATGGACAGATTAGCATAAAGAGCACACTCTTCTTACCAAATGTTATAGATTTTCTCCATAGGAAAAATGTAGTGGTTTCTTACAATAAAGATCTATTGAAAATATCCATCTCAAGAAAAAATGGTTATCTATTAGTTAAACCCTATTTTTGGGATAACAAATTATTAAATCTCTTAAAAGAAATATGTACTATTTCATATTATGTTGAACGTGCCGTTCTAGGCCCTGATAAAACATATATGGGTACAGAAATAATAACACGGAGAAGTAGAGCATACAGGATCCATTGGAAAGAAAAAATCTTTATCACATATGTAGCATTTCTTGACGAAATTAGAAACAAGCTTAAAGGATATGGGTTAAATATTATTCTAAACCTTGGAGAAATTAGGAAAATAAATTATCAACTTGAAGAGAATTTTAGTCTTCTACCGCATCAAGAAGAAGCATATAGACTTTGGAGAAAGAAAAAAAGAGGAACTATAGCCATTTTTACTAGAGGAGGAAAATCATTTATAGGTATGAAAGCTATCATTGATTTAAAAGAAAAAACAATAATCTTTGTTCCTACCAGAGAATTAGCTACGACCTGGAAAAGATACCTAGAAGAATATCTTGGATTAAATCCTATACAAATAGGAATAGTTGGAGGCGGTTTAATAAACATACGTGACATAACAATAGCCATATATAATAGTGGTGTTAAATACCTCGATAAACTTCAAGGACATTTTGATCTCGCAATTTTTGACGAGGCTCATCATGTACCAGCATCCACATTCAAGGAAGTTGCACTTCAAATAGACGCATTGCATAGAATGTCTTTATCCGCTACTCCTAAAAGAAGAGATAACAATGAACAACTATTGTTCAAACTAAGCGGAGAACTTGTCTATTCATTAGGATATAAGGAACTACTTCAACTTCGAATTGTGGCACCTATCGAGGTTTACCAAGTTTATTTTGCTCAAAACCCTGAAGAAAAAATTAAGTACTTATTTGAAATCCTTCAAAAAAATAACAATGCAAAAACTATAATATTTACCCAGTTTCTAAACACTGCAAAAGAAATATATGAAAAACTATTGTTAAACGGATACCGCGTCCTTATAATTACTGGACAAACCTCTTCTGGAAGAAGAAAAAGATACTTTGAACAATTTATTCGCGGTATAGTTAACATTATGATCTCCACAACCGTACTAGATGAGGGCATAACTGTACCCGATGCAGAAATCGCTATTATTTATGAAAATTCCGGCGAACCAAGACAATTAATTCAGAGAATAGGGAGAGTCATAGGATATAAACCTGGAAAAACCGCAAAAATATTCGAAATTGTAGATATTTCTAATCCAAAAGAAAAATATGCTTATCTAAGAAGAAAATGGGTTCAAGAACTTTATAATATTCCAGAATTAGAGAAATATATCAAGGTAGAAAAAAGCAACGAAGACATAAAGAGATTATACCAACCGAGATTAGATTTTTATGATACTGACGAAAAATCTATATAATGTTATAACTTTGGAAAATACCGAAAAAGGGGCCGTAGTCTAGCTTGGAAGGATGCCTGGCTTGGGCCTTCAAGATAAGCAGGAACCCAGGTGGTCCCGGGTTCAAATCCCGGCGGCCCCACTAAAAATAGACAATAACTTGATATCATTCAAATATAATTACATCTCCATTACTAGGAAGATATACCTCTCTATTAAGCTCATTTTCTATATAATCCTTAAATTTCTCACTGGGTTCTTTTTCCCCATGAATAAGGACAATCTTGGCATCTTTTTTAGTTGATTTTATAGCTTTAATTAATTCATTTCTACCACAATGAGATGAGAAATCAAACCATTCTATACGTGCTTTTACATCACCCATCTTCTTTTCCGAATAAAATATTCCTTTCTCTAAAACTGCTCTACCAGGAGTATTTTCTACTTGATAACTCACAAAGAAAACTGCATTTCTTGGATCCTCCATTATCCGTTCCATATAGAAAACTGACGCTCCGCCTTTTAACATGCCTGCAGGAGATATAATTATACTAGGATCTTTCAATGCTTTTTTTCTAGTCCGCCAACCCTTTATCTTCCTTACCATACTATATGCCTTACGGAAAAGCTTGTAACTACGAACAATTTTTTTATATTGTAAAGTAAGTTCTGAGACTATTCTCGCCATCCCATCCAGATATATAGGATAACTGATATTATATTTTGCTAAAACACACATAATCTCTTGCGCTCTTCCCACAGCGAAAGCCGGAACAAGTACAGTACCACCATTATCTAAAACCTCGATCAATGAATCAATGAATAATTTTTCATTTTCTTCTCTCTTTGGATGATTATACATGGAATACGTATTCTCCATAATGACTATATCCGCATTTTTAAAAGGCTTTAAATCAGCTTCTCTAAGTAAACATGACCTTTCTAAGTTAAAATCACCTGTATACAAAATAGTATAATCTTCAAAACCTACTTCAATTAGAGAACTTCCCTGTATATGACCTGCATTATACATTTGAATACTAAAACCCTTCTTAACAACTTTCTCTCTAAAATTCATATTTACTGTATTTTTCTTCATACTCGATAGCTCTATTGTTTCATATGGAACATAATATTTTGATATTTTAAGAAAATCATTTATCAGAATTTCAACGAGATCCATTGTTAAAGGATTAGCATACAACTTTGGTTCTGCACTAACATATAGAAGAGGCAATGCTCCACTATGATCTAAATGTGCATGTGTTAAAGCTACTGCATCCAAAAACTTAGGTTTAACGGACAAAGGAAATTCAGGTTCTTCACCCGATACATCAACACCATAATCCAGCAAAATATTATTATCTCTAAAGCTCAATAATATTCCTGCTCTACCTACCTGCTGACCTGCCCCCAGGACTTTTACCACAAGTCTATCTTTCTTTCTATGCAAACGCACAATAATACACCTATACAAAACACAACAAAATCACTACAAAACACTAACTTAAAAATTATAGTATCTATTATGTTAATGGACTAATAATTACATTATTATATTCCTTTCCACACATACCTAAAGTTTCTAATGGTTTAGTTAAATGTCTATACGCTATAGGGCTTTGTATGTAGAGACCTGGCTCCACATACCTCAAAACAATCTTTCTAATTTTCTTAATCTTCTGACTTCTATAACCACATTTAGAACACCTAAATCCTTTATTTCTACCTAATGATTCCATCCTACTACCACAAATCGGACATAATGGATTTTGTATTATTTCTAAAGGTGCAGCTTGTATCAGCCTTATATATTCCACGTTCAGAGTCATTCCATGTAAAACAGAAGGTATAATGCCACCACCCACCTCTATATAATCTCCCTTCATTAACATTTTCGCAAAACGATTTAATCTACCCGTCTGTTTATATACAGAACAAGTAATTCTACCAGTTTCGTCCTTAATTATAAATATTACATGTCCACCCCTAATTATGGTAGGCTCTTCAAATATTACTCCTTTAATAACAACCGAGTCATAAGGCCTAATGTCTTTAATCATTTTAACATCAGACAAATGAGAGTTCGTTCCTTGATTACTCTTATAGATCATAGCTTTTTCAAATTTTATTTTCTGAGCCAAAAAATAAAAAATATCAAGAAGAATATATGGATCAAGGGACCTAATACCTAATATAACGGGATCAGGACCATGAGACAAAGCCAACATTCTCTTTTTCTCATAATCAAAATTCGCAAATATTAAAGGTCTATATTTTTTATCTATTTCCAATAATATTTTTTGATCAACAGCCCTCGACTTTTTCTTTTCATGAACATCTCTATAAAATAATAATTCATATGTAAAATCTTTCAACTTATAAGCACCTATAGCTGCAACAGCTCCAACTATACCCCGTCCCGTTTTAGGATATATTATTTTTATATTACTCCATCTTTTAATACTTCTCAAAACATATCTACTCGGGACAAGCTCCTTCAATGCCCTTCTATAAATCTCTCTAAAAAAATCAATTCTTTTACCTAAACTTACTAGAATAACAGGATCAGACTTACCATGTTTCAAATCAGCATATTCCCATACTCCTTGCTCTAGATAATCTAAAAAATCATCTATATAAACATCCCTTATTTCTAAATGTAAAGAAACCGCTCCATTACCTCTTGTTTTGAATGGAATATTTGGATTAAGACGAATTAAATACGGATAATCTAAAAAAACAATATCTTTTTTCTCTTTAATATAATCTGCTATCAAAGCCCCAAAATATGTAGTACACATTCCTCTAGGAGAATCAAAGTCATCGATCCCAATATGTAATTCCACCTATACTATCCCCTATTTAATCTAATTTCATACTATGCATTATCGAGACATAGAAGAAGGCTTAATAATAAAAATTATTATATCTTACCTTTGAAACCCTTCAACTGCTATCATCGTTAAAGTTGACCTTACCTTATCCAGACGTCTTATTCTAGCAGTTATTATTTCTTTTAATTTATCTACATCCTCTATCTCAACCTTTGCAACAATATCATACACACCATATACAATATATGCTTCTTTAACCTCTGGAACTTCTTTAAGCTTCTTAAGAACATCCTTCTCTGAGCCAATTTCAGTACTTACCAATACGAAAGCAACACCCATAGATTCCTCCCATATAATATATTAAAGAACACTATATTAAATGTTAATCTAAATAAGAAACAGGAGGGTCAGCTGGCCGTACCCCTCCTTTTGTTTTAAGTGGGATTCATCTAAGGACCTACCCGGATCTCAGTGCGGCTCCTCATCGATCCCTATTTGGTCCTAAACCCACGGGACGGCCGTTTCAACCATTCTCCTAACATAGTCCACAGACCTTCGTCTGTATCATCCACATCTGTTAGGAGAGGTGTCGTTTCTGTTCCGTTGCCCCGGTTCTCACCGGACCGCTTCACAGCGGTCGTGGGGCCGCATATTTGGAGGAAGTTCCTCAGGCTATCCCGTTGCCGGTGATAACCCGACACCCACTCACCAGCTGACCCCCAATTATAATATATATTAAGTCGTTTATTAAGAAACTTGTGTTTAATGAATCCTTATATTTAAAAATTACTAAAGCTAAACCTTTACCAAGAGCCTTTTATAAAAGGAAAGTAGTTAAAGTAGCAATCGATTTGTTAGGAAAAATTCTAGTTCGAAAATACAGTAATAAGATACTTTCTGGGAAAATTGTAGAAGTTGAAGCATATAACGGTGTAACCGATCCTGCTAGTCATGCATATAAAGGCATGACACCGCGAAACAAAGTCATGTGGGATCATCCTGGAAAGGTATACGTATATACGATTTATGGAATTCATTACTGCTTAAATCTTATAGCTGAACCTAAAGGAATCCCTGCTGCTGTCTTAATAAGAGCACTACAACCTATTATAGGTATAGAGGAAATGATTAAAAATAGAGGAGTTAACGATTTAACAAAATTAACAAATGGTCCCGCTAAACTAACCCAAGCTTTAAAAATAACTAAAGAACTCAATGGTATAGACGCAACTGTAAAAGATGCCTTATATGTTGTTAACCCTCCCAGTAAAGAAAATATAGAAATAGTTTCTTCAAAACGTATCGGTATAACAAAAGGAACGAATAAACTATGGCGGTTCTATATTAAGAATAATCCATTTGTCTCAAAGAAATAGATCGTATTATTTTTTCGAACATACTTAAATTAATAATTAACATCTATACTTCTATTCATTGATTATTATGGGAAGAAAAACATTGATATCATTTTTACTATTGGCTGTTTTATTATTGCAGATACACAATATAATTATCTCGGAACCAGACCAAAACACTTTCATAATCATTTTATTAA
Source organism: Thermoproteales archaeon (assembly GCA_021163245.1). Classification (GTDB taxonomy): domain Archaea; phylum Thermoproteota; class Thermoprotei; order Thermofilales; family Thermofilaceae; genus JAGGXB01. The sequence continues at coordinate 8,690 of JAGGXB010000139.1, forward strand.
ATAATTCTAATATCTCTATTAATAAGGAAAATATTGTAAAAGAGGTCTTACTAGCTTCTTTCAAATTCACAATAGTTCTTAGATCTAAGCTTATTAATAATACAAAGATACCAGTTATCTCAGTTACCGTAGATAAATATAAACAATATTACATGGATATTTTAGCATGTAACAAAACATTTCTATCAGAGAAGCTTGAATCATATACTAAAGAAATTAGTAAACATCTCGGAAAAAATGGAATTTTTATAAATCTATCTTTGGTAAAGAATGCGAATTTTACTAAATGCTTGAAAATTACCATTGTTTCAAATATAAATGCTTCAGAAAAATATGATAACCTAATCAAAAAAATAGCTAATGATAATTTTGAAACAATACATGTAACAAAGGGAATCAGAGAAAAAATAATAGATAAAGAAACCTATCAGAAACTATTAAGCGAACTAGAAAAATTTTTGTACGAGAATATAAAAAAAGGAATTATTTTATTACCAACAAACACTAATAAGGAAAAATGGGTTAATAATATTATTTCAAAACTAAAAGAAAATTATTCTCCATTTTACATAAACTTATTTTATTCTCAAAAAGATAAAAAATGGATAATAACGCATACCCCTATATTATTTTCTGAGAAAAGAGCTTTCCATATATCAAATAATGAAAAAAATAAGGAAGTTTTAACATTAAAAGAAAAAGAGAAAAAACATATTTCATTTACAGATTTTGTAATACCGCTAATCATCTCAATAATTTTATCTTATATAGCCTATTATATAACTAAGAATAAGATTATAGTAGGAAAATAATGTAGTAGAACCGTGGGAAAAAATAAAAATGAAAAATAAGAATGAGATAATAGGTGGAACTACATTAAAGGTATATCTAAAACTTTTAACATTAAACAGACCAGTCGGTATAAGAGAAATGCAAAGAATTATGAAATTTAAAAGTCCTTCAACTTCCAAATATCATCTCGATAAACTTTTTGAACTAGGATATGTAACAAAAACAGAAACTGGAAACTATGTAGCTAATAAAAATGTAAACAGTGTAGTTTCTCTCTATGTTTCTTTCTTAGGATTGCTGATCCCTAGATTTGTTTTATATGCCGTCTTCATCTCAACATTTATGATACTTTACTTAGCTATAAACTGGCCAAAAATAGATATCATTCCAACTATAATTTCAATTATTGCAGCAATACTTCTCTGGATAGAGGGAATTAAAGCATACAATGTTTTAAAAACATTAAAAGAAATTTAATACTCCAAAATAGTTCCAGTTCTTAAATCATAAAACTTGTCCGGATAAATTCTCTTAGTATATTCCTGTGCTTCATCACCACTACAGTGAGCAGGAGATATATGTTTTGAAAACTTAGCTAAATTATCTATAACCGTTCTTGAAGGTTTATGAAAACCGCCCAAGATATGATAAATATCTTGACCTATCTTATTTCTTGCCTCGAACGCTAAATTATCAGCACCAGGATGCGAACAACCTACTATCAAAACTATTCCTTTACCGTCAACCTTAACAGCTATCGCTTCTTCATAAAAATTTTCCCATGCTTCTAAAGGCCCAATAATATAGATATCCTTTAAAACCTCTTTTGTTCTCTCATTTACTATAGGTTCAAGACTCCACCGTCTATACATCTCAACTGATCCTGGAGGAACATATAGTTTTAAACCAGGAATTATCTTTCCAATATATTCAAATCCTCCATAGTGGTCATGATGATGATGACTTAGAACAGCAAATTCAGTTTTACTTATATCAATTTTTAGTTTTTCTATATTATATTTAACAACCTTTGGATTTGTATCCGCATCAAAAAGAATTTTATGCTCATCAGCTTCAATAAAGGCACTAAATCCCCAGTCATTCATGAAACCAGGAGCAGGCTTATTGTCCACCAATATAGTAATCTTTAATTTTTTAACCATTTATATTTCCACCCTTATAGTTTATCAGTAATCTGACCCAGAGCCTCTGAAACTTTTACACCAGACAATACTATATGTTTTATATTCATTTCATCCAACGCTACCAATGCATTAGGACCAAAAGCACCAGCAACAACTACTGCTACCTTTTCTTCTAAAAGTTTTTGCACAGCCTTAATTGCAGCTCCGCTTCTTGCCTCACCTCCAGGATTTACAATGATATAATTATCTTTGATTTTTTTATCATTATCTAACTCAACTATCACAAAATATGCAACTCTACCAAATTTTGTGCTAACTATTGAATCTAACCCATTTTTTTCTTCTGTAGCAAATGCAACTTTCATTTCATTCACCATATTTTTTATTATGACGCTGGTTTAATAATGATTGGTTTATATGGCTCTGGTTTTTTGGGTCTATGACCAATAAACCATTCATACCAATTATCTATAATATATTCAACCTTTGCAGAAATATTTATCAATGCTTTAGCAGCCGGACTATTAGGGAAAAGTTCGATAACTGGAACTCTACTAGCCATACTTTTAGGTATGCTTTCATCATAGGGTATTTTTCCTAAAAGATCAATATTGTTTTCCTGTGCAAAATCCTCTAGAGTATCAGACATCTGCAAATTTATATCATATTTATTTATTACCAAAGCCACCGGCTGCATAAAATGTTTCGTTAAAACATGTACACGTTTAATAGCATTAAAGCTAGCTGGCGTCGGTTCAGCTACAAGAATAACCATATTAGCCCCAGCTAGACTTGAAACAACTTGACAGCCAATCCCAGCAGCCGAATCAATTATGATAATGCTATCATCTTCAGCTATCTCTTTTGCTAACTCTTTTTCTTCGGTTACAAGTTTGCCTGAATTAGGTCGTCCTGGATTAAGGCTTGCCGAAATTAATGGAAACCCATATTTCGTATTTACCCGATATAATTTACCAGACTCTACTTTTTCTCTAACTATAGCCCCTCGAACAGGACATACTAAGGTACATGTAAGGCACCCTTCACATAAAATAGGATTTATCCTATAGTTTCCTCTCTCATCAATGTAAATAGCTTTATACGAACATTTTCCTAAACAGTTACCACACTTAATACATTTTTCTTCTATTATCTTAGCGATCATACTATCAGAATAAGATTTTTTCCAGTCCCATCTATCCTCTCCCAGTATTAAATGAAAATTCGCGGCATCTGCATCAGCATCAATAGCTACAACGTTCCTCTTTCTACGAGATAAATAAATAGCTATGGATGTAGATACTGTTGATTTACCTACACCACCTTTACCACTAGCTACCGCTATTTCAATCATCATTTACCACCTCCTCTAAATAATTTACTATATCATAAAAAATTTGGGAAATTTTAGAGTCCTTTTTATAGAGAACTATAGGCTTACCCTTAATATATGACTCAACAACGTCACGGGAATATGGTATCCTAGCTATAATTTCAGATCCATATTGTCGTGAAAGCTTAACATGATCATCTTCTGGACCTATCCCTGCTCGATTAATCACTATGAATGTTTTAATTTTCATTAAGGAAGTTAATTTTAAAATCAATTCAAGATCATGTAATCCCAGAGGTGTAGGCTCTGTTACCGCCAGAACTATTTTTGAATTATCAAATGCTGTAGCCACCGTATTACTTGTTCCAGCAGAAGTATCAATTAAATGAATTTCGGCGTCAATATTTAAAGCCCTTTCTTTTGCCGCTATTACTGCAGGAGGAGTATGTTCTTCTCCTTCAATCAATTCACCAGATACAAGTTTAAACGAAATACCATCCATATCTACATTAGTCAAATATGTATAGCCAATAGTTCTTTTTCCCTCTTCAATAGCTTTTGTTGGACAAACATAATAACATGCCCTACAGCCACTACAAAGCCTAGGTATTACATAAGGTATTCCTTCAGGTGACAATAACATTGCTCCTGTATCACAAACATTTCCACAAGCTCGACATTTGATACATTTCTTATAGTCTACAAATGGTAACATTATGTTTATTGGCTCTCTATTTTCAAGCTTAACACCAAGCAAAATATGATCATTAGGATCCTCTACATCTAAATCAGCTAACACAAGACTATATTTCTGTGCCAATAATATGGCTATATTAACCATAACCGTAGATTTTCCAGTACCTCCTTTACCACCAGATACAGAGATTATCATAGCCTATCTCCTGAGAGAAGTCCGCGATATCTCTTATCATTTACCACAAGTCTATTTAACTCATGATCACTAAGCATACTTGTTTTATCTATGATCGTATCAACAATTTCTCTTATTTTTCCCGGTAACATGGGTTGAGAACAAGTATATTCAATACACTTTTTCTCTTGTCTCAGCACAGCACAATTCTCATCTATTAAATTATCTATAATATCTTTTAAACCTTCTACATAAAAAGCAAATGGCTCAGCGACATATCTAAAACTAGTCAATTTCTCTCCATACTTATCAATATAATCCCATTCAGATAAGAGTAAAATCCTTGATATTCTAAACGGATGAGAACACTTCGTCTTGTATAAAATATATTCTATTATTTTTCTTTCATGAACCATACCCATTCACTTATTATTCTCTTTCATTCTTTCAATCCACTCTCCAACAATGTCATATCCATATATTTCCTGCAATTGTTTTCTGCCTTCCTGAGTAACTCTATTGGGAGTCCATGGAGGATCCCATACAAGATTAACCTTAACTTCATATTTTCCACCAAATGCCTCAACAACGTTTGCCTTAACTATTTCTACAATCATGCCAGCTATGGGACATCCAGGTGTAGTTAACGTCATATCAATCTCAATAACTCCTTCCTTTGTTACGTCAACTCTATATATAAGTCCTAAATCCCATACGTTTACTGGTATTTCTGGATCATAGGATTCCTTTAAAATCGCAATGACTTTTTCTTTAATTTTTCTAATCTCATTTTCTGCTAAAGCCATTAGTTATATCACCGATACTCAATCCATCATCTAAATATGACACTGTAATAAAAAATTTTTTATCAATTAAGAAAAGATAACTTAGATACAAGATTAATCCCAAACTCTTATCTTTCAGTTAATTTAAATCCTATTATAGAACTTATCTGAATAAGGCGAAGAAATTGATTTATGAAAAATATTTAGGAACTTTAAAGAATATTCCTAGAGTAGGTTGGCTACAAAGAGAAATCCCAAAAGACATAGCTGAAACAGTAGCTGAACATACATTTGAAGTAACATTTTGGTCATTATGGCTTACAAGTGAATGTACTAGTATAGACAGGTATGAAATACTTGCCATGGCTATTTTACACGACTTTGCTGAATCAATAATTGGTGATATACCGAGATCAGCATTACATAATAATTATCTAAAAGACATTAAGAAAAACTATGAGATGAATGCGGGCAATATAATATTTAGGGAAGATCCGTCTTTAGGCAACATATATAAGAAATATATGGATGGGGAAAACATAGAAGCATTAATAATAGAACTTGCTGATGAACTTTCAACAGCTATACAATCATATAGATATAAGAAACTTGGCTATCCTACAGATGATATACTTGAAAAAACTATAAAAAACGTCATATTACTAACTAAAAAAGTAAAACTTCAATGCATACAAGGCAAGGTTTCAAAGATACTTAAGGAGATATTCAATAAGAAAATTTAAATTTCAAGCAAATATAATTGGTAATGGTGATCCACCTTTGCTAGTGAGAATATAGATCTCCAGCGATTAAATTTCCTAAAACAGATAGAGAAAAAATGGCAGAATGAATGGGAAAAGAAAAAACTTTTTGAAGCCAATCCAGATAATAGAAAGAAATTCTTTGTCACTTTTCCCTATCCTTATGTAAACGCATATCCACATCTAGGATCTGCCTATACTGTACTTAGAGTAGATATAGTTGCTAGATACAAAAGAATGAAAGGATACAATGTTTTATTTCCACAAGGATGGCATGCTACCGGCGGACCCATAGTATCATCAGCATTGAGAGTAAGGGAAAGAGATCCGAAAATTTTGAATATTCTGAAAATGATGGGGATCAGAGAAGAAGACATTCCTAAGTTTGAGAACCCCGTCCACTGGGTAAAATTTTTCTCAAGCGCATGGAAAAAAGATTTCAAAAAATATGGATTATCCATTGACTGGAGAAGAGAATTCTTCACCACCTATCTTAATCCTCCCTATATGAAATTTATAGAATGGCAGTATCTTCGTCTTAAAGAAAAAGGATTAATAGAAAAAGGCAAACATCCCGTTGTATGGTGTCCAAAAGAGAAAAAGGTTGTTGGAGACCATGATAGACCTGATGAATACGCCGGTATAAGCCCTGTAAAAATGATTATTATAAAATTTAAAGGAGAAAATGGATGGATCTATCCATGTCTCACGTTCAGACCAGAAACAGTATATGGAGCGGTTAACATATGGATTAATCCAGAAGGTATGTATAAATTAGCTGAAATCGATGGAGAAAAGTGGGTATTATCACCAAGTATAATTGATGAATTAGAAGACCAGTATCATAGTGTCAAAGTTCTGAAAGATATTAAAGGTAGTAACCTTATAGGAAAAAAAGCTGTTAATCCAATTACTAAAAAAACAATTCCTATTCTTCCTGCATCTTTCGTAGATATGAATATAGGTACTGGAGTTGTTATGTCTGTTCCAGCTCACGCACCTTATGACTATATAGCTTTAAAAGAATTAAAAAACAATCCAACAATAATCGAAAAATATGGATTATCTAGAAACATCGTCGAAAAAATTAAACCAGTAAGCCTTATCAAGCTTAAGGGATATGGTGAATTTCCAGCAATAACAATCGTTGAAAAAATGAAGATTAACTCTCAGTTAGATAAAGAAAAACTTGAAAAAGCTACCAAGGAAATTTATACTAAAGAGTTTCATCAAGGTATACTTAAAGAAATTTATGGTCCCTTTAGTGGTAAGATAGTTAGCGAAGCAAAAGAGGAAATAATAAATGATTTTGTAGAAAGGAATGTTGCTATAATTCATTGGAGTTTACCTTCTGTTGTTTATTGTAGATGTGGAGCAAAAACACATGTAAAAATAGTTCAAAATCAATGGTTCCTAAGGTATAGTGATCCTACATGGAAGAGAAAGGCTCACAAATGTGTCGATAAAATGAAATTTATTCCAGAATATATCCGTGAATATTTTGATAAACAAATAGATTGGTATGAAGATTGGGCTTGTACACATAAAGGAGAACTGGGAGAGCCTCTGCCTTGGGATTCAGAATGGGTTCTTGAATCATTGAGTGACTCCACCATCTATATGGCTTATTATACTATCTCAAAATATTTACAACATCCAGACATTTATGGAATAGATTGGAATAAACTAATTCCAGAGTTTTTTGACTATATTTTTTATGGTGAAGGAGACCCGTACAAAATATCTGAGAAGACAGGTATATCAATTAAACTGATTGAAGACATGCGTAAAGAATTCTTATACTGGTATCCTGTTGATTTAAGAATATCGGGCAAAGACTTGATGCCGAATCATCTAGTATTCTTCATACTTCATCATGTCGCACTTTTCCCAGAAAAACATTGGCCTAGAGGTATAGGTATTAACGGATGGGTTATGGTCGATGGGAAAAAAATGAGCAAAAGTGCCGGCAACTTCATTACTTTAAGACAAGCTATTGAATGGTGGGGTGCTGACGCTACCAGATTTGCAGAAGCATATGCTGGAGACGCGGGACTAGACGATGCAAACTTCGAGAAAAATATGGTTGCCAATGCAATAAACTTCCTATATGATTGGTATATTTTTGCTACAAGTAATTATGGCAAAGGACGAAATAAACGACTTTATATAGATGACTGGTTTGAAAGCATTCTTAACAAAACTATACTTGAAACAGAAAAAGAGATGGAAAACACAAACTTTAAAACTGCCTTAACAAAAGGATTCTTTAATCTTCAAAATAATTTTAAGTGGTATTTTAGAAGAACTGGAAACAACCCAAACAAAGATTTAATAAGTAAATTCATAGAAATACAAACCCTAATACTTGCACCATTTACACCTCATATTTGTGAAGAAATATGGCATAAGATAGGAAAAGACGAATTTATCTCTATTTCATCATGGCCAGAGGCAGATACCTCTAAAATCGATGAAAACATCGAAAAAATGGAGGAAATCGTTAGAAGCCTACTTCAGGATTCTAGAGAAATAATGAAAATACTTAAAAAGAAACCAGAAAAAATGTTAATAGTTCTTCCTAAAAAATGGAAATATCGTCTTATAAAAGACATTAAGACACTACTAGACAAGAACAAGAATCTGAAACAAATACTTAAAGAATTGATAAAACGAGACTATGGAGTAGATAAGAGACAAATAGCTCAAACTATCCAAAGAGTTATCAAAGATCAAAGCATACTAAAGAGAATTATACCAAGTAATCTAGAGAAAAAAATCCTTTTAGAATCAAAAGAGTTTTTAGAACATGAACTCAATGTACAAATAGTTATAGCAGAAGAAGAAAACATTAGCCAAAAGAAAGCAGAATATGCTCTTCCAGGCAAGCCAGCTATAATTTTTATCTAAAATAACATTTATCTTTGCTAACCCCCTTGAAAAACTTTATAAACAACATGTATTAAATTCTTTATGGGTCCCCGCCACAGCTATCGGGCAACGCCCGATCCCGTCAGATCTCGGAAGCTAAGCCGATAGCGCCGTGAAGAGTACTGGGGTCTGCGGCCCCGGGAAATTCCGGTGCGGGGACCCTTACTTTATTAATAAGTTTCTAACTTTATTCGACAATAAAAATAAAAGACAATAAACCAAATATTTTAATGGGTCCGCAAGGGGAAAGCCCCGGGGGGCTGCCCCTACCCTGTAACCGCAAATGGGGCTTACGGCGGGGGGCGTTAACCTTGAAGGCGCCTAGTCCTCTTCACGAAACGGCCTAGGCATTAGGACTATGAATCCCAGTCCCGTGGGGCGTCTCGTGGTGCTAGGTTTCTCGGAGGAGAAACCGAAGCACCGTTTAAGCCGAACTGGGTTAGGCCCGGAAGGGAGCGGCCCTAAGGCTTACGGGACGCGTTCACGGGGGCGCTGGGAAGAGCCCTAATGCCTAGGTACGCCGTGAATGACAGGCCACTTCAAGGGATGCCCTTGCGGACCCCTTATTTATAAGATAAACCTACTCTAGGATAATTAGTTTAACACTAGTTTCTTTGCCCTTTATTCCTAAATAGTCCCTATAAGTCTTATCCAATAATATTCTTTGACCTCTACTTACCATGTCTGCGACCTTGGATTTTCTCCTACGATAATCCTTTAATAAATCATCACTAATGGGTATCAATGCTACTCTGGCCTCTCTATTATTAAGAGGATTTACAACAACGGCTTTTTTACTATCTTTATATTTTTGAAATATTTCTTCTGAAACCACAGCTACATGTAATACCTGTGATTCTTTAGTCCATGTAGGTTGAGCTGTTGGTAATTCTGCAGGAATACTTGAAACACGAAGTTTGTGACTCGTTTTCACTAAATTCTTTTTTGGATTTTCTTTTAATCCTCTAAAATCTTCAATAAGAGAATAGACTCCATTCACCTTTTCAGCCATTTTCTTTAATGTATAAATAAATGCATCTTCACCAATAGCAATGCCATAAAAATTGAATTTTTTATCAATGCTAGAGATTATCTCTAATGCTTCTTCCTCAAGCCTTATACTGCCTTCAAACCCCCCACTTCTATCTAGAGAAAGATTCGGTCTCGCATCAGTTAAGAGAACTACCGTATCACCATCCTGTACCTCGTTTAGACCATCTTTCAAACCGATAGATAAACATGTAGTTCCTCTAACAACTATATTTTCCTTAACTTTATCTAACTGAAAATCTTTAATAGCTGTAAACGGTAGAACTTTCTCCGAAACAACCTCGAATGTCACAATAGCAACTTTGTCATTAACATCTAGTTCATCTACAATAGAAGAAATCGCCGAAAATGCTTGTTCTATCTTTGGAGGCTCTCCATATCCCATACTTTCGCTAACATCAAGTATAAAAATAACATTCATCTTTTACACCCTTCTACTTTAAAATTATAAAATAATATTTTATAATTCTATAAGTTCATATTCTGTAGAACCTAACCCTGCTTTCTCAGCAGCATATACCTGGATATATGGATCCTTTCCATGTATCCTTAAAAATTTATTATCACCTTCTCTAAGCTTATACTTATCGGCAACAGACCATGGTAATGGAGGAGCCTTATTTATAAGATCTAATGAAGCTTTCTCAACAGCAACAATATCCGTAGACGCCAATATTCCTATATCAGGAACAAATGGAACCATACCAAAGGGAGCACAATCACATAATTCTACGATATCAAAAAGCCAAGCTATATGAACAGCTTTACCCTCCTTATTCGAAAGAACGGCTTTAACTATATCAACCATACCCTCCTGAAATCTTTTAACTCCATCCTCTAATTTCTCAAACCCATGAATTTTGCGTCTAATCTCTGGAACCGTGCATCCTAAAGCTAGATTTTTTATAACACCACCGTATCCACAACTTCCATGACCCTTGCCATGCGCAAAGTTTACTAATACGTCGGCATCATATACATTACCAGCCACTTTTACTTCCTCTAATTGAAAGTATTTATCGAGTTTAACAACTGTATAAAAATTTTCTTTTATGCCATTTGCTGGAATTAACGGAGCTCCTACAGTAGCATGAGATAACCCGTTATAATAGGCATCCTGTAAATGTCCTACACCCCAAGTATCGGTCAAAAATGGTTTCCCATTAGCTGACTTAACATAATCTACCACTCTTCTAATAAATTGTGGACGAATAGCCCTATACCCTCCGATAACTCCTAAATGAACTTTTATAGCTACAAGATCTCCTTCATTAATCACACTTTTTAAACCAACTTTATCTAATAATTCATCAAACTTAATAACCAGACTCTCTGATTTGTCATATTTTTTTCTCTGAGCCTTTAACCAGTATACCTTACTAGTCATATGATAATTTATCATGGTTGAGTTATAAAAATATGTACATAAATGAATAAATGAGTTTCATAAATGGATAAGTCTTTTTCTTTTTAAATAGAATACTATAGTGACCGCTAAAAGAGATAATACGACAATAATAGCAACTATAGTATTCATATAATTTGTTCTCCTATATACTTCTATAGAAACGCTATATGAAGAACCATCGTACATCGAATTACCTGGAAAAACTGATGTTAAATTCCATTTTCCAGCTTTTAACTTTAAACTTACATTAAAACATCCATTATCATCAGTAAACATAGTTATATTTTTCCTGACACTGTTCTCTGATATTAAATATAATATAACTTTCTGACTTCCAATAGAAGGTATTAAACATCCTTCAAAGGAAAAATCTTCATTCTCATAAAGAACGTCTTTTATCATTTTTATCTTTAACGAAGACGGAAGCTTTACATATATGTTAGAAAAGTTAAGTGAATACTCATAATAGTTATTTCCAAGCCACGTAGTAATTATTTTCCAATTTCCAGGTATAGAAACGTTATAAGTATAGTAAAAAACTCCTTTATCATTAACCATAGTCTCGACATTCTTTTTCGTACCATTCGGACCAAGGAAATTTATGTTGATGGTCGCATTCTCAATAAAGGGAAATAGGCTTCCATTAACTATAATATTTCCATCTATATTTTTTACATCTAGTAGTATTCTAGTCTTTATTTTCCTTACTAAGAACTGCTTAGACATAGACGATGGAGTATATGTGTTTGTTCCTGGAAAAGAAGCATTTACTGTCCATAAACCTGACTCATCAACCATAAATGTAGCGTTCCATAAACCATTCCTAAGAACAATATTTTTTTCTATAATCTTTCCGCTTGGCTTCACTATCTTTAAATGAATTAAAATATTCGATAGTGGCGGAGTAATGTTACCTTTGATAGTAACATTACTAAGTATATTTACAGAACTAGGTACAGCAAATTTTAGAGAAGTCTTTTTTATCCATGGTAAAGGAAGTGGTTCAAACATTCTTTTTATCCTTATGATATTATCATGATAAGAAATTATAGCATATTCATCATAGTAATATAGAGATGTGTTTATTATCTTCCTTAATTCTTCTTTATCTTTCTTTATATAGTCTCGATGACATATATTCGTATATTTTATCGGTATAATCCTATACTGTTCCCAATATTCTGAAACAATAGAAGTATTTATAGAATATAGAAAGTTGTTTTTACTTGCAGAAAATGTCAGATCTATAGGAAGCCAGCCCCAAGGAGGTATATATACAGATACCCATCCATGTAACAAGTTAATTCCTTTAAAGTTATAGTAGTAATGAGCTGAAATGTTATATTCAGAACGGTCTGCTCCATAATCAAAATCACCAACATAACCAATAACTAAATATGATGGAATTCCAAGTGATCTAAGTATCAAAATTAATAAATTAGATTGATCATCACAGTCTCCTTTTCCCAACCCTCCTTCCATTTTTTCAAAAGGTAACGTTTCATTAGGATAACGTGGCCTATAATATGTTTCATATCTAATTTTAGTCCAAATATAGTCTACAAGCCTTGACACAATTCTCAAAACATTGTCATCACTACCTACAATCTCTTTCGCTTTAATAACTAAATATTTCATTCCCTCTGAATTATATAGCCAAACTCCTTCAGATTTTGTAAATCTTTCCTTTAAAAAACTGGGAATATCCCTAATTTTTCCAGAAACATTATAGTTAAGAACAGGCGGATTAAAACGTTTAATCCTTAAATAGAATAAAAGCTCTATACTTATAAAAGACCTTGGTAAAATCTTATCCAGGTATAATAACATTACAGTATTATTACATTCATCTCTCTCCATTCTATATTTTATATCCTTAATCTTTACATTGTTAAGATATACAGACATGTTAACGAAATAACTTGTCTGATAAGTGTCATTAAATGGGATGTTTATCTCTATAGGCTCCTTAAAAACATATATTTCCGACGCATTATTCGCTATTGTTAGACGCATCCAAAAGTATAACTTTTCATCTTTCTCTTTTGGAGATGAAAACACACTATGAGAAAAACCGAAAAATATTAGCAAGACTATTATAAACACCAATACTTTCTTCATTGAAACCTCCTATTTCGAGTATTCATAAATCAAGATTTATTTTTTATCCACTTAAACAACTTAATAATAAATCCCAATTATTATATGGGTGAAAAGATTGACAAATATTAAAGAAATAAAACTTGGTATACAAAGTTACACTTTCAGAAACTTTTCTTTTGAAAAAGCTCTAGAGATGATAAATAAATTGGGAATAAATTATGTTGAGATCTCAGCCAGACATGTTTCTCCAAGCTTAGAAATAGCTGAAAAATTAGCGGAATACGAAAAAATATACAATATTAGATTTCTCTCCCATGGAGTTAATCCCATCCATAAAGATAGAGAAAACATAATAAAACTTTTAGAGTTTGCGAAACAGACTAATATCAGTGTTCTTACCGCTGACCCAGATCCAGACAGTCTTGATATCCTAGACGATGTCCTTGATGAATATAAAATCGCTATAGCCATCCATAATCATGGACCTGGACATCGATACGATACAATACGAAATATTTTAAATATAATAAAAGATCATAATGAGCTGATAGGCCTTTGTCTTGACACTGGACATTTAGCAAGAGCAGGTGATGATATAGTTGATGCTGTAACATCCTTCGATAAAAGACTTTACAGTATACATTTAAAGGATATAGATGTAAATAAAAAAGATACAATAATAGGAGAGGGAATATTGAAACTTGAAAAATTTTTTGAAAAGCTTAAGGAAACAGATCTATTATATAGGAGTCTATTAACCATAGAATACGAGCCCAATCCTGAAAACCCTCTACCAGGAGTTAAAAGATCTATCGAAAATATTTATCAGTTGTTGAAGAAAATATAATTTAACTCTTTTCTTTTAATCATTTCTAGTTATACGTAAACTCTAATTAGAATTATCAGCTTACGTTTATATAATTTCATAAATTATTCCTTAACTATGGAAAAAAATGAGCTTTGGTTTATGCAATATCCTTTACCAGAGAAATTGGTTAACCTTATTAAAAACAGTGATTTTCAGAAAGTAGCTAATATAGCCTATGAATATCTCTTAAAAAATTATAGCTTTGGAATTAGAAAAAGGATAGAGTTTGAATTAGATAGAATCAATAGATGGAGGATTAATTATCCTTATACACTTGAAAAAGCATACAACTTACTTAGGAAAGAAATTGAAGATCTAACATATGAAGAATTTATGATTTTTCTAAGTAGAGGATGTATTGACTCAAAAAATATTGATGATCAAACATTTATCCATAGAAGATTTATTCCAAATTTTTTCTGGTTATGCAAAGAACAAGAAAAAAGAAGAAAAAAGAAAAATATCCAGAAAGCCTTGGAACCAAAGAAAAAACTAAAAGAAAGAGTATTTAAAATAATTGAAAATCTCGAAGGACATGTCTTACCTATCGAATATCATATCAGAGTTAAAGTGAAAATCAAAGAAAACGCTATTAAAAAAGATGAAAAAGTTAGAGTCTGGATACCAATACCTAGAGAAGATAGCTTAAATACTGATTTAAAAATAATTTTTTCTAGACCAGAAATAAAGAAAATTAGCAATGAAAAACAGAGAACAGTATATTTCGAGGAAAATATTAGCGAATACTCAGAGTTCTTACTGGAATATCAGTTCAAATCATACGGCTTTTTTAAGAAAATAGATATAAATCGTATAGAACCCTATAATGAAGACGAGATATACAAAAGATACACTCTCGAAAAACCTCCACATATAACATTTACTTCCTACTTAGTTGATTTGGCAGAAAAAATCGTGAGAGATGAGAAAAATCCTTATCTCAAAGCTAAAAGAATATGGAAATGGATTACTTACAATGTAAAATATACCTATGCACATGACTATGCATTGTATGATAATATAAGCGAATATGTAGCACGTTATAGAAGAGGAGACTGTGGTATGCAAGCACTACTCTTTATCACACTTTGTAGAATATCAGGAATACCTGCTAGATGGCAATCTGGATGGTATCTAAATCCTATAAGAACAAGCATGCATGATTGGGCTCAATTCTATATTGAACCTTATGGATGGCTTTATGCTGATCCAAGCTTTGGAAGCTTTAGACATGGAGAAGAATGGAGAAATGATTTTTATTTAGGTGGGATCGATGGATATAGACTTGCTGCCAACATCGACATCTCGACACCCTTTGATCCTCCTAAAAAATACATAAGATCAGATCCTGTGGATAATCAAAGAGGAGAAGTGGAGTGGGCAAAAGGAAACTTGTATTATGATAAATGGGAGTATTCTCTAGAAATAGTAAAAATGCATGAAAAATAGTTATCTTATAATAACAAGCAATCCTTCCTTTCTTTTTTCTGTTTTCACATAACCAAGTTTTTCCAGTTTTCTAATCTTTCTCCATACAGTAGTTTTGGGTAACCCCAAACCTTCTGTAATTTCTGTAAGATAAGCCTTTCCTCTTCTAGATTTTATAAAATTAACTATATCTCTTTCCTCTACAGTAAGCATAGCATTACTTCCTCTGCGCCGCAGCATATATAACAGTATAATAACAAAAAATACTGATGCAATCCCAGCTACTATATAAATTAAAGGTACTTTACTCCAAGGACTTCCTTCTTCACCGTTAATGTTCTTATCAGAACCATTACTTAAATCACTATTCGTTTTATTATTCGTAACGTCGGTATTACTCTCATTATTCTTCCATACATTGTTTTTAGGTGGCAGAAGAGTATACTCTATACTGATAGGAGACTTAGAAAAATATAAGACAATATTATTGTCAGAGGTAGTTACCTTTAACGGTAAAGGATCAATATTCAAAACAACAGCATCTGAGGGAATAATAATAGAGACATTGTAGTAGGTATAGTAGAATCTAAAATACCATATATTACCTTCCTTCTTTGTCAATGAAGACGTAACAAAAATAATTTTAACTAATTTTGTTTCTGGGCAAACAATACTAATCTCACCATGATCCAAAGAATAATTTAATGGTAAACTGTTTTCATCTGTAACTATTATATTTTCAACATCTTTTGGAATAGTGAAATTTATCTCACTAATATTGGAAGTATAGATAAAAATCCTAGTCAGAACATAGCCATCACGATATATTTTTAAGTTTATATAATAGGGAACGGCCTGAACATTTACTATAAATGCAATCAGTATTACAGCGAACAATAGCGAAATAATTTTCCTCATAGCAGATACCCATCTCAATAAAATAAAGTAAATAAAAGATTATATCTGATATTATTAAGATTTTACTGTTTTTAATGTTTTCCAGAAGACCCCTTCTCCTTTTGTTGACCCTGAGAGGGCATACCTTGTTTTTCACCGCTATGTTCTTGATGCCCTGTTTGTTGTTCTCCTGAGCTCTGTTCTGTTTTACTTTCTTTATGCTCTGCAGGCTTACTTTGCTTATCACCCTTACATTGTTTGCATTGAGTTTTCTGTTTAACCTTCTCATGAGACATCTTCTTCATTTTAACCATATACTTTGAATGTACAGATTTAATTTCCTTAAGTATAGCATGGTAACTCGTATAGTTTCCTGTTTTTACCTTCTTCTCTATATTTTTAAGCATCTCCATACATTCACTATCATTAATCTTTTGTTTTAGCTTGTTTATCATTTTTAAAATCTTTATTTTCTCTACATTATTACTACATTTCATTATCGTATTATTCATAATCTTAATCAATTCCTTTTCAATTGTTTTCATCCTCTGTTCCATTTCCTGTTCACTTAAATTAAATCTACTCATATTATGTATCATTTCTTTTATCCGCTGAAGATTTCTTATCGCTGTAGCATTACATAATCTATGTTGCTTCAGACTTACTAACGTGATATTTATTTCTTTAACAAGATCATGGCATCTTTGAACTGTCGAATTGATAGTTACCATTTGTTTACTAAACCTAAAATCCTTCTCAATAATTTTCTTAACAAGTCTCGTTATATTCAATGAACTTAAATAAGCAGCAGTATAGTTACCCCTCTTATATAGTTCCATCGTTTTATTAAACTCCAATAAAATTGTCTTATTTCCTATATCCTTAGTAATCAGCTTTAAGAAATATATCGTTCTCTCAACAACTCTTTTATCTATATAAGATAAGGGCATAGCTGGTTTAACCATAAACATTGCATTCCTAACAATACCGTTTATCCATACTTTGACCGTATAGTTTCCAACAGGCCAATCATATCCTATAGTAACTTTAATATTAGCATGAAATGTTCCATTATTTAACACTTCTTGATCAAATAACCTTAGGATCGTCCTGTTACCATACATTATTGACGCATTAAGCATAGATCCATTAGAAACACCTACAACAAAAACCTCGATGTTGATATGATTACCTTGTTGAACAATTTTTGGAGCCACATTAACCCGAACTTCTAAAGAATTACTAAATCCCTGTACAGAAAATATTGAAAGCACTAGTATACCTATTAGGACCAAATACACCGGATACTTTACCATTATTTTCTTCCTTATCATCTTTTTCACCTAAATACTACTTTACATAAATAACTAATTAAGAATAGCATGAAACATATTGTTTCAATTATTTCACATTTAT
>JAGGXB010000142.1 GCA_021163245.1 Thermoproteales archaeon
ATTATATAGTGTATAGTGTATTATTAATATATATTTATTTTAAAAATATAATATTACTATAAATAAGGTGTATGTATGTTTGTTGTAACTACACCTTATATTCCAGGCTATAAGATTAGGAAGATTATTGGTCCAGTATATGGTATGAGTATAAGAACTAGAGGATTGGGTGGACAGATAGCAGCTACTTTAGAATCAATTATAGGAGGTGAAATAACGGCATATATTGAAGAAGCATCAAAAGCTAGAAGAGAGAGTATCAGAAGGATGATTGAAATGGCACAAAAGCTTGGTGCAAATGCTATAATCGCCGTTGATTTCGAAACTTCAGATATATTGAATGGTACGGCTACGATGTTTTCTTGTTATGGGACGGCCGTAATTGTAGAAAAGATTGAAAGTGGAAAGACAAGTATAGAAGATTATCTTGAAATATTTATTAAAAAAATTGAGCCATTGAATAGAGAAAAATATCTAAATTTAGAAGAAATCTATGAAAGACTAATTAAGAGATACGAGAAAATTTATGGAGTCAGGGCCGCATCTTTTATGCTAGAAAAAGAAATAGAAAAACTTCAAAAACAGGGGCTTTCGAGAGAAGAAGCAATTAAGAAACTATATACAAGGTAAAGTAATATTTCTAAATTTTAAGTTGATAAAATTAATTGGATATAGTCTGAAGAATATTATTTAGCCTTATTGAATTTTCAGCCTCTTCCAGTATCATTTCCTACAATATTTGTTAATCGTTCGTAGTTACCAGTTTAATAAATATTTTATCTTGATTTGATGTATTGAGAATTATCTTCTATATTTTTTATAATCTTTTTCCATTCATAAATATATTTTTTCAAGATCCTTTTTATGTCGATATCATTTAATTCTTTTTTGGCTCTTTGTATAGGTAATAAAATTTCTCGAAGTATCCAAGCTATATATCTATATTCGGGGATACAAGGCCTCGTTTTAGCATATTTGATATCATCTACGAAAGGTTTTATCAAGGGATTTTTCTGGATAAAGTCGTTGTACCACTTGTTTTTAAATGTTTCTTTTAGTAAAGGTATTCTATATGTTTTACTTATAAATTGGAAGTAGTTTTCTTTTTCAAAGAACCATTCTATAAAATTCCATGAATTTCTTTCTCTTTTCCTTGTATTTTTAACAATGGCAAATGCTAATATACCTCTTGAATGTCCAAAACTATTTGCTCGAATTTTACCTTTTGGTAAAGTTGTTGTTTTAAAGTTTATTTTATGAGAAATATATCTTGAAATGTTGTCTATTACACTTATCTTCATGCCAAAATCATTCCTTTCAAAGGATGCGTGAGGAGGCCGATATTTATGCAACAGATAGTAATATTTTAATGCTTCAAATACCGATTTCTCATTTATGTGAAGCATTTCGCCTCCTGCTTGCCATATTTGGAGTGGAAACTGGAAAGAACATTCCTGGAAACCATATCTATCTATTCCATTATATATTTTCCTAGAAATATCTAAAACTTCACTCCATGTACTAGGAAGATAATCTATACCATTTTCCTGAAATAATGTTAGATTACAAAAAAGTGAGTATGTATCACCATCAACCGGTATACCCCAAATGTGTCCCTTATATTTGACTGTATCTAAAATATTTGAATATTTGCTAGAAATCCATTTTTCTGGAGAGAGTCTATCAGAGTTATGCATATATTTGTCTAATGGAACAATTATTTTCTTATCAGCATATTGTGCTAGAAGTTCAGAATGAAGAAGTAAAATATCTCCTTTAAAACTTCCAAGAACTATAAAGGGATGAGGCTCCAATAATCCTTTTTTCCCTTTAATTCTGACGATTTCAGGATCCTTTACGTCTTTTACTTGAAATGTCTTTATATTTTTCTTATTTATAGAATTAAATGTTTCTACTATTTTTTCGATAGGATAATCGTTAATATAATATTTTAGGATCAATTTTTTCTCCTCAATTATCAGGGCATGTTTTTAATTTCAATACTTTATATTTGCTATAAGATATCTGATATTCTAATATCTTTTTATTCTTACGTAAAGAAAAATGAATTTACTTAAATACCTAGTATGAGAATAAAGGATATGTGTTTAAAATGTATTCCTATATAGAGGAAGATAAGGCAATAATCGGAAACAACTTCTATAAAGTAGTTTTCAACAGAGATAACGGTAATTTATTTCAAATATATAATGTTACTAAAAAAGTCAATTATCTAAAAAATGGAGATAACAAACAATTTTATTTATGGACTCTTCTGGCTGATAAAAGGGATAGTTATAGATACGGTAATGAT
The DNA here is from genome assembly GCA_021163245.1 of Thermoproteales archaeon. Taxonomy (GTDB): domain Archaea; phylum Thermoproteota; class Thermoprotei; order Thermofilales; family Thermofilaceae; genus JAGGXB01. The sequence goes on from JAGGXB010000142.1 coordinate 2,315, forward strand.
GAACAACCCTATCTTGTTCATTATCCGAATGAAGAAAATTTACAGAAGGTAGAGTCAATAAACTCTAAAAATTCATCAAAGCTCATATTTAAATTTGAAATTTTAGATAAGATAACTGTAAAAACAATATTTTTGGCCAGAAATGATAAATTACTAAGGTGCAGAATAAATATAAAGAACTTGTCCGATGATTATTTTCACAATCAAATAATAGCAGTGGGTTTTCCTCAAATTGAAAATCTCATTATAGGTGATTATTCTACAAATACATTGGTTAGACCAAATAGGTTTGGAGAGAAGATAGAGGATCCTATAACTAATGCAGGAAAATATACAATTAATCTTGAATATGGTGGCTATGCATCCATGCAATGGCAAGACCTTTATAGTCCACAAGGAGGGCTCTACTTGGCTTCCTACGATAAGGATATGATTTTAAGCGTGTTGGAGTCTGAACCTAATTTACACAGGAAGACTCTTAGGCTAGGTATCAGGAAATATGTCTATATTCCACCAGGTAGCAAATGGATTTCAAATGAATATGTTTTAGGTATACATGAAGGAGATTGGCATTGGGCTGCGGACAGATATAGGGAATGGGCAGAGACATGGATTAAGAAGCCTATTGTTCCAAAATGGTTTGAGGAGTCTGATGGGTTCTACGGAATAGGCTTTAACTTTGGTGAAAAAAAGTTATATAATTTTAAGGATATTCCACAGATTCTAAAGGATGCTTTTAGCATGGGTTTAAATCATATTCAGTTCTGGGGTCAGATGAGTGGTCCACGAAAAAGTTGTTGTTATCGTTTTTATTATCCAGATCCAAGGCTAGGAGACGAAAGTGAGTTTATTGAATCTATTAAAAAGGTTAAAGAAATGGGTGGTCATATCGGTTTTTACTTCAATATACAAGCTTTCGATCCCGATCTTCCAAATCTTCCAGAAGATCTTCAAAAGTTAATACCATCAAATGTACGTATTCCAAGGTGGGAGGATCTTAGGAAATCCGCTCAGGTTCATTTTGATGGGTCTTATATTAGACAATATCCTTCTAGACCAGAATTTGGAGATGGTTTTCGGATAATGTGTCTTTGTGGCAAAGAGTGGCGGGAATATCTAATGTATTGGATAGTTGAGAAATACGTTAAAGAATATGGAATTGATTCCGTATATGTCGATCAGACATTTTCTCCCCCAATATGCTATTGTTTTAATTTTGATCATGGTCATAAACATCATGGTGATACAGTAAAATGTAGAGTAGATTTTATCAAAGAGCTAAGACAAATTTTAAAGAAGATTGATCCAAGCATTATAATAATAGTTGAAGGAAATGGTGATAGTGTTGGACAATATGCTGATGGTTTTCTCTATACTAGTTTTAGTTCACAAACAAAATTTCCAAAGCCAGAAGTTTTCTTTTATACTTTTCCATATTTCAATATAATCGATGGTTTTGCAAATCCTCCGGTTAAAGACACATTAGAAGCATATTTCCCCTATCTTAATAAGATATCGTATGAAGATATTTTAAACAGAGTATATTTAATGGGTTTCAAATTTGATATAACTCTTTATAGAAGATTAGAAAAAAATAGCCATTTTGTAAAATATCTGAAAAAAATACTGGTCTTAAGGAATAAAATCAAAAAATATTTACTAAATAGTCGTTTTATCGATGATATTTATATTCTTTCCTTACCTGAAAAAGTTGAAGCAAAGATGTTTATGGGTTATAGATTCATTCTAATAAATCTCCTTGATTATAGAGATGTTAAGTCATCGTTTGATCTTATAATTGACATAAATGCAATATCTGATTATTCAAGCAATATATCATCCAAAATATATACTTTTGACGTTGAAGAAAAGATACCTATAGACAATGTAAACAATAAAATCATTATTAAGGTACCTTATTTCGAGGAGCATATTGCGAGTATAGTAGTAAAGTACTGACTTGTTCTTTATTTAGAAATTTTTAAATATATACTCTTTCACCCATATATCTTAATATGAAGATTGAATATCTAGTTGCCTTCATATCCATAATTGTAGCTATTTCTTCTATTCTTGTTGCTTATAGACTTAACATTGTTATACAGCAGCTTCGTAACGAAATCGCTGAATTAAATAAATCTCTGTTAGATATTAAAAAATCTTTGAATAAGCTTAAAGGTGGTTTGCGCGGAATAGTTTATATTCTTCCATATAATGTCTGTAGCAGTTATTGGCATGATCGCTACGGAGATAGAATATTTTTTTATGTTTATGAAAATGTTAGTAAGTACGCTAATTTTATTGAATGGGATTTTAGTAATATATGTAAATATTATAACACCGTGATAATACTTATTCCCGCAGATAATACAAGTTTATATTTCTATAATCTTAAATATATGAGTCTGATTTCAGCTAGGTATAATCTTAGTGTAATCTGGGCTATTTTTCCTAAGAGAAAATTCGGTAATGAAAGAGATTATTTAAGAAATGGAACCATGCTCAATAAAGTAATTATAAATATAATGGATTATTTATCAACATTAAACAATACATTAAAAGTAGCTATATGGTATGGATGGTTGGATGAAAAAAATGTTTCAGAGATACTTAGTTTTTATGATAGCCTACGCCCCAACCTTAAGAAGATATATGCTTTATGGCTTGATCAACCTTTTGTAGCATTATTAAAGAAACTTCCTAAGCATAACCTAAGTTTTCTTGTTATAACGGAACTATATGACGAGAAAATGATTAGAAAGTATTCAGGAATTGTCCCTAATCAGATGATAATAACAGGATATTCAGATGCTGTTTCAAAGGAACAATGGATTATGGGTATTTGTAAAAAAATACTGCTTGCTAAGGATGTCAACGATTTCGGAATTTGGATTTACTACGATATAAATGATGGTAGTGGGGAAAGATACGCTGTATTTTTCAAAAAAGATGGTTTGGCTAACCCATGGATTTGTTTATCTGGATTAAAAAGTTAAAAAGTTTTTAAGAAAAAATGATACTAAAAGTCCCACTCTACTTTTACAGCATCTTTTTTCATTGCTGATTTATAAAAAGCTTCTAAGATTGCTTGATCTCTAAGTCCTTCTATTGCGGGAGCATACAAAGGCTTGCCTACTTTGATTGATTCTATAAACTTGAATATTTTCATTTCTTGTATGCTGATTCTAGGTGGTTCTCCTTGTATAGTTGTCACAGTTCTAACTCCCATTAACTCCCTATATATTTCAAAAGGTTTTAGTGTTGCTCCTCCTTTTGTACCTAAAAGGGTTATGTTTAATCCCTCTTCCTTGGTAAAGGATGCCCAATTTGTTTCAATGCTTACGGCAAGATCTTTTTCAAATCTTATCATTCCAAATGCATTATCCTCAACGTCAAAATCGTTTATTTTCCATCTGCCTCCCCAACAACCCTTCTCAACATATTCTGGATTCTTGCCAAATTTAGTAAAAACAAATGCAAAAACATTTTTAGGTCTAGGATATCCGAGTACATGTAAGGCTGTGTCGACAGCATAGCAACCTATGTCTAATAAAGGACCACCACCTGAAAATTTCTTTTTAATAAATGTAAGGCTTGGAGGAATACCCCATCTTCTCAAATATCTTGATCTAGCATAATATATTTCTCCTAAACTACCTGATTCAACAAGATTTTTAATCGCATTTATGCCTAAACTGAATCTGGTCTGAAACCCAACTATAAGAATTCTATTATATTTTTTTGAAGTATAATACATTTCTTTAGCATCTTCAAGAGAAGCGGCCATAGGTTTTTCAGTTAATACATGAGCTCCATGTTTCATAGCCTCAATGGCCGGATCTTTATGGAATACATTAGGTGTACATATACTTACGGCATCTAACTCTATTTCTTCAAACATCTTATGATAATCGGTATAGTAATGAGGTATCCCAAATTTTTTTGAAACTTCAATTGCTGCTTTTTCATTAATATCAGCACATGCCACTACTTCAACATCATGTAACTTTTGATAACTTGGGATGTGCACACTTCTAGCCATTCCACCGCATCCAACTATACCAACTCTAATCTTTTTTTGCATGGGTGTTCACATAATGAAGCCTTGAATAACAGGATAATAAACTTTATTTAATTTTTTAGGGAAAATAGAAAGGAAGATGTTTTGTTTAATGTTATTTCTTAATATTTTGAATCATTTTTATTATATGTTTCGAGAAAAGGAAAGTAATAATAGTATTTTAGCTATATATACAATAATTTTCTAATTAAAACACTTTTCTATATTATGTTGTAGATAATTTACTTTTATGGTATTACTCTGAGTCTTGGAGGATAGCTATTTGGCATAACATATCTTTTATTTTTCCAGTCAATCTCGACAAAATATCCTCTTGTTAAGAGACTTTTTTCGGCAATAAAAGATAATGTTATAGTAATTTGCTCTTTATCTCTCAATATATAATATTGTCTTAAGAATGCAACGTCTTTATCAGGTAGAAATCTTACATCTTTTCTTACTTTAAAAGTAATATATCCTATATATTCGCCATTGATTGAGAGAGTTATAATGACTTTGACTAACTGATTGGACTCTGCTACAGATATGTTTTTTCCTTCATTATCTTTCCATTTTATACTTTCTATTACTATCAGACTATTATAATTCCTATATTGTTTAGGTATAAACCAGAACATGAATAAAAATAATAATACCATGAAAATAATAACAAGAAGCGATATTTGGCCTCTCATATAATATCAATAGATAAAATATATTTGATGCCTAAATTCTTTTGGATATTATTTTGATTAACAATATTTTTAAGTAAAATTAATAAGAGATTATATGTATTCGATTAGAAGGTATGAATAGCGAAAAATATGCATTGGTCAGTATTGTTTCATCGATATTGTTGACGCTGGCTAAGGGCATCTTAGCCTTTATAACAAACAGTCTTTCAATATTTACCGAGTCTATTGATTCCTTTCTAGATATTATTAATCTAATTTTTGGATACGTCGCTATTAAAGTAAGTAAAAAGCCGCCTGATGAATCTCATCCTTATGGTCATGAAAAGATAGAAAGTTTGGTTGCTTACACTGAAGTAATATTTATTTTTCTAATTTCTGTAGTTATCGTTTATGAGGGTTTTCAAAGAATTTTAAATCCACAAAGATTGTTTAATACATTTGTTGGAATTTCTATTTTATTGATAACGTTGGTAGCTGATGCAATTTTATCTTATATTAATTATCATGGAGCTAAAAAACATAATAGTCCTGTTCTTAAAGCAAACTATATAAACTATCTAGGGGATGTGTTTAGAACCTTTGCAGTGATATTCGCCTTAATTTTAGCGATATATAATTTTTACATTTTTGATGTTATTATCTCATTTTTACTCGCTAGTATATTAGCTTATGAAGCTACAGGTTTATTAAAGGAGAGTTTACATATACTCTTAGACACTGCTCCTAGGGGTATTTTAAGAGAAGTAAAAAGAATTGTTACGGGTACAGAAGGTGTACGAAAGATAAGAAATATTAGGGCAAGAAAAGTAGGGGATAAACTATTTGTTGATATTGTGATAACCGTTGATAAGTCTCTGGATGTAGAAGATGCTCATAAGATTGCTTCCACTATAGAATCTTCATTGAGGGATAGTCTTGGAAACGTCGATGTAATAGTTCATATTGAGCCTTGTTATGTAAGGATAGGATAATATACAGGCATTTTTATAATTATTTTATGAATACTGAGTTAGGCTCATCTATATATGGTATTTTTCTCTGTTTGGCAGAGATTGAAAAGGTTACTGCTAGACTATATAATGATCTTTCGAATAAAGTTTCTGATAGTTTTGTTTCTGGTATTCTAGATTTTATTAGTTTTGATTCAACTAAGCATTATATGATTCTTAGCGATCTTGCAAATATTTACAAGGTGGTTATTAAGGATAAAGATAAGAATTGTGCTTATCTTCTCGGAAACTTTTATTTGATGTCTATAGACCTTGTAAGAGAAATAAATGACTATATACGGGAAAAAGATAGTATTTCGCTTGATGAACTAAATAAAATATTAAATAAATTGGTTAGTTATGAAGGTAAAATAGGAGAAGAATATGTTACCGAAATAGTTACAAAATTGATAGTTGATTTAGGTGAACTTGATAAAGGTGTAAAAAGAATACTAGAATTAATAAACGAAGATGAAAATAGACACGTTAGTCTTTTAAAGGAAATATTGCTATATTTAAAAAAATAATGAAAAATACATTTTGTTTTTAAGATTATTTAATATGGTGTTGTGAAAAATAATTAAGTTAAAATTAATAAAAAATTTCTATTGAATTTAGTATTTTTTTAAAATTTTTAAATTAGATTACGTTTTTGTTTGATAAACGTTATATATTTAATATTCTTATGAATAGATATCATTGACCATTATGGCTTGGGAGAAACTCCTTAATGCAAATGCTATCTCAGGCTTTTTATCAAATCTATTCTATATAATATTATTTCTGTCAGGTGTATTGTTGCTTCTATATGTGTTTTTTATTACATACTCGCTTTAGTTTGATTAGTAAGTAATTTAAAAATGGTCTCTCTTAATTATTTGTGAGTGTTGTAATAGGATTGCAATGGGGCGATGAAGGGAAAGGAAAAATAGTCGATTTCTTAGCTAAAGACTTCGATATAGTTGCTAGGTTCAATGGAGGGAATAATGCGGGACATACAGTGATGATTAAAGATGAAGTTTTTAAATTTCATTTAATTCCTTCAGGTGTTGTTAGAGGATTAGTAGGTGTATTGGGAAATGGAATGGTTATTGATCCAGGTATACTTGTCAATGAGATAAATTCTATTAAGAATAGAGGAATAAATCTGGATTTGAAAATAAGCTATAAAGCTAATGTGATAATGCCATATCATAAGATTATTGATAGAGGTAAAGAAATTAAGAATAGTAGTAGAAAAATAGGCACTACTGGTAGAGGTATTGGTCCTGCTTATTCTGATAAAATGAAGAGGAACGAAGCATTAAGGATAGATGATCTTGTTTCAGACAATTTTTATGAGAAGTTGAAAGATGTTCTTAATCTAAAAAAGGAGGAGCTTATTATTTATGACATTATAAGAAACGTTGCTGAACTAGAAGATTATACTAAGAAAATTTATTCGGAATACAAGAATTACTCTTTTATCTTAAAGGATTATGTATGTGATGTTACTGAGTACTTATATGAAGCTCATAGTGGAGGAAAGAAAATTTTATTTGAAGGTGCCCAAGGCACACTTTTAGATATAGATCATGGAACTTTTCCTTTTGTTACATCTTCAAATCCAACAATAGGAGGTGTTTTTACAGGACTAGGAATTCCACCGAGTTTTGTTAAGAAGGTTATCGGTGTAACTAAGGCTTATACTACCAGAGTTGGTAGAGGTCCTTTTCCTACAGAGATATTCGGTCGATTAGCTAACAGAATAAGAGAAAAAGGATATGAATATGGTACAACTACGGGGAGACCTAGACGATGTGGATGGTTAGATCTTGTAGCGTTAAAATATTCGTGTAGGATAAATGGTGTTAATGAGATAGCTTTAACTAAACTTGATGTGCTAAGTGGTCTAGATGAAATAAAGGTTGCTATTGCATATGAGTTAGATGGTAAGACTATCGAGTATTTTCCGACTAGTGCAGAAAAACTGTATAAGGTGAAACCAGTATATACAACTCTAAAAGGATGGGAAGGAATTGATAATGATGAATGGGAAAAAATTTCTAGAAAGGGATTTGAAGCATTGCCTGATACAGCAAAAGAATATATCGGTTTTATTGAAGATTTTTTAAAAGTACCTATAAAGATAATCTCTGTAGGAGCAGAGAGAAATATGACTATTGTTAGGGATTAAGAATGTGTCCTATATCTCCTCTTGATGACAGATATCGCGAAGATATTAGGGAAATAGAGAATATTTTTTCAGAGTTTTCTTTAGTTAAATATAGATTGTTAGTTGAAATTGAATATGTTATACTGCTTTCAAAGTTTCTCTCGGATAAAGATATAGATTTAGCCAAGGAAAAGATCAGGAAAATTTATCAAAAATTTAGTTTAGAAGATTTCAGAAAAATTAAGAGTATTGAAAAGAGAACTAAACATGATGTTAAAGCTATAGAATATTTCTTGAGAGAAGAATTTCATAAGAATAAACTAGATACTTATGCGAAATATATCCATTTAGGTTTAACATCAGAAGATGTTAACAATATAGCATATTCTATTATTCTAAGAACATTTTTACAGAAATATCTATTCTTGCTTAACCAGGTTATTAAAAAAATTATTAATCTAGGTGTAAGATGGAGAGATGTCGTGATTCTTTCAAGAACGCATGGTCAACCTGCTGTACCTACTACAATTGGTAAAGAATTTATGATTTTTGCATATAGGCTTTGTAAAGTTTATTCAGATTTAATTAACTATAGGTTTCCAGGTAAACTTAATGGAGCTGTTGGTAACTATAATGCCTTAAGTTTCATTTTCCCTCAGATTGACTGGATAGAGTTTAGTAAAAAGTTTATTAAAAATTTTGATCTGGAACCTATACTTATAACTACTCAAAGGAATATTCATGATACTATATCAGATTTCCTTAGGAAAATTGTGTCCGTAAATTATATTTTACTAAATTTTGTTACCGATGTTTGGTTATATATCATGTTGGGATACTTTAAATTAAAATTTAAGGACGGTCAAGTTGGTTCTTCAACTATGCCACATAAAGTAAACCCCATATACTTTGAAAATGCTGAAGGAAATCTTACTATTTCAAATGCCTTATTGGAGTCTATTGCCGGTAAATTACAAGTGTCACGTCTTCAAAGAGATTTATCTGATTCGACTATTAAAAGAAATTATGGTTTGGCAATAGGACACTCTTTCCTAGCATTAAAGAATATTTTTAAAGGATTAGAAATGATAGATATAGATTATGAGAATATCGAAGAGGACCTGTCAAAGCATTGGGAAGTTTTAGCTGAGGCAATACAAGTATTTCTTAGAGTTCATGGATACGAGGATGCATATGAAAAAATTAAACCATATTTTCAAGGAAAAACTATAAATAAGGAAAAATTCGTAGAGATCATTAAAAATCTCAGAATACCAGATAACCTAAAAAAGGAATTGTTAAAACTAGATGTTCATAACTATATTGGATTAGCTTTATCTATAGTTAATATTGCGAAGAAATATTGTTTTGAAAAAATATAGTAATCTATTCTTCTTTAGTTAAGAAAAGGTTATCTTTTATTACATCAAAGTTAAGTAAGAATGAAACTTCCTCTATTTCTCTTGTTAGATCTCCATAAAAAGCTACAAAATGATTACCCCATTCTGAACGTATTTTATTCCATTTTTCCTTTTTATCTACAATATGGTATCCCGGTGGAGGATTTATTTTTACTACCATTTTATTGGTACAATATGTGTTAAAGAAATCCTTAAAAATTTTATTTCCGTCTATTACTGTTCCAGTTGTTATGAACACTCTCCTATTATATATATCAAATTTAGTAATTGTAACTTTTTCATCTAGAGGCCATTCTACAGTTGTAGCTGTAGGTGTTTCGTCAGGTTTCCAGGGTGGTGGAAGTTTTTTAGACCTTGCTACTATATGTTCACGAATAATGTAAGGTATACGGTCCCTTCCATGTGGATTTATATGTGCACCACAGTGACCCAATATAATTATATTTTCGGGATAGTCTTTAATCAGAACATTTTTCCAATCTTTCCAATCGTTTAGTATATCTCCGACAAATCCTTGATAACCGTCAGAAATATAATTACCAATTATTTGAGTAACTAAACAGTCTACTAATCCTTGACAACATCCAGGTATATTCTCTTTGCCTAACTCTAACCATGATAAAGGTGGCATAATGTTGATTTTTGCAGGACCTACATAATTTGTAGCAAGATGCCAACTTGCTAATGTCAAAGCATTTGCATTATGGTTTTTTAATATTTCTTTTAGAGAAAGATAAAGTTTAGCTGCTCTTATAATGTCGTATTTTTTTACTCCTCCAGTTACTCCCTTTGATTCACTTATCCAAATATTAGCGATCTCTTCTGCTTTTTTCTTGTCGATTTTAGATAATTTCTCTATTAATTCATTTGAATTCACTATATCTAAACTTATACCGGTATTTTCTTTAAGTTTTATACTATAGTCTGGATAGGGATAGTTTTTAGGATCTTGTCCCAAGCCAAGATGATCTCCACGAATTGGTAGATAATCTTGAATAGTTAATATTTTTGTTATCTTTAATTTCTGAACAACTTCCTCAGGTTTCATATAATGTATAGTCCCAACTATATGTATTAAAGTTTGTTATATTAGGAAAATTAAGTGTAGCTAAGCTTTTTAATAAAAGATGGTTAATCATTTTTATGTTAACCATTACAGGTCACAGAGGAGCACCAGATGAGGCTCCAGAAAATACATTGGCTTCTTTTAAAAAAGCAATTGAGTTAGGAGTAGATTGTATAGAATTAGATGTAAGGAAAACTATAGATAATAAATTAGTAGTTATTCACGATAAGACTGTTGACAGGACAACTAATGGTACAGGCCTAGTTGAAACATATACATTAGAAAGAATAAAGAAGCTTGATGCGGGTAGCTGGTTTTCTGATAGATATAAAGGTGAAAGAATACCTACGCTTGAAGAAGCTTTAGAGGTTATATTGGATAGTGATGTTTTTGTTGAAATAGAGTTGAAAGATAGTGGAATAGAGGAAATGGTAGGTGAACTATTAGAAAATATAGGTGCACATAAAAACATCATTATTTCTTCTTTTGATTCAAGTGTAATAAAACGTTTCAAGGAAAGTTTTCAATATTTTCCAACAGTTTTAATTTCGAATAGATATAGTGATGATTTGATTATGCATACTATATCTTCTTTGGCTAATAGAATTGATTTATATTATTTACATGTATCAAAAGATCTCGTTAGGAAAATACATCTAAGTTGTCTTACTATAAATGCTTGGGTGATAGATAAGTTAGATGATCTTAAAAATATGATAAATATGGATGTAGATAACATAACAACAAATAAGCCTCGTCTAATTTTGGAATACATGGGTAAAATTATGAAATAGCAATATTAGATAGTTATAAGTATCTATAATGGTGGAAGGATGAAATTAGTCTTTATTGGTCCTCCAGGAGTAGGTAAGGGGACTTATGCTTCAGCTTTATCAAAAATATATAAAATTCCACATATTTCTACGGGTGAAATATTCAGAGATGAGATTAAAAGGGAAACAAAACTAGGTAAAAAGATTAGAAGTTATGTTGAAAAAGGAGAACTTGTTCCTGATGAAATTGTTATAGAGACTGTAAAGAAACGTTTATCTGAGGATGACTGTAAAAACGGTTTTATACTGGATGGATATCCACGAACATTGCAGCAGGCAAAGGCTTTAGACGAGTTTATTATTTTGGATCGTGTGCTAAACTTTGTTGCACCAGATGAAGTAATAATTGAACGAATTAGTGGAAGAAGAATATGTTCTCAATGCGGTGCTATTTATCATGTGAAATTTAAGCCTCCTAAAGTACCTGGGATATGTGATATATGTGGTGGAAGACTTATTCAGCGAAAGGATGATACGCCTGAGGTTATTAAACGTAGATTAGATGTCTATAAGAAACAGTTTGCGCCGATTATAGAATATTATAAAGAAAAGGGATTACTTTTAGAAGTTGATGCTCGAGAGCTAGCGGATAAAGTTATTCCCAGAGTTGTAGATCTTCTTAAAAATTATGGATTTTACCCTAAAGAATGATTTTTAATTTATTAAAGATTTTTACTTCTATAATCTTGGTATATATCCCATAAAAAGTCTATCATGTAGAGAAGACCAAGCGTTATGTAATATATGTTTAGGTTATTTATACCAATATAAATGTTCGTTAAACATAAGGAAATTGCTGTAGTAGAATGTTCAAATAAGTTCCACCACTTAGGTTCACGTGAATGTTTTCGATACATTATCTCATCGTAGAGATCTTTAAGATAGAGAATTGGTAAAAGTAAAGTTGAGAGTAAGTTAAATAAATTCATCAGCTGAGAGACAAAGATGGTTATTATTCCAGCTACACCCCATATGAAATATAAATGTGATCTATTGCGAAGAGAAGTTTTGTTTTTCATAATTGGTTACTATGAAATTTTAATATTATATCTCCAATTCTTGCACCTATATCCTTTGCAATAACATTGCATTTTACTATCAAAAGAAAGAAAATATTAGATAGCTCGCTCATACCTTCGTAATTTCCCTGTCCTTTCGCTATATTAAAATCATGTTCCTTTAACCATTTCTTAACGGTTTCACTGTTTCTTTCTGGTCCGGTACCAGGATCGCCGTTAGATATTGTTCGTATTTCAAGGTTTTTAATAGAGCTAAAATCTACATACTCAATATCTTTAACCGTGGCATCATTTATAATTGGGCCACCTTTAACTACAATTGTGACTTTCTCAAAGGGGTAATCTCGTAACTTGTTCATTGTTTCGAGTAATAGTTTATCGAAAACTATTTCTCCTGAGTTATCTGCAAAAAATAGCAACTTGTTTTTCTCAAATGTATATTTTTTGAAAGTATCATAATGATTGATTGCAAAATTCATTTTTAGAACTTTATTTAATGTTTCTTCGATATTTGGATTTTCTAAGGCTCCAAAGTCCATAATATTACCGGCAATAGATATTTTTACGGCAGTGAGTAATTTATCATTACTTTTTTCAATAAGGCTTTTCGCATAATTATATATCTCTAATGCCTTGTAATTGCTCTTCATTTTTATTTCTCTATATGGATCTTTTATTTTTGTAAGTTCTCGAATTTTTCTATGTATATTATGTGCTATAATGGGTGGAGACACATCCCAATCTTGATAATATAATGTCTTAAGTATCTCTCTTAGAACCTTTTTCTGTGTTTTTTCATCCATATTCATTATACGTAATGTCCTTAATGTTTGTCTGACAAGGCAGGGGATGCAGTCAAGTTTGGCTTTCATAATTATTCCCAATTATGAATATTTTTAGTTATGATAAATTTTTTGAGATCTAATATGTTATTATGAAGAAATACTTAGAGTGATAAGATATTAAAATATTTTTTACGTGGGTATGCTTGGTTATGTTTTATTTAAAATATAAAGCAATATAACTATAGAGATTATTTTTAATTCTATTTTGACCACAGATTTGTAAAGCAGTCGTTTAAAGAAATGTGCTTGAATGTCTAGTTTATTTACCGATACTAATAAAAATAATGTTAAAGAGTATATAAGATTCTAAGGATTCTTCTCCTATTGAGTTAATATTAGTGTCCTGAAAATTTATCCACTATTTTTTTCATTGGTTATAGTATCTATTATATGGTGATTGTTTATTGGACACGTCAAATGATTATAGGATTTTAATTGCAGAGGTTGCAATAAAAAATTTACAGGATATTATTCGGAATAGAAGACTTCCATTTTCTATTAGAAGAGATGAAATATTAAAAAAGATAAAAAATATTCAATCAAAATTGATGGTTATAAAATATTCTTTTCTCCCAAATGATATATTAATATCGTCTCAACAATTTAAAGATTTTTTGGAACATGTAAATTCTTTGGCTGATGAGTTAATGCCTAAGATTAATAATCTCGAATATAGTAATAACTATATTATTGTTTGGATAAAATGGATAATACGTACATTACTAGGATTACAGTTTCGTCTGCTTTTAAGTGGCAATTATCCAGATTATGCTGTGGATATTTTGGGAGTAAGGATTAATTCTGTAATTATTCATGAAAGTATTAGAAATCTAAATGTTTTACGTGTATCCACAGATGAAGAGGGATTTACAGTAGTCACAAACATTTCTAATATTAAAAGAGGGGAGGTAAGGGCTGTTGCAATTCTTCCTCCAAAAGAATTTAAAGATATTATTAGTGAAGCTATGGTATGTTCACAACCCTTATCGGAAAAATATTATGGGATAAGGCCGGAAAGAGAAAAATACAATTTTAAGGAAGTGATAAATATGGTAGAAGACTATCTTTTTAGACATAAATAAGGCTAGTTTAAATGATTAATTATTTTATCGTAATAAGCTATTATATTATATGATGGGTATGATAATTCCTCGTCCTGATTTTGAAAGATCAGAGATTAGGTTGCTAGATGGTTTATGGTATTTTGAATTTGACGACTATAACCAGTATACCATTGAGGAAATGAATGATATATCTTCCTATACAAAGAAGATATTGGTTCCATACCCCTATCAGAGCAAGAAAAGTGGTATAGGCGATGAAAGTTTTCATGATATTGTCTGGTACATGAAAGATTTCTCTGTAAGCGATAAAACGCTAAACGGAAATGTTTTTCTTAATTTTGGAGCAGTGGATTATTTTTCAGAGATATGGCTAAATGGGAAAAAATTGGGAGAGCATAAGGGAGGATATGATTCATTTAAATTTGAAGTAAGTAAGTTTTTAAAGAGGAATAATCGTCTGGTAATAAGAGTAGTGGATAAGCATGAAGATCAGCCTAGAGGTAAACAAGATTCTAATTTTCATCCTTCTGGATGTAGATATATGAGAGTTACTGGTATATGGCAACCTGTATGGATTGAGAAGGCCGGAATAGGTTATATTGAATGGTTTAAAGTTTTTCCTAAGATAAATGGAACAATACGTATACAAGTGAAGATGGGCGGTAAGTTAGATGGTAGTAAGTTGATTGTTGAGGTTTTCTTCTATGAGGGTAGTGTAGGATATAAATCTGTTGAAGTAAACAATAGTTTCTTAGATTTTGAGATGGAACTTGAAGAAATTCATCTATGGTCAGTTGATGATCCGGATATCTATACATTGACTTTAAGGATTGAAAATAGTGGAGAAATAGAAGATGTAGTTAAAGGTTATTTTGGTCTAAGAGAAATAAGTGTAAGAAATGGAAATATATTCCTTAATAATAAGCCTTTATATTTTCAAGCTGTCTTAGATCAGGGATTCTATCCTAATGGAATATATGTTCCGGATACACCAGAGGATTTTCTCAAGGATCTTAAAGCTGTTAAAGATTTAGGGTTTAATGGTGTTAGAGCTCATCAAAAACCTCCAGATCCACGGTATCTCTATTTTGCGGATAGACTTGGTGTTGTTATCTGGGAAGAAATGGGAGATTGGGGAATGGAAATAAATAAGAAAAATATAGAGGATTTTATTGTTCAGTGGAGAAATATAGTGAATAGAGACTTTAATCATCCATCTATTATTGCATGGGTACCTTTTAATGAGAGAAACGATTTGTATGAGGATAAAGTAAAGCAAGAATTAGTTTTATGTGTATATAAAGAGACTAAAAATATTGATCCGACTAGATTAGTCATAGATACTAGTGGTTATTCTCACGTTGCTACGGATATATTAGATATACACGATTATAGGGATACTACAAAGCTAACTGGTCTACAATACAAAAAACTTTGGGATGAGTACCGTAAAGGTACATCGGAAATTCCAGCTTCGGGACATTTGATGTCTAAAGCTTTCAATTATGATGGTCAACCTATTATTATAAGTGAATTTGGAGGGTGGGGTATAGAAGGTCAAAAACCTATACTAAATAGGCCGAAAATAGCTTATATGGTTCTTCCTAGTCCATTTGATGTTGAGAGAAAATACAGAGATATCGTTTTAGCTATAGCAGAAGTGTCGGAGATTGCAGGCTACTGTTATACACAGTTATATGACGTTGAAGGTGAACTAAACGGTTTTCTGACATATGATAGAAAATGGAAAGTAGACCCTGTGAATATCCAAAAAGTTAATGTTCTTGCATATAAAAAATGGTTAGAAAACTTAAAAAATAAATAATTACTTATACAAAATTATTTCTTTTATTACGTCTATTACTTTTGCTTGATCATTACTTTGTCTAGCTTCTTCCAGCTCTTTTCTCCTAGCATATATTAGTAATGTTTTTTTCATAAGGTTTCCAAACATTTCTTTGCTTAATCTCATTGCATCAATTGGATTCATTCTGTATGTAAATTGGTCTTCAGCAAACCACCCATTATATCCTATATCAACAGAAGCATATAGATAATCTATGAATCTCCAAATATCTCCTGTTCCAAAAATTCTATCTTCATCATTACTTCGTAATTTTGCTGTGTTTACATGAAAGTTTGCTATAGGCACATTCATTTCATGCAAGACATATACTGTAAACGCAGGTTCTACACCATACATTTGTTCGTGACCATAGTCAATAGTAACACCCATATATTGTCCCCCTAATTCTTTGTTTATTCTATAGGCTATCCATCCTGCTAAATGAGTCGTAGGAATAATCATATTTCCTTCCTTTGGTTCTTTTAACTTAGCCTCCACTCCAAACTTTAATCCCAATTCTTTAGCTCTTTTAGAAGCTTCAAAAACAGCTTCATAAAACCAGTTAAACTTTTTCTGGTAATTTGAATCTAAGTTGTAGTCCCAACCATCCTGTCCAGGCCAAAAACTAAATGCTTGACAGCCTATTTCTTTAGCAATATCTGCAGCTAATATAATACGTTGAAGAGCTTCTTCACGTATTTCTTTATTTGGATTAGTAACACTACCAAATTTCCACTTAGGATCCGTAAACATATTTATTCCCATAGTCGTTGGTATAAGATCATGTTTTTCGAGAAGTTCTTTTGTTCTTATTATAGTATCTTCATCAACTTCAAGACCCTTTTTCAAAAATAAATAATCGTGGAATTCTATTCCTTTTATTCCTGCATAAGCTACTCTTTCTATTTGTGATTCTAGAGAACTATCTAGCTCGGGCCAATATCCATCAGTAGCGAATCTGTCCAAAAAGTCTCCAGCAGCCCAGTGACCAGCTGCAAACTTGATATCGAATTCTTCTAGAAACTTATCTAATTTTTCTCCTTTAAGATACCCTGGATATTTTTCCTCAATTTTTTCGAGGAGAGATTCCTTAATTTTCATACAATATATTACTTTATAATATCACCATAATAAGTGTTGATAGTTAGAAAAAAGCTGTAAGGTCTGTTTCTCTTGAAACATATTTCAGTCTTAATTTTTTCAGTTCATTTAATACATCTTTTACAAGAATATCTATATCCTTTGAGTCGACACCATTATTTTTTGCTTTTTCCTTGACGATTTTCTCAACGATATAATATCTTTTATATTTCTCATTGAGTTTTTTCCAAGGTATTTCTTTCAAAGCATCAGCTATTTTTTTATCAAATGGTAATTTCTTCTGTAACATTAAAAAAGCTATGATGGGATAACCGATATAACCGCGATATTTCGTTCCATTATCCGTACTATATGCCTCATTTTTCTCTAGGTTAACATATACTTTATACTTTCTAGAACCATCTGAAGATAAGACAAAGGCATTCTTTGAATCTAAAAGTTTTATTCTACCGTCGGCAATCGCTCCCAATGCTTCCAAAACCTTTATTCTAGGTGGTATATCTAGTATTTTTTCCACATTTAAAAATTTAATAACACATAATATTAAAAATATCCAATAAAGCTTTTTACTGAATAGAATCTTCGGTTTTAATCTTATTATTTCTATCTGTAAATTTTGTATATAAACCGAATAAAAGGATCATAACAGAGATTATAAGGGAAACAATGCTAACAATTTCACCTGTATTCATAAATAAATCACTACGAATAAGAACAGAATCTAAGATGATTACTATATCACTTATCTGATTACCATTAACCTTGGCGCTGATTATTGATTTTTCAGTGTTTTTAGTTATTTGTAAAGAATATTTTCCTTCGGGTAATTCAAGTTTAAAGATTCCCCTAGTATCAGTATGTCCCAAGAAGTATATATCGTTCAGTTTTATCTTTGCACCTACAATAGGATTACCTATTATGTCTAAAACTTTAATATTTATTATTCCTACTTTTTCGACTACAATATTTATTCGATATGTGAAACGGGATTGAACAAGGAAAGTCGTTTGATAATTAATTGTTATATTTTTCCACTTTAAGATTTTTAACTTTATTTTAGTGCTAAGAGGTATGTCATAAAGTACTATTTTTCCAGTGTCATCTGTCTGGTAAATTACTGTGTCTTTTTTTGCATAGGATATTTCTACTAAAGCTTTATCTAGTGGATGATTAAAAGGTGTTTTTAATGTAATTATAACTGTTGTTGTCGAGGGCATTGAACTAATATTATTTAAAGTAAGTATAGATAAAACTATTATCAAAGG
>JAGGXB010000036.1 GCA_021163245.1 Thermoproteales archaeon
GGCCATGTAAAGAAATAAAGTGAAAACTATGAAAATTTGTAGTGTAGAAGATATTAAAAAACTTGATAGGATTGCTATTGAAGAATATGGAATTTCTAGTTCTATTCTGATGGAAAATGCTGGTAATGCTGTTGTATCCCTTATACTTGAAAAAGATTTTCATAGGAAGAGGAATGTCGTTGTGATAAGTGGTACAGGCAATAATGGAGGAGATGGATTTGTTGTAGCTAGAAAATTATATTCCTATGGATATAACGTAAAGGTTTTTGTTATCGGAGATGTTAATAGGATAAAAGGCTCTGCATTAGAAAATTATAAGATACTAGAAAAAATAGGTATACCTCTATATAATGTAAATGGGTTTAAAAATTTAGAACCACTAAAAGAAGCTATTTATTCATCAGACATTATTATTGATGCAATTTTTGGAACAGGATTATCTCGTGATATTAAAGGAATTTACAGAAATGTTATAGACTTTATAAACAATAGTGGAAAAATAGTAGTGAGTATAGATATTCCTTCAGGTATAAATGGTAATAATGGAAAAGTTATGGGTGTTGCAGTTAAAGCTGATTATACTGTTACCTTCGGTTTACCTAAACTCGGAAATATTTTGTATCCAGGTTATCAATATTGTGGAAGTTTATATGTTTCTCATATTTCATATCCTCCACAATTATATGATTTTAAAGAAATTAATGTTGAAACAAATGATCCAGTTCCTATTCCACCTAGAGATCCAGCAGGTCACAAGGGAACTTTTGGTAAGGCATTAGTCATTTCTGGTGCTTTTGGATATTTTGGAGCACCTTATTTTTCATCTATGGCTTTCTTAAAAAGTGGAGGTGGTTATGTTAGGTTAATTGCCCCGAAATCTATAGTTCCCTTTATATCATCTGTTGGAAACGAGATTGTTTTTATTCCGGTAGCTGAGACAGAGGAAGGAAGTGTTTCTTTTGAAGAGAGAAATAAAATATTAAAATTCGTAGAAATGTCTGATATAGTAATAATTGGGCCAGGTTTATCGCTTAACACTGATACTCAGAAGCTTATTCTTTGGTTAATTAAGGAAATAGATAAACCTTTGATCATAGATGGGGATGGGTTGACGGCTGTTTCAAGGGATGTTAATATTGTTAGAAATAGAAGACAAGAAACTGTTTTAACACCTCATCTAGGAGAAATGTCAAGGATAACAAAATTGAATATCCAAGATATAGAAGAAGATAAAATAGGTGTATTAAGAAAAACTGTTCATGAAATGAAACATGTAATAGTTTTGAAGGGTGCTCATACATTAATAGGATATCCTAATGGTAAAGTTTTCATAAATATGAGTGGTAATTCAGGTATGGCTACACCTGGTTCTGGAGATATATTAACTGGGATAATAGCAGCTATGTATACTTTAGGTTTATCATTTGAAGATGCTGTTAGAATGGGAGTTTTTCTGCATGGATTTGCTGGCGATTTAGCTGCTGAGAATAAAGGAGAGGATGGTTTAACAGCTCGAGATATATTGGAATATGTACCGTATGCGATAAAGATGATTAGGGAAAATTTTAAAAGGGTACAAGAACGTTATAAAATTCCTTTAATTTAGTATCTTTTAATTTTTTCTATTATCTCCGTAACTAGTTTAACTCTTTTTATATCTCCGTCAGGAGGTACCTGATCAGCTACACCTATAATAAACATATTATCTGAACTATATGTTTTTATAATTTTTTGTAATATATTTATCAAGTTTTTCTCAGTATAATTTTTACTGAAAAATATTCCTGGTAATCCTCCCCATAGTACTATTCCTGGTCCGGCAACTTCTCTGAGTTTTTCGACTTCAATGTCTCCGGCCGGTGAAGGTGTAAGTGACTGAGCACAATCAACTTCTGTTTCTCTTACATATTCAAGTACTCCGCGTAATCTACCATCTATATGAACATATATCATTTTGTTCTTTTTATGTAGTTGACTTGCTCTTTTTATATAGTATGGTTTGTAATATTTCAAAAAGAACTTTGTCCCAACTATGTCACTACTTATATTTTCGCCGAAATAGACAAAATCTGCTGGTGCTTCAAGTATAGCATCGTAAATCGGATCATCTGCTTTCTCCATTACCTTTATAGTTTCATCAAAAATTTCCCTGTACCGATAATATAATCTAAATGTGTTAACTGCTCCTGCCCATTCAATGATCATTCTTGCAAAAGGTGTTCTTGGAGGCAAGGAACTTACAATTCCCCATCCATCCCACATTTTTATAAGTTTGTCTTGTTTCTCATAAGCTTCATAGTTCGGTTTAATTTCTATATTATTATATATATATTGTAATATTCTCAGATCGTTATAATCTTTAACAAAATACTGTGTAATAGCCCAACTAAACGACGTCCATGAATACTTCCTAATACCTCTAAGTTCTCCAATAGGAGTATAATATACAATTTCTTCAGTTATAGTACCATTTTTTTCCGTTCTATATCTCTTAACATTTATATTTCTGTATTTTATTTTGACAACAGGTCCGTATAGTTCTTCATGAGCACCACATCCAAGTTCTTGGTAGAGTTTCAGAAGACCTTCACCTTTATATTTCTCGGGTAATGTGCCAGATCTTAGTTTAGAGGAATACCAGTAAGTTAGGTCTGCAAACCATGGAAAGGTATCGGATTTTTTGTTTTTAAAAGCATTGTATAGTCTTTCAGCTGGAAGCATATGTTAAAGTATCTATAATAGGTATTAAATTATATCTATCAAAAATACTATATGTGATAACTAATATGATGACGAAACGGGAAAGATTAATTACAGCATTAAAACATGAAGAACCTGATAGGATACCTATTGATTTAGGATCTATGAGATCTACAGGTATAACTGCTTTAGCTTATTATCAACTTATAAATTTTTTAAAAATAAGGAATAGCACGATTAGAGTTTATGATACTGGACAACAATTGGCAGAGCCTGAAAAGAAGATATTGGAGTTGTTTGGAGTCGATGTTATTGATATAACAAGGTCTTTACCGCCCTGTGGTCCATATAGAAGAGAGTGGAAGAAATGGACTTTACCAAATGGAGTTGAGTGTGAAGTCCCAATAAATTTTAATCCTGAACCTGATGGGAGGGGAGGTTGGGTTATTAGAAATGATAAAGGTATAGTTATTTCGAGAATGCCTCCTAAGGGATTTTATTTTGATGGTAATTATCATCCTTTAGAAAAAATAAAGAGTATAAATGATATAGACGATTATAACTGGGAAGCGCATAAAATTAGTGATAAAACTTTGAGAAAACTGAGAGAAAATGCTATTTTTCTGAGGGAGACGACTGGCTATGGATTGTTATTCCATAGTGCTGGAAGTATACATGAATGGGGTCAGGGATTACGTGGATGGACTAATTGGATAGTTGATCTAAGTGTTAGGAAAAAAATTGCTGAGAAGATGCTTGATCATATGATAGAGGTAATAATGTATAATGTGAAGAAGTTAGTTTCTGCTCTAGATGGTATAGTTGATGTTCTAGGGTTTGGTGATGATTTAGGGACACAAAATGGGCCTCAGATTTCTCCCAAAATATATAGGGAAATGCTTAAGTCTTATCATGAAGAAATGTATGGATATGTCAGAAAGCATTCCAAAATGTTTATATTCTTACATTCTTGCGGATCTATTTATGATTTATTACCGGATTTGATAGATGCGGGTGTTGAGATAATAAACCCTGTTCAAATTTCAGCCGCAAAAATGAATCCAAGAAATCTAAAAGAAAAGTTTGGTGAGGAACTGGTATTTTGGGGTGGAGGAGTAGATACTCAAAATATTCTTATAAATGAGACACCTGAGAATGTTTCAAGGCATGTCAAAGAAAACATATGTATATTTGGTAAGAATGGAGGTTTTGTTTTTACACAGGTCCATAATATACAGCCATTTACTCCTCCTGAGAACATAGTTACAGCATACAAGACAGTTTTAAAGTATGGAAAATATCCTTTATCGTTTTGTGAATGTTGAGAGGAATTTATATTAAAATGTTAATATATATTTTCTTTGTGACGGAGAAATGACAGAAAACGAGATTTTTAGTAAAATAAGAGAAGGATTTTTATCATTCGATTTTGAGGAAACAAAAGAATTAGTCAAGGATGCATTAGAGAGAGGAGTAGATCCGGTTGAAATAATTGAAAAATCTCTTAGACCGGCAATGGAGATTGTTGGTGAAAAATTTGAGCAAGGTGAATTCTTTTTATCTGAGCTTGTTGTTGCAGGTGATTTATTCAAGGAAATAATGGATGAGCTTATATCGCCTAGATTAAAGAAAGAGGAAAAGGAGCTGGGAACTGTAGTGATTGGTACGGTAAGAGGTGATCTTCATGACATTGGAAAAAATATTGTAGCAACAATGTTAAGGGTAGCAGGATTTAAGGTAATTGATTTGGGTGTAGATGTTTCTCCAGAGGCATTTTTGGAGGCTGTTAAAAAATATAAGCCTGACATAGTGGGAATGTCTGCATTACTCACAACTACAATGATAGAGATGGAGAATGTTATAAAAGAATTAGAAAAGGCTGGTGTGAGAAAAGATGTAAAAATAATAGTTGGTGGTGCAGCAGTTACTGAGGATTTTGCAAAGAAAATTGGTGCTGATGCTTATGGGAAAGATGCTGTGGAAGCTGTGGCTATCTGCAAGCGTCTGGTAGGTGTAAGTTAGATAGATATATTGAATATCCATGTATAAGATAATAATTGATAATTTAAAAAAGACGATAGAAGCAGAAGATAAAAAAACATTGCTTACTATCCTCAGAGAGAACGGTATCCTTATTCCAGCGGTCTGTGGAGGTTTAGGATTGTGTGGATCATGTAAAATTAAGATTCTTTCAGGTAAAGTTAATAAACCGAAAAGTGAAGAAAAGAAATTATTAGGTAAAATGATTGATGACGGATGGAGGCTTGCGTGTAATGTTATCCCAAGCTCTGATCTCAAAATATATGTCCCTATTTTTCCATCTAAAATCAGTAAATCTAGAAAAATAAAAACGTTTGAAATTAATCCTGAATTCGAGATTATTCCGTATGCAATAAAAATGAATTCTAACTCTTTAGAAGAGGAAATTATATATTATTTAAAAAAAGTAGGGTATCAGATTGAGAAAATAGAAATGGGTCTCTTGAAGCAACTTGTTCATATAGATAAACGTCTAAATATTGCAATAAGTTATAGAGATATAATAGATTTTACAGATAAATTTTCTGCGTATGGAATTGCTATAGATATCGGTACAACAACTGTCGCGGTTTCTTTAAGGGATCTTCTAACTGGTAGACTACTAGATGAGATGTCAACAATTAATAGTCAAACTACATATGGTATGGACATTATATCTCGAATATCATTTTGTAATGAAGAGGGAGGACTTTATAAACTGAATAAAGCAGTTATAGATACTATTAATGGTTTAATTAAAGAGTTAGTTACTCGTAACAAAATTGATTTTCGTTCAATTTATAGAGTTGTTGTGGCTGGTAATAGTGTTATGACACATATATTTCTTGGAATTGATCCTTATCCGCTAGGAAGATTACCGTTTAAGCCTGTTTTTAGAGAGATGAAGAATATTAAGGCAAAAAAACTAGGTTTAAATGTTAATGAAGAAGCTGACGTTATAACGCTTCCGCTTCTAGGTAGTTATATTGGAGGAGATCTGGTAGGAGATGTATTAGCTTCAAATTTTCTAGATTATAGATATAGTGTGCTTATTGATGTAGGAACTAACGGAGAAGTGCTTTTAAAAAAAGAAGATAAGATATATGCGGCTTCTGTTCCTGCTGGTCCTGCATTTGAAGGAATGGGTATGTCTTCAGGTACTATTGCTAAGAGTGGAGCTATTGAATCATTTAGTATCATTGGAGGAAAAATTTTGTATAGAACTATAGGAAATGAAAAACCAGTAGGGATATGTGGGACAGGATATATTGATTTACTTGCTGAACTTATTGATAAGGGTATCATTGATAGAGATGGTAGATTTACAGGATCTTTTGATGATAGAATTGAGAGAATTAACGGTGTTAAATCCTTTATAGTTGAGTTTTCATCAAATACCTTGAACGGAGCACATATAATTTTATCTCAGAAAGATGTTAGGAAACTTCAGCTTGCGCTATGTTCCTTTAAAACTGCATTAAAAACATTATTGTTATTAACTGATGTAAATACCGAAATGCTTGAGAAGGTTGTTATTGCGGGAGATTTCGGATATAAAATAAATTTTGAAAATGCTAGAAAGATTGGTTTAGTTCCTCCATGTGAGAGAGATAAGGTTGAATTTATAGGTAATGGTTCTTTAACGGGAGCTGAGATGGTTTTGTTGTCAAAGAAGTATCGGGAATTGGCTAAAGAATTAGTAAGGATGGTTTCTGTAATTGATTTACGCAAGCAAAAGAATTTTGATAGATTTTTCATACAAGAGTTAAGAATTGGGTGGGATGCTTGAGAAATATTTCTGGAAAAGAATTGATTATGAAATCTTTAGAAGGAGAAAATGAGTGGAGAGTACCAATAGCACCTCTTATTGGGATTCATTCTTCAAAGGTCTTTGGAGTAGATTCATTAATTGTATTTAGAGATAGTGATTTAATGGCCGATCTACAATTCAGAATTAGTGAATATTATGGTTTAGATATTCTTCTACCTTGGATGGATCTTACATATGAGCCTGAGGCATTTGGTGTAGAGATAAAATGGGGTAATATTCCTCAGATAAAGACTCACCTGAAGATAAAAAATGAGTCAGATATTGATAAATTG
Organism: Thermoproteales archaeon; assembly: GCA_021163245.1. GTDB lineage: Archaea > Thermoproteota > Thermoprotei > Thermofilales > Thermofilaceae > JAGGXB01. Next base: position 6,823 of record JAGGXB010000036.1, read on the forward strand.
CCAGAAGATATCTCTACCAAAGATAGATACCCATTCTATATAGAAACTTTAAGGAAAATGAAAGAAAAAGATAAAGAAAATAGATATTTTATATGCGGGTATATTTCTGGACCTTTGACTATTGCATCGAGCATTATGGGGGGTTTAGAGTTTTCTAGAGCTATTCTTTTGAAGAGAAACTTAATTAGAAAACTTCTTATGAAGATAACAAATGCTAATATCTTAGCTATTAAAAAACTTGTAAAGACTGGAATCGATGCTATTATTATTTTAGAGCCAGTAGCTGTATTCGTAAGTAAAAAGGTATTCGATGAAACAAGCTTTAATTTTTTAAATGAAATGAGTAAAGTTATACATGGTTATAATAAGTATACCATATTACATATCTGTGGTAGAGCGACACATTTACTGGAAAGTATAGATAGGTTAGATATTGATGCCTATAGTTTTGATGATAATGTACCTCTAGATCTAGTTCACAAAAGCATAAAAAATGCATCTTTAATGGGCAATATAAGCACATCGGTAATCTCGACTTTTAAATCCAATCAAATAGAAGAAATTGTTAAAGAATTATTGAGGAATTCTGACAGAAAAAGATTCATATTGAGTACTGGATGTGACATACCTCACGATACTCCCGAAGAAAACATAAGAGCCTTAGTCAAAGCCTGTATATCTTAAATAGTATTTTTTATATTTTGGACATATTTTTCCAATATAACACATAATCTACCACAAGTAATATTATTCCTATTAGGATTAAAGTTATTCCTGCGTAAATTATATCATAATCATAACCTGATAAAAAGAACCTTACACTTACACTAATAGGAGCATGCCCTTTATTCTTGATAACAATACCGTATAATCCTCTCATATTCGTTTTAAATGTATAATCTAATCCATTAACATCTTGGAACTCTACAATGTTTTTGATATTAAATTTATCTACATTTTTTAGAGCCTCTCCTTCAATAATTCTAACATCTATATTTTCAAAAGAGGGTTTATACTCAATCAATACTCTAATAGTCCTTAGACCAAAATATCTTACTAATACCTTTTCTTCACCCGGTAAGACCGTGAAAACACCTCCAGAAATATAGCTTGTTGAGTAATCCTCGAATAAAGTTATGATTACCAAGGAAAGCCCTATAGATATTAGAATTATTCCCAGTCTTCTCAACTTCTTTCATACATCCGTGTAAAATATAGGAATGATACAAAGAATAGAGAAATACTTAAAACAATAGTTAAAATAATAGAAAAATAAAGGATATCCACTTGATAAGAAATAGATTTTAATTTATAGAGAAAAAGAAGAGTTTTCAAATTTTCTGGAACAATAAATATCTTTATTCCCGAGGGTAACACTCCTA
>JAGGXB010000022.1 GCA_021163245.1 Thermoproteales archaeon
GCAAAGATTTTATCTTTCGGTAAGCTAAAAATTTATGATTCCTTAGCCCCAGAATTTGAAACTTATGAAACGATAAAAAAGCTTGCTCAAAGTAAAAGATGAGAGATCATGAGTAGCCGACTTACCTAAATTTCACAAGGCAAAATTTCATACTAGAAATGGATAATGAAGTATTCTAAGCTTGTTAAGGAATTTGTTGATATTCTGAAAGTTGAATTAAGTGGGAAATTCCATGTCGACGAAACTGTGATAAAGTGTGATGGAGAGTATAAATGGTTTTGGGAAATAATTGATGCTGATACCAAATTTTTAGTTGCTACCCATTTATCAGGAGAAAGAACTATAGAGGAAGTTATTAAGCTGTTTAAACAAGCGAAAGAGAGACCGGTTAAAAGACCAAAGAGAGTAGTTGTAGATGGTTTGTGGGCTTATGAAAAAGGTTTCAAGAAAGTTTTATACAGCAGGTATAAAGAGCACAGAGTTGAATTCGTAAGAAGAGCTGGAATTAGAGCAAGAGAAACAAATAATGTTGTTGAAAGACTACATGGAACTTTAAAGGATAAGTTAAAACCTTTAAGAGATTTGAAAAGTGAGGAAACAGCTAAGATCTGGTTAGATGGCTGGTTTATTTACTATAATTTCTTAAGACCTCATTTAAGCTTAAAAGGTAAAACACCCGCTGAAACTTGTGGATTTGATTTGAATATAGAAAACAGTTGGGAAGATTTGATAAGAGAGGCTACTTATCATCAAACCAGGTTGACAAGGTTTGTTTCTAACGAAGTGGAGACCTAAACTCGATAATTTTTATTTTTCATCTCACCAACAATAAGTTAACAGAACCCTTCAAAATAAAAAATATTTTTATTCTTTAAGCTCCCATATAAAATGGCAATATTCGTCTCCTCGCATCAAAAGCTTAGGCCTCCTAAATTTTATTTTTGGATTGAATCCTTCGGTTACTGCTTCATCTCCACTGCATATCAGTTTCTCACCAATCTTTGTGGCATTATATTTCTTGAAGATTTCTGCATGTATACACTTATACACTTTTACTTCCAATACATTTTTACTCCTTCTTATTACTTCATATTCATGAGCATCCTTACTAAATAATCTTATAAAGTATTCAGGATCATTTCTACCAGTTTCTTTAGCTATTTCTCTCCATCTTTCTTTTATCTTCTCATGCCTATATTTAACTAATGCATCAAGAGCTTCTTCACCGTATTGGTCGACTAGTATTTTTCCCATTATAGCTAGTAAAGTATCCCTATATATCCTAAGCTCTTTTCCCGAGATTTTGATCACCATGTCTATTAATAATCCTTCCTATTCTTGAATCTTTTTATATCTTTAAATATTATATATTCGAGAGAGTATGACTACACTAATACCTGAAAACGTAATAGGTACACTTTATACGATTCTATATCTAGTTTTACTTGGAATTATTATTTCTATAATTTATGGAATAAGTGAGTGGTTTTCAAGAGACAGAGTACTTAAACTATTTGAGAGAAAAAGGGCTTTTGTATTTATAGAAAAAGAAGTATATTATGGAAAAATACTCGTGCCTTCTAGAAGTGGAGGTTGTTTCGAGATATTTTTTCCAAGCGAATATCTAGAGAATCCCTTCTCATTGCTAGCCTTTCTCATTGAAAATTATCATGAAACAGGACAGAAAAAGTTTTTGATCCAAGCCCAACGAATATTAGAAGAATTTAAAAGAATAGGGATCGTTGACAAAGACTTTAGTTTAGATAATATTAAGATTGATCCATGGGCTCCTCCTTCTCTTGTATCTAGAAAGATATACAAGGATGAGTTAGGTAAATTACAGGCTATAATGATGTTTAGAGAGTTCCTATCAAGAAAAGAGAAACTTAAGAGATGGCAAGAACTAAAAAGTCTATATAGCCCTTCTCTTACAAAGGTTATTAGTAGAAAAACGTACAATGCATTGACATATGTTAAAGATAAGATAGCATCTTCTCTGACTAGGACAACAACTACTTTTCTTGGAGGTATAACTACACCTGATATCCAAAAAAGTCTAGAAGATGTTCAGAAGAAAGCTATTGGATCAATAGGAAGTACTTATGATGCTTTACTTGAGAATAGTATAGGTAGGCTTGTCACAGTTAGAGTTCAAGACGTTGAGGGAGAAGTTAAATATTATCAGGGTGTTTTACGAGAATACTCAAATCAGTATATTCTAGTATATGATATCGACTATCGTATTCAAATGATCACTAAGTTTAAAGGAGAGGAAGAGCTTACAGGGTTTCCCCAAACATTTGTGAAATTTCATGGATTTCCATTAACATTTAATAATCATATTAAATCTGAGATTATCGAAAAGAATAATGATGGACTAAAGATAAGATTTTTGAATATCTCGAAAGATCCTTTAAAAATAGAAAATATAAAATATGGCGACAAGACGGTAAATATATCAAAAGTTCTTTTTCCCAAAGAAAGCTTAGAAGTATTTGTTAATGGACTTAATGAATCTACCATATACCAGGTTAATTATGAAATTTCTAAAGAAGCCGATATAATTTGGCCTCGTAGGATTGCGAGAGTTGTAGGTTTAGGAGATTATCCGCCATATTTGTTAAGCGAAATACTTACATTGAGGAAAATAAGAATTTAAAATATGTTTAAACATAATTTTTTAAGTGTTAAAGAAGATCTTCTTCAAATACTTAAAAAGGGAGAATATAAGGGTATCCTTTTCATAAATGTGCATAAATATAGGCCTGGAGAAACACATGAAATCCATAAGCATAGCGATAGGGAAGAAATCTTCATTGTTTTCGATGGCGAAGGCATGGTTTTAACAGATGAAGGCACAGCTAAAATATCAAAAGGCGATGTTTTAGTTTTTGCAAGAAATGAAAGCCATGGGTTTGTTTCAAGCGTCGAAAATCCCTTAAAATATATATGTATCGGTGTATCCATTCCCTAATTCTTATGTACCTCAAATAACATTAATATAAAACAGGTGCTAGACATGGATAAAATAAGAACAGCTGTTATAGGTATTGGAATTCAAGGAGAAAATCATATTAAAGCATATATTTCTCATCCATTGGTGGAACTTGTAGGTGTATGTGACATAAATGAGAAAAGACTTAATGAAATAACAAGAAGATATAATATAAAAAATTCTTTCCAAGATTATAATGAAATGTTAGAAAATCTTGAACTGGATCTTGTATCTGTTGCTACTCCTGATTTTTTACATCTAGATCCAGTTTTATCTGTTTTGGATAATGGTATAAATGTTCTTGTCGAGAAACCTTTAGCTCTAAGGTTCGAGGATGCAAAAAAGATGGTTGATAAAGCTCGCGATAAAGGAGTAAGATTATTCGTAAATTTCAGTAATAGATTTAATCCTCCATTTGCTGTCCTTAAAAACAAGGTAGAAAGCGGTGAGTTTGGGAAGGTTTTATATAGTTACATAAGATTAAGCGATACAATATATGTTCCAACCAAAATGTTAAGCTGGGCTTCAAAAACTAGTGTAGTATATTTCTTAATGAGTCACACAGCAGACTTAGTTAAATGGATTTATAACAACGAAGTTTCAAGCGTAAAAGCATATGCACACTTTGAAGTTCTTAAAAATCTTGGTATAGATACGCCAGATTATGTTATTGCATTTTTAACTTTTAATAATGGAAGCACTGCTCTTTTAGAATCATCATGGGTTTTACCAGAGTCCTATCCAAGTATTGTTGATTTTAGATCAGAGTTTATTGGAACAAAATCTACAGCTTTTATCGACACAACGTTTCAGATGATCGAATACGCAGCTGAGAAGTATACTTTTCCTAGGACTTATGGAGCAAGCATCCTTAATGATAGATTCTTCGGCTTTGTTAAAGAATCAATACATAACATAGTAGATAGCTTGTTGAATAAAGCTTCTCCATATACAAGTGAAGAAGACGGTTTAGCGAATATAAGAATACTTAATGCTATAGAAGAATCTTATAAAAAGAACAAAGAAATAATACTAAAATAAGAAAAGAAGAAAAAATAAAAATGTTTTTTATTTAACTAAAGTTGCCAGAGATCCAAATAGGAATGCTCCAAAACTCATTCCTACGATTACTCCGATTATTAATGGTACAGCATATTTCTCATATACCTGTGTTCCGAATATCTTGAGAACTATCAATTTGAATATCAGCGCAACGAAAGAGCTTAGGAACCACATACCGCTATAGAAGAACATTGCGACTGGTGTGAAGAAGAACCAAGCATATTTTACTCTTAGGAACCATAATATACCAAAGACGACTATAGCAGCTATCAAGTTATTTATCTGTGTTTGATCCATTACTCCCTCAGCTGTTATTACTCCTGCTACATCTCTAGCACTTGCAATTCTTGCTCCAAGTGCTTTAATGTACCATACTCTTGTGAAGAAGTTATCTGCACCCATAGAGTATAGGAGGGATAGACCCAAGTATAATGATATGAATGCTCCGAGGAATATCGCTATGAGTTGTCCTCCAAGTAAATCTCTTTCACTTGTCTTAGTATCCTCAGCCAACTTATATGTTGATACTATAGCCCATGGATAGAATGTAGCCTGTGGTAGGTGATATGTCGGTCTCATAGCTGCTTTTGTAGCCCACCATGTCTGAGATGGCCATGGATTTGGAACGCCTGTTCCGTGAGCTACTGTAACAGTTAGCCATGCTGCCTCCCATGGACCTCCACTGGGCCATTGTCCTGTCTCAGACCATATTCTGGCTGCTCCTACAGTTGTTATAAAGAAGAATACCAGGTATAGGAATAGGTATCCAACATGTGCTCCTAATGAAGCGAACAATATCAAATTTAGTAGATAAGATCCTATTAAACCAAGTATAATAACTCTTTTGTCTAATTTTCCTTCTGGTAATTTCTCCTTTACTGATTCTGTTAAGCTCTTAAACATTTTTATCCATACATCATATCTGAATAATAGAGCCCATAGACCTATTGCTAAGGTTCCGTGATATAGCGAGAAATCTACTATCTTAAATGGTCCAGCATTAGTACCCTGCCCAGGCTGTATCCAGCCTAGAGCAATTGCGATGAATGGATAAATCAACGCTTTGAATCCTGTCCATATACTTACGCTTAAAGATACGTCTAGTGGAGCGAGGAAGAATATCATTGTATCTATTGGGATAAACATCCACCACTCTTGAATAGATGGGTTGATTCCCTTTAGGAATTTGTCTAGATCAGTCATGTAGATTTGTCCCCAGGCGAAGAAGACCGGGAAGAGTGGATAGAAATAGTTTACCGTAGAGTAGAATGCTAAAAGAAATCCTAAAACCCATCCAATATAGAGCCATTTCTGCTTAGCAAAACTTAACAGGGAGCCTTCTTCCTGCATTTTTAGTACTTCACTTGCAGGAATAACTCCTGGGAATGGTAACTTTTCAACTTCTACAAATTGTTCCTTAATGGAAAGAGCTGTGAACAATGTCATTAACATGAAGAAGAAGAACGTTACCATGTGTAGGAAGAGAGGCGTCATAAGTTCTCCAGGTATACTTCCACCACCTGTGTATATTTTCTCTACAAGTGCTGGATTCTTTGGAGCCCATACATCAGGTACATAATCTAGAAGCTTAGCTAAGTTAGCGTTTGTAGATGCGAAATGAGACCAAACTAATGGTTCTAGGAAGAATGAGAAGAAGCCGCTATCCATAACTACATAAAGTGAACCTACAAGTACTGCTATCTCGGCGACAGTTAGACCCTTATTTTTTGTAGCTAAACCTACTAGTGCTAGAAGCCATATAAAACCAAAAGGCAAATAGATGGGTGCACCTATTCTGCCACCGAAGAAAGGCTCTAAGGTAACACCCATGTGCCACCACATTCTGAAGTTCATGTAGAACATTGCTAGGCCGAGCACAACTATCAGAGCTATTACCTTAACAGTGAGACCCTTTCTGTATCCAACTTCTGAACTTTCTGATGACATGTTTTCACCTAGCAAATCTTATTCTTACGATATATTATTTAAAACTTTCCCAAAAATTTATATAATATTTAAATTGTTTTAATCAGAAAATACAATCATTATCTCACTTTAGTGTATTGTTTTTGTCTATAATTCTTTAATAAATTGTTGTATAAAAAATAAACAGTAATTGAAAATATTTTAGGAAAAATACTTATATTTATCCAAAAATATACGTTATTTTTAGCTATATAAACTTTATTTGTATACCGCTGTTTGATAACACCTTATAAATTTTTTTTGCTAATGTTTATATATGAATTAAAATATGTTGTCGTGTCTTGGATGGATCATTTGGTGGTAAAGATGGAAAGTATTCCTAAAAAGGTGTCGATTAGAAAATCTATAATTTTTTCTCTCATTGCTATATTGTTAATGCTGTCCTTTGCATCATTCAGAACAAGTGCACAGGAAAGTTATGTACAATTTTTCGATGAAAACCCTGATCTTACAGAACTTCAAAAATATGTTACGGTTTATTCAAGTTTCGGGAGTCGATATACGGGATATAAAGGTTATTATGAAGCAGTTAAGTTTACCCTAGAAAAACTCAATGAATTAAAAAAGGAAGGTACACCAATAAGTATAGAAATACCTAGCTTTAATACAACAATACCATATAATAATTTTTCATATATTGAAATCAAGGGATTGGGCAAAAAAATCAATGCATATTCACTATATCCAAACTTGGTCGCTCTAGGTGGAACGGTAAACCTTACAGGAAAACTAATTTATGTCAAGGATGGAAGTTATCAATACATTAATGGAAAACCTATTGCTAATAATATCATTTTGATAGACTTTAATTCAGGGAAAAAATGGCTTGACTTAGTCGCTCTCGGCGCCAAGGCAGTGATATTTATTGCTCCAGAGGATACTACAAGAATAGAGGCTGAGAAAAAAGTAACTTTGTCTCCTTTAGATATCCCTCGACTATATGTGGATAAAGAAGCCGCGAATATCCTTGTTGAAGCAGCTAACAAAGGATTGACGGTAAGTGTAACTAACATATGTACCTGGAAACAGGTAGAGGCATATAATATTATAGTTAAATACAATGGTAC
>JAGGXB010000041.1 GCA_021163245.1 Thermoproteales archaeon
GCAGTAAGTGTATCCTACCTTGATATGGCGGATAAGGATAAACGGAGTTTGAAGACTGTGCGATAACTATGTCAAGACTCTCTATTCTGCTTAAAGCATTAAAAATTAAGGGAAGCTGTCCACCATAATATTCCCTAGAACTAAAAACATATGGTGCTATAGCTGTTAAAAGGCTGTCGTCTAAGCTTTTCACATAGTTAAATGTCTCTTTATAGTATCTAGTTGAGCTAAGATCTCCAGGCTCCCAAACGGCATAGTAACCCTTTAGGGATACATGATCAGAGTAAAGCCTATATGTTTCATCTATTACTCTAATTGCGCTCTCAGTCTCTTTCTCAGATGGACAAACCCACATTTCCTCAGGTTTTTCTGGAACCCAATGATAGCCTATAAAGACATCTATTTCCCTTAAATCGGATTCTTTAAGCAGTACTTCCAAGGGATCGAAAAACATTTCTGGAATACGTTTAAAAATCCTAGAATAGTAATATACACCTCTCCAACTCGTAGGATTATGGTATACTACCAGGTTACCAATCTTACCATAAGTGTTAAGATAGTTTTTCAACCATTTATGCCCCCGCCTAGCGACTATAGAAGCGGGAAGCCAGTCTAAAACAAAGATTTTATCATTCAACAATTCTAATCCACTAAGTAAATTGTCTTAAAGATACGTATAAGCCTTTCAGTCCCATATAATAAGTAAAAATCAGTATTATAAAGGGTTATTAGATTTAATTGAGAAAAATCTCATTTTTAACTTGAGAAAATCAGTAAAGAGTTATAGAATAATATTTTTAGAAGTTGAAAAACGCCTGTAAATCTGTCAAGATGCAAATATGATAGGTGGGGAAAAGAGATAATAGGAAAATTTCTTGAACTCAAATTTTACATCGGCTATAACTATTACAGAGCTATTTATGGAAGAAAAAGAGAAAAATTTGACAATACTGAAGAGAATAGAATTTTAACCACCAAATTTCTGTGATATCTATGTTTTACTACATTGTTCTCGTTCACATTTCTTTAAATATTCTTCTAATAGTCTTTCTGACTCTTTTAGGGTAAGATTTCGAATAAATTTTTACTCTATTGTAGTTTAGAATATCTAGATTTAACTCATATGATGGATAATTTTTTCTGAAATATATTGTGTCAAGTAGTGCTTTTTCAGGAGAAGCAACCATATTTTTTGTATCGAAACCAAAGTATAGAGATTTTTTAATGCTATGGATTTCAAACATATATTTCCCATGTTTAGCTCTCTTAGTTTTGCTGAGCCATATAGCGGTAACGATTTTTATTTCCTGATCTAGTACATCGTGATAATGTAAAGCCCATTCTAGAGAGAGATAAGCTGATGGAAAGAGAGTCTTGACCAAATCTATAGGAGTACATTTATCTATACAGATCCAACCCTTCCCTACCCTTTCGACTAAACCATATTTTTCCAACCTCCAAATAGTTACCGATAAACTTCTAGCATTGATATCTGTAAGAGAACTCAAGGAGCTTATATGTACGATTCTTAGCCCCTTTGACTTTAATTCTTCAAGAATCTTTATCCACTCTGAAAGCTTCAAGCATTTAACACCTCTTTAGCTTCTTTAATGACCAGAAGAGAAGTTTCTATGTACTGTTTAACAAATTCTTTAGAAGCTAGGCCTAAGGGTAGAATTTTAGCCAATTCTGATATAATATCCTTATATTTTCCATTAGACAATATTTTTTCAAGAAGATGTTGGAGTTTATCCAAGTCTTCAGGTTTCTCAATATAGGACCCATATTCTAGGGCTAGATAATCTGGTTCGACTAACGCGTTAAATCTTCTCCTAAGCCAGTAGATATCGAATATGTCTCTCCAACGGATAAATCCTCTATGGTATCCTCCAGCAAGAGACGCTACCTTATCTACCAAAAGCTGGTTAGGTGTTTTACCTAATACTCCTATAGATGTCTGTATAGGGAAGTTGATTAAAAGTATTTTTTTCAAGAACATTTCTTGACTATAACTTCTACATAAGACCTCTATCTTAATCCTTAGCTTTCTACCAATTATACGTGATGTATCGAACACTAGAAAACATCTATAAAATCTTTCTTCTGATATAAGCTTCTCCCTAGAAATATCTACTAATATACTATATGGAGAGAATATTCTTTCAACAGTATTCCTAACTATCTCGATTTCCCTAGGAATAACATTTTTCTGGCCTCCAATATATGTAAAGTCTAGGTCAAGTGAATAGCGTGGAGAATCATAGAATAAACGTAAAGAAGTACCACCTTGGAAAACATACTTAAGCCAAAGACCCCTAATAGATAATGAGTAAAGTACCGTTTTCTGAAAAATCTCTCTTAAGGCTCTCTCCGGTATTAAACCTTTACTTCTAGCATCTCTCAAAAAATCTTCCATATATAAAATAATTGAGTAATTAAAGAAAAATGTTTCTATTTTTTAACAAATCTGTAAAAAAATAAGAATATTTTTCTCTGAATTTTGTCATTTCATTCTTCTCAGCAAATGTTCACAAAAATGTTGATTATAGCTGGATTAGATTCATTAGAAAAATTTAAGAGGACTAATCCGTATTAGGGTTGTAGTAAATTCAAGGCCTCTTACCTAAATATCTGTAGCCCAACTTGCTGTAAACCTTTTTGGCAGGCTCATTGTCCTCAGCAACGTGAAGTATTGCAACCGCACCTGAGGCAATAGCGTCACGGGTTATAGCTGATGTAACCGACTTGTCATACCCTTTGTTCCTGTATCCTAAGCGTGTATAGACTCCACCGATGATCCATACCTCAGGCAAACGAATATATGCTGAAGCTACTGATACAAGCTTACCATTATCAAAAATGCCATACCATCGCCATTTAGATAATGTTTCATGTATCTTTTCTCTAGATGGTGGTTCAGCCCATTCGTCGACAAGCTCAGCAAAGAACTCTGTGTGAGATGTCCCTAGTCTAACTGTAACATGCCTCTAATAACTTTATCCTCTAACAAAAAGCTTACATCAGTTGATTTGCAATCGTAAACCACATCGTAGAATAAGTAGGCATGAGTAATAGGTTTGCGTTTGTAAAGTCCTGCTATTTTCTCCCATAGGCTGTAGTCAAGCTCACTAAAGTTAACTATCATTACTATCCAAAAATCGTAGAAAGTCTTGTCAATTTAAAATTTTCTCTGAAGTGATATAATTGTATGAAGGGTCATGTTCTCTTATGGATAAATACTAGAACTATTGTAAAATCTAGGCTACTGTAGCAGGATGTATGAAAGATATTAAAAACGTCTAAACTCATAAATTAATGTTAAACTGCAATTAAAATGTTCTTATCCTCTATTCATGATAGTTTGCTTTTCTTATCTGCCCTGGAGGCTTATATGTTCTTCCATATTTTTATCTATTAAAATTTAATTAAATGCTTATTTTCATTTTTATACTTTAACTTCAGTTGATTGACTTATAATTTCTATAACTTTAGAAATATAAGTTTTCGGGTCTAGTTCCTCATTATTGCTTAGAGAATAGCAAAGTAATGCCCCAAAGAAGACTTTCATTCTTATCTTTTTGTCAAAATCAGTGCGACCATAGACCTTTTTTGCAACCTTGTCCAGTAGGTTATTGCAAAGCTTAGATATTTCTCTTCCTATTACTGGGTAAATAGATTTTATCGATAGTACTTGAAAGAGTAGTCTTTTATTCTCGTATGATGAGTACTTTTTTATATATTCTTCAGCTATTTGGTTTAGAAGTTCTCTGCCTTTTAAATCTTTACGGAGGCAACCAGATATAATGTTAAGAGGCAAGCTACGTTTTGCTACTTCTATTATTAATTTATTTTTCTTTCTGAAATACCAAAAAACTAGGCCTTTTGAAACACCAGCTTCTTTAGCAATTTGGTCGATCGTGGCTTTAAAAAAGCCTTTTTCAGCAAATACATGTGTAGCAGCTTCTATTATTTTCTCTTTGATATAAGCTTGTTTTTTCATACACTAATATAGCTACATGATAAGTATTATATTTTTTTGACTTTTTGGTCAAATTGACTGGTCAGTAAAATTAAAATAGGTTTTTATCATTCAGTTACAAGATGGCCTATGAGCTTTGGTAAAAAATTAGCTGGAAATCTAAAGAAGTATATGTTAGTATACACGATAATCACAGCCTTAGTTGCTGTGATAGTAGGATCCTCAATCCCGTTAATCGCTAAATTTTCCCCGAAAGCTTTTAAGAGCATTGTGATGTTGCTTGCAGCTATAACTATATTCCCGTCTATGATTCTTCTGCGGGGAGAAAAACTTAGTTCTGCTTTGAAGCGGATCAGATATGTTTTAATAGTAATCTTATATGCTTATGCACTCTCACCCATGCTTGCTTATTTTGTCTCTGCTAAAATATCAAACCCGGACATAAGAATAGGCTTTTTAGCGGCCAATACGGTTCCAGCTTCGGCGGCGTCTATAGGTTATGTAATGCTGGCTGAGGGAGACTTAGAACTTGCTACAGCTAGTATCTTTATATTAGTTGCTATAGGTACTGTACTAATTCCAGCTTATCTTTACATTTATGCTTCCATGATGACTGTGAGCGTGCCGATCTTAGAGATCGTGAAGCCAGTTGTAGCTGTTCTGGTGGTGCCACTAGTTATAGGTCAGTTGGCACGTAGATACATTATTAAAAAGAAAGGTGTGTCGTTTGTCGAGTCGGAACTTAAACCTTATCTTTCAGCCTCCACGGTATTAGTAATGCTCCTCTTAATCTTTATCCTCATTTCTAGGAAGGCTGTATTAATCGTGAAAAATCCTTACACTACTCTAGAGATCTTGTTAACTTATTCCTCCATAGTTTTCATTATAATAATGATAGGGTTGGCAGTAAGCAAGCTACTTAAACTCGGTTATAGAGTGCATCAAGCGATAATGTTTCTCTCAATAACAAAGAATGAGAGCGTCGCAGCAGCCGTGGCTACGTGTGGGTTTGGACCTACTGCTGCATTAGCGCCAGCTCTAATTCCATCTATTCAGCCCGTGCTAGCTATAGCATATCTCCATGCAGAGAAACTAGTCAAGAGGATCTGTCACCAAGCTTAGGCTAAAATGTTGGCTCACTACTTGAATGAAGACATACTATATGACAAGAGGTACTCTCAAAGAGCTGGGAATAAAAGTTATAGAGGCTTTTTGGAAATTTTAAAGGTTTAAAAATGCATGAGCAATATCATATGTTGCTCAAAGTGAATGCAAAGCTATCATCATGTAGCTATATTATAGAAGTAAGAAATCTTGTCAAATTTTACGGCGACTTTTCAATTTTCAGCTTTAGGAGTATTCCTTTCCTTTGTCACTAAGGATCCTTCACAAACTTTGACTTGTGTTTAACTCTGCTAGACTTCTGATGATATTTTTATGCAGACTCATAATACCTATTAATAAGCTACCTCCGTGGTTACGTTATGTTTCATTAATGTTGCTCCTACTTATGCTACAGAGCCTATAAAGTATGCGTTTACAAGTCCCTATGAATTGTTGCTACCTATGGTCACTTTTAGTTTCAACCTATATATCATTTATAATGTTACTTTATGTTGCGGCATACTTTATAAAAAGAAACATCTCCCAAAATGAAGTTGTTAAATCTAAGTAGAATTTTTATGACACTTAAATTGATAGATACTAATTTTCGTTATCTCTTTTATATTCTTCTTATCGTATTTTCTTACTCATCATTCTCATCTTCTATTATTTTTCATTTGTTTTCTTCAAGTTAATTATATGTAAACTATATAAGTTTTCAGTTCATGAATGGATCATCATATGGTTTCAGGCGACTGTTTATTCATCATATACGTCATGTTTTATCATCGAATAGATTGTTCTATTCTCAGATCAAAATATTATATGAGGGTATAAATTGATTTTTATGATAGTGATTTAATAAAGGTTTATTCCAGCAATGTTATTTTATTTTTTGGTCATATAAGTTTAGTATGGATAAAGTATTTTTTAGGAAAGCTTCTAAAGATGATGTTGATGAAGTATATGAGACTATTTTGTCTGCTTTTGGTGTTGATGAGGGTTCTGAGAGAGCTAGACATTATAGGTCTATAGCTTCTGATTGGAAGAATATAGTAGTTTTAGAGTTAGAAGATAAAATTATTGGTGTGGCACATATTGCTAGGTATGTTTTATGGTATGGTATATCTGAATTCGTTAAAGGTGATGTTGGGTATGTTTCTATTAGAAGAGAGTTTCAGGGGAAGGGATACGGTACATTTCTTATGGATAAAGTTGTTAGATATATGGAGAATGATGGTTTTCATATTTCGAGACTTGGAGGTTTGATAAGATTCTATTCTCGTTTTGGATATGTACCTTTCCCTAGAAGGTATTATGTTTTTCCACTAGAAGTTGTGTATGCAGGAGCAATGAAAATTACTCCTCCCGAATATCTAGCTATAAGTCATAAAGATGAAATAAATATAAGAAAATATGATGCAACAAAGGATTATGATCATGTCTATAGACTCATAGAGTCTTTTAATCGCGGAAGAATAGGAGCTTTGAAAAATGAAAAACCGAGCAAGTTAACAGCATCCGAATCTAAAAGTTTTGTCTATGAAGATAATGGAGTGATCACAGCATATTTACATACGTATATCTACGATAGGGAAGCTGTATTAATGGGAGCATTTGACTTTAATCATAGAAGAACATTTGCGGTTCTGTTAAAAGAGGTATTGAAAGAACTATATCATAGGGGTATAAGGAATGTAAAGGGACGTTTTCCATTCGATAGAGTGATGGAGGATATTTTCAATAAAAACGGCATATATTTTGTAAAAAGTGAATTATTTTCTTATCCAGCATCTAACATGTTACTTATAGTAAATTTAAATGGATTTATGAAATCTATATTGCCTGAACTTAAAAGAAGAGTTGAAGAGGAGACAGAGGGATGGCATGGAACAATAGAATGTAATGTAGGCAATGATAAAGTCTTCTTTAAGGTCGATGGATATGATATAGAAATACTAGATGGCGACACTAAGATTTCCGATAGGATTACTTTAGATCCTCAAGATTTTTTACTTATGATTCTTGGCTACCGAAGTTTTAAAGAGGTATATACGACTGGGAATGTGTCAAGGAAGCTATATAGTTTCCTAGATGGTTTGTTTAGTAGACAATCAGTGGCTACAGGACAATTAGGATAATCTCCTATTAAAGACATAAAGTTTTAAAAATAAATTCATCCTTTTATTTTTGCCGGAGGATTAAACTCGTTATCGTCAACTGTACGCCATATACCATCTGCAGTAAATATCATATGAGTTACTAATTTATTGTCTGTGTATACTTTTGTTTCCATATATGTTGGTATACCGTCACCAGTTAAACATATCATGTTCTCTTCCTTCTTATTATCTTTTATAATAGTACCTTTCCAACAATTACAGGATTGGCCTGCAACATTCTTTTGTCCAGCTGGTTCGACAGCATTCATATCTTCCTTAATATCTTCAGGGGTTATAATCTGTGTGCTACTCTTAGGATTATCTTTCTTAAAACATGACCACTTAGATCTTGTTTTTATACAGACGAATCCTCCGTCAGGAGAAGTAACACCAAGTATAGTTAAACCACTCTGAGTAAACTCAATTTTTTCTTTATCTCCTTTCCTAGTAATAATAAATATACCATTACTCTTTTTGCCTTGGGTATCTATGACATACTTGAATCTTACTTTATATTCATTCTTCATACCTGGTAATTGATCAGTATTATGGATTTCCTGGTTCGATGAGAATGGCATGCCGTTAAAATAAGTATAAACTGCAAATGCACCTAAGCCTACCAAAACTATTAAAACTATTACTGGTATTAAAGGAAACTTTTTCTTTGGAGGCGGATAATATGTAGGATACTGAGAAGGATGATATTTTTTAAATAAAAATCTGTCTTCCATGTGTTTTCCACATAATAAATGATAAATATAATATAAAATTTTCCATAAATATTTTTCAAATATGCTTCAATTTTTTTGAAAAA
>JAGGXB010000120.1 GCA_021163245.1 Thermoproteales archaeon
ATCAATATGTATAAATTTTAAGTATTCTTATATAGGGCTGGGGAGGCATTTGTCATTAGAAAAAATTAAGAAACTTTCAGATGAATTAATGAGAATTAACGGAGTGATAGGTGTAGTCTTTTCAAGCAGTGACGGATTACCTATATTTACGACTCTTGTTGATAGTGATCTAGAAGAAAAATCTGCGGCTCTTTCTGCTGTGTTAGCTGAAGTAGGTGACAGAGCTTTAAAAGAACTTCTTGAGAAAGATCACTCATGGATAGGTATATATGCACCTGACTCATCAGGAGTTATAGTTGTAAAAATTAATGAAAACAGCAATCTGATGGTCATATTCGATAAAGAAGCAAAGCTAGGAGTTTTACTGTATACCATTAAGAATGTAATAAGTCAATTAAATAAAAAAGAATAATTTTACAAAAAATATATTTATGAATTTTAACTATAATTTCTGAGAAGAAAGTATTTTAATTTTATCTCAGATAAAGTATTTTGATAAAGTTTAAACCAAAGGTAGTTATATGAATAAGCTTAAAATAGGTTTTATTGGAGCTGGAACACATGCTAATCTTGTCCATTATCCTTCTCTTGCTTTAATGGAAGATGTCGAAATAACTGCCATATGCGATATAAATCCAGAAAGACTGTATATGACTGCAAAAAAATACAATGTCAAAAAAACATATAGAAATTATATAGAAATGTTAGAAAAAGAAGATTTAGATGCCGTTTATGTTATTATGCCTCCACACATTCTCTATGATATTGTTGCCGACGTAATCCAATACGGTTTTAATGTATTTATTGAAAAACCTCCAGGTGTAACATCATTTCAAACATATAATCTTGCCAGAATGGCAGAAAAGAAAAATATTATCGGAATGGTAGGTTTTAATAGAAGATTTATTCCGTTAGTTCGTAAAACAAGAGAGATATTTGAGGAGTATAGCGATATTTTCTACTGTGTATCTACTTTCTATAAACTTTACGATGATCCATTTAGTTACTATAGAGGTGCTATAGATATTTTAACATGTGATGCCATACATGCAGTGGATATGCTAAGATGGATGTGTGGAGATGTTATTAAGGTTTCTAGTATTATAAAAAAATTTAAGGAACAGTATAATAATTTTTTTAGTGCTATCTTAGAATTTGAGAAAGGGAAATACGGCGTTTTAAGAGCTTTTTGGAGAGCAGGCGCTAGAATTCATACATTTGAATATCATGGTGATGGAATATCAGCATTCGTTAACCCAGACGATAAAGCTGAAATATTTTTAAAAAATAAAAAGATTGCCTCTATTTCAACTTATGAAGCTGCTGAAAGTAACGAAAGAATTAAATGGTATGGTTTTTACGATGAAAATAGACATTTCATAGATTGTGTAAAGGAAGGAAAAATACCGGAGACGAATTTTACAGAAGCTTATAAGACAATGCGGTTGGTAGATGAGATATACAGGAATGCGATTTAAATTATAAATCTCTTTACAAATATCTATTTTACGAATTTTTACGTAATCAAAGTCAAAAAAACAATCAGTAAAGTAAATATACCAATATTTAGAATTACAATTAGGTTGTTATAATGGTTTTAAAAATATCCCCGAAGACTTGGAAAATACTTGAAGCGATTCCATTTTCTCAAAATGCATATGAAATCGCTGAAAAATCCGGTGTTTCGTATAATTCTGTTCTATGGTTCTTAAATAACTATAGAAAAAACTACATTATCTCATCGGATTTCAATTTTTGGAAAATAGGTCTTGTCCCACTAGTCGTTCTTACAAGCATGGAAAACATTACTATAAAGATTCCCCCATATACGATAGGTTTATGTGAAGTATCAGGCTTAAAAAAGATGATACTTTATAGAGCTTTAATACCTGAAAAATTTATTAAAAAATATATTAAAGATCTTGATACAGACGTTTATGCAGTAATAAAAGGAAAAGATATAGCTAGATGGCTCCCAAATTCGAAACTTACAGCGTATATAAAGGAAAGCGAAACTATCGAACCGATAACATCTAAAATATACGAGGTATATAATGAATTGATTTCTCAGAAAACAAATATCGATAGAGAAAAGGAGAAAATTGACATTATCGACTTATACATAATTAGAGACAAAATGATTTTCTCTTTCGCAAAACTTTCACAGACTTTGAAAAGAATACATATGTATTTTTCAAACAATGTAACAAAACAGCTTCTAAGTTATCATTATAACAAGCATGTTAAGCGACTTTGGAAATATAATTATATTATTCCTCTACATGATACGCTAGAATATCCACTTAGATTATATTATTTGAAGGGAAAGGATGCTGAAGTGCTAGGAAAACTTGTCGTTAACCTTCCTTATGTCTTTACTTCTCTTATAGATAAAGATAAAGTAATGGTACTTGCACAACCAACTCCCCGAATGGAATACTTACTGTATGACATATTCACAATGTTTGATGTAAAAAAACCTCTGGGCGATATACTTATTTCAATGAATAAATACTCAAAATTCTTCAGTGATCCTTCAAAACTCTTCATCGAAAACGAGTGGAGATATCCAGATATAATAAGAGAAATAAAAATAATAAGATAATATAAAAATTAAAGTCTTTTAATTATATTCTCTAGGAAAGATATACTCTTTCTAAGGTTCTCAAGCCTTGGTTCAGGAACTCTGCATTCGAAAGCCATAAAATTATTATAATTAACTTCTTTTAAGGCTCTAAAAGGTTCTTCAAATGCAGTGTGCCCAAAACCGGGAAGCACTCTATTACTATCCGCTAAATGAATATGCTTCAGATACCTTCCACCAGTTTTAATGGCGTCTGCGATTTCAGACTCCTCTATATTCATATGAAAGAAATCAGCCATAATCTTAACATTCTCGTATCCTCCTTGCTCTACAATCTGTACTGCTTGCTCAACCCTGTTAAGAAAATGAGTTTCATATCTGTTTAGTGGCTCCAACAAGACATAAGAACCTACATCATTTCCATATTTATCTAATTCCTTTAATTCTTCTATTAAAAGCCTTTTCTCAACTTCCCAGACATTATTATAAAGTGGATATAGATCAGGTAGCTTTGGTCCTCCAAATGTCGGAACAACTATGACTCCGACAGCACCTAGGTCAGCTGAAATTTTTAGTCTTACTTTAATATCCTCCAAAGCCAACTCTCTATCTTTTCTATCTATTCCGAGTAGATCACCTCGATAACCAGAACAAATTGTAGATATCTGAATATTGTAACTGGATATTACTTCTCTAATTTCCTTTACTCTTTCTTCTATTCCTCTACCGGCTAACTCTATACCCTTAAGCTTCAAAAACTCGGCATTTCTAACTTTTTCCTCAAAACTTTTTCCAGGCAATAACCCTTCTTGACTTGCAATTTTCATAATTATAATTATAATTATCATATATATTATAATTAACGTTATCTCTCTATTCTAATATAAAAGAAAATTAATTCAATCCTTTATTAACCTCAAGTCTACCTTCTTTAAAAACCATATGTACATTGTTGGTATCTAGTAAAACGTTGATATCCTTAATTGGATTTCCCTTAACAACAATAAGATCTGCATATTTTCCTACTGAAACAGTACCAATAAACCTTTCAAAGTTACAGGCTTCCGCGGCATTACTCGTGGCAGCAATTATAGCTTCTTGATTCGACATTCCTATTTTCTCAACCAATAACTTCAACTCCAATGCATTCGTTCCCATCTTAAACAGAGGTGGCCCACCGAAGTCAGTTCCAGTAGCAAATTTAACACCATTTTTATAGGCAACTTTAGCACTTTTAACATGCATATCGAAAAACTTCTGTATCTTTTTCAAAGCCCAATCAACAACTCCTACATCTTTACCCTTCGTAGCCAACTGAAAAGCTATAGATAGAGTTGGGACATAAACGACATTTTTCTCAATTAACAACTGTGCCGTATCATCATCGATCTCGAAACCATGAGCAACAGTACGTACCCCGGCCTTAACAGCTTTCACCATTCCCTTACGCCCTTCTGCGTGAGCCGAAACATATGAACCAACCTTCTCAGCCTCCCTAACTATAGCTTTTATTTCTTCAAATGTGAATCCTTCATGTGTTGGACTGTCCCTTTGTGACATAACCCCGCCTGTAGCCATTATTTTAATAAAATCTGCACCTTCTCTAAATGCTATTCTTGCTGCCTTTATACATTCATCAACTCCATCACATATTGTAGGTATTTTTTCTTTAGCCCAATGCAAGGGAAAATAATGGGGATCTGCATGACCGAATGTTTGACTAAGAGGATAGCCAGCGGCAAATATTCTAGGACCTTGTATTGTTCCCTCATTTATAGCATCCCTAAGATAAACTGCATTTATACCGCCACAGTCCTTTACAGTAGTGAATCCAGCCTTAAGAAGAGCTTCAGCATCCTTTACAGCCCTTATAAGTCTAACCTCACTTTTAACCACTATTCTTTCTTGAAACTTGTGTGTTCTAGTCCCAGAAAAATGCATATGTGCATCAATTAATCCAGGCATCACGGTAAAACCTGAAACATCGAAAACTTGCGCATCACTAGGAATCTCGACATCTCTGGTAGTTATCTCATGTATATTTTTTCCTTTTATGAAAATAGTTGCATCCTCAATATTTTTATTTTTGATACCAGTTATAACATATGCTCCTTTCAAAACCTTTAAGGACTTATCCTCTTTTTCAACCATACTTGTTTTTACATATAATTGATATTTAGGCTTTTTAGTCAACTCTAGTTATCCATATTGGGAAAAGTATAAAAATACCTTTTTAAAAATAGGATTCAGTGCTTAAATTATGGAAATGAGATTCTCTGAAGAATTAGTAAAAAGATATCTTAGAGCAGGTTATAGACTAGTTGGCAGACACTCAGCAGTAGAAATCTGTAGGTGGACTAAATCAGCTTTGAGGGGAGAACACCTATGTTATAAGAGATGGTATGGGGTGAAAAGCCATAGATGTATTCAAATGACACCCAATTTAAATTTTTGCAACTTTTCATGCATTTTTTGCTGGAGAATACATACTGAAGGAAGATTTAAGTTGCCTAAAAACTGGAAATGGGATGATCCGAAACTCATTGTTGATGGTATCATTAAAGCACAGAGAGAGTTATTAATAGGTTTCAAAGGTAATCCTAAAGTATCCAAAGAAAGATTTCTTGAAGCAATGTTTCCAAGGCATGTAGCTGTAAGCCTTGATGGTGAACCAACTCTTTATCCTATGATAGCAGAATTAATAAATGAAATAAAAAAACGAAATATGACTGCGTATCTAGTGACCAATGGATCAATTCCTTTAAGAATTAAAGAACTTATAACCAAAGATGCTCAACCAACAAATCTATACATTAGTGTCTATGGTCCTAACAGGAAAATCTTTGAAGCAACTGCTAAACCAAACATTCCTAATGCATGGGAACTAGTAAAAGAAAGCCTAAGTTTAATGCCTAAATTTAAGTCGAGAACAATTATGCGTTTAACAATGGTTAAGGACGTAAACATGACAGACCCAGAAGGGTATGCTAAAATAGCAGAAATAGGATATCCACACTTTATTGAACTTAAAGGATATACATGGGTTGGAGAAAGCCAGAAAAGACTACCGATAACAGCTATGCCGACATTACAAGAACTTAAAAAGTTTGCTGAGAAAATATCGGAGGCAACTGGATATAAAATAAAGCTGAATGATGAAAAGAGCAGGGTTGTAATGTTAGTGCGAGACGAAGATGTATGGGATTGGAATCTTAAACTGATAGAAGAATGGAATAAAAAAGTAGAAAAACTAGATGAATCATGGAAAGATAAAATTAAAGACTTCAGACAAAAAGATTTCGATATACTATATTACTAAAATTCTTACAATAATCTTTATATTAATCCCTATAGATCTTAGCCATCATTAATTGTATTTTAAACTAGATCTCTTATCTAAACAATAAAATAATAAAATTAAAAATAAAATAATAAATTAAAGAAAAATTATTTAAAGATACGG
>JAGGXB010000136.1 GCA_021163245.1 Thermoproteales archaeon
ATATACAAAAGGAGAAAATAGTTAGAAAGATTTTTCTTTAGAAAATATTTCTAAAGCTTTTTCTTTTAGTTGATAAGCTCTCTGATAGTTAATTCCTAATAGCTTTGAAAGGTTTTCTGTATCTGTTTCGATAATATCTCTTAATAATACTAATTTGTTTCTTAACATTTTTTCTCTAAGTGAATCGTCTAAATCTGTTATAATGGTAATAGGGTAAAGTTTCTTTTGTTCAATCATATGTTCGAGACCTTGTCTATATGGATATCTCCAAGCTGTAACTTTTATTTTCATGCATTTAGCATAATCGATAGCTTCTTTAGTTAACTTCGTGTTTGTTGCAATCCACACATTATCGAAATGATGTCTTAAATCCAGAAATCTTGCATATACATATAGGACTACTTTAACATCAGTCTTTATCCCAAATTCATTATGATATTTACACTCTATAAGGAACCTTTTGTTGTTCTTTTCGGCTATGATATCTATTTCATGTGTTATACATTTTCCTTTAATTATTCTATTTGTATAAGTGATATATCCATACGCAGAAAGGATTTTCGCAAAAAATTGTTCAAATGGATATCCTTCAGGACCTAATCGCATTATTGCCTCTCTCAAAACATATCTATGTGCTCGAGGATGTCTTTTCTCTCTAAGGAGATACAATACATATCTATAAAGTTCTCTAGTAGATATATTGTTTTTTACCCTTTTTGAAACTTCATATACAATTTCTTTAGCTGTATCTTTATCCACACCTATCCTAAGTAATGATGTGTAAATTTTTTCAGGTTGGAATTCTTCTTTTTCACCAGAAGCCTTGATGACATATATTTTACTCTCTGTCATAACGATTTCAGTATCTCTTTTAGGAAAGCTACGTCTTTTCTTATTATGTTTTTTCTTTCTTCAGGAGTAAATCTTCCCATTGATTCGTCTTCAATTGTAAGATCTCTGGTATATCCTTTTTCCCTTAAAAGTTTAAAAACTTGACGAAGGTCTATATCTCCTTCATATAATGGAGCCATAATTACCTGTGCAGGTTTGCGGATTTTCTCCCTATTATTTGGAGGTACTGTTGCATTTTTTATATGTGTATGCTTAACTCTACTTGCAAACTTTTTAATTATTTCATATACTTTGGATAATGGGTGGCCATACCAATAAAAGTTTCCTGTATCCAAAGTTAAGCCTAGAAACTCTGGATCATATAACGAAAATAGTTTTTCCAAATAATCTGGACGATTAGATATAACGCCATGGTTTTCAATAGCTAAAGTAACTTTACAGTTATTTTTAATAATGTCTAGAGCTTTTTTGGTAAGTTCGACATACATATCAACAGTATATCCATCAATTTCACGCATTGGTCCATTTATCCTTACAACTTCCACACCTAGTTTCTCTGCTATCTCACAGGATAAGACAACATATTTAACTTGTTCATCAAGTATATTGGGCATAAAATCATTAGCTAGTAGCAGAGCTGATATGACATAGCCCTGTTCTTCTAATTTCTTTCTAAGTTTATTAAAGTTATAAACATCGTCAAGGTTTAAGTATTCTTGGAAGCTTTTCTCGATTTCCTCTGCAAATTTAAGATCTCTTGTTATCCTAAGTTCAAAACTTTTTACATCTAGCTCGTTTAGCATTTCAAAAAGGTTGCTAAAACTATATGATTTTGGTATATCTCGTACTCCTAAAAACATATTATCAACCTACCTTGAACAATAAATAATGTATATTAGAGATATAATAGTTTTTATCAACTTTGTCTGATATCAGAAAAATTTTTAGTTTATCTTTGGATAAATATGAATAAGACTTAGGCATAAAATTATATTGATCTCTATATATAATTAAAAAAGGTGAAATCGTTGAGAAAAACATTTCTTATATTCGTCACCATAGTGACTATATTGCTGTCATCGACAGTGTTTTCTCAAAACTTAGTGCCTATAAATAGAGCCTATATTATCGTAACTGGAGATAATGGCTATGCGCGTGTGTTGAGTGGACCAGATGGTACATTCGAGATAAAGGAAGGTTTAGCTGAAGGAATATATTCAGTATTTGTGGGAGCTACAGGATACATCTATAAAACGATAAAAAATGTAAAAATAAAAGCGAATAAGGTAACAGATTTAGGAGATATAAAGCTCGAGATTTCAGGTGTAATTAAAGGTAAAGTCATAGGTGTAGATGGGAAGCCTATTGCTGGTGTTATGGTTAACCTTAAGGGAAAATCAGTTACGTCTGCTGCAATGACTAGAAGTGATGGAACATTTATTTTTGATACTAATATAGATACTGGAACCTATACGATTATAGCTTATCCATTCTATGGTGGACGAGTGGAATATAAGACGATAAATGTAGGTTTTATGACCATACAAGTACCTTTTGTTAAAGAATTAGGGCAAAGCGTGCAAGGCTATAGTACAACAGAAAAGAGCGGTATTTCTGCCACAAAAGGTAAGACTACAGAAGTAGTAATAGAACTAAAGGTATCAGGTATTATATCTGGTAAAGTTACGGATAAGCAGGGAAAACCAATAAAAGGTGTACTAGTTTTTGCTTATAGGGTAGATCAAACAGGATCTATGAATGGGTTCTGGGCTATAACTGACGATAATGGTAATTATAAGATAGCTACTAATCTTGCAACCGGGAAATACAATGTTACTCCATTAATGCCTAAGGGATATGTATGGAATATTAGAAATGCTAAACAAGTAAATGTAAAAGAGGGCCAAGAAGTAAAAAATGTAAACTTCAAGCTAGAGAAGTCTGGTACGATTTCAGGGACTGTAAAATGGCAAGATGGCAAACCAGTTTCTGGTGCTATGGTTATGGCGGCATCTCAGGATGGAAAATATATGGGATGGGCTGAGACAGATCTAAATGGTAATTTTAGAATAGAGTCAGGCTTAGGAACAGGACAATATATGATTATTGCTATGAAGGGCAATGCTTTTAATAAGATGCCAGTTCAAGCAAAAGTGGTTGCTGGACAAGAAACAAAAAACGTAGTTATTACTATACAGGGATCACCAGTTTTTGAAGCGATTATAAAAGGTAAAGTGACAGATAATAAAGGTAAACCTTTAAGAAACGTAAAGGTAAGTTGTTTAGGCGCAAGCGATAGTACTGATAGCAATGGATTATATGAGCTTAAGATATCCTTTACTCAGTCACCAACAAATGTAGAAGTTAAAGCATCATTAAAAGGATATAAAGAAGCTACTAAATCAGTAAAGGTAGAAGCTGGAAAGATATATAACGTAGATCTAAAACTTGAACCAAAGCCATGGGGTATTCTTAAGGGTAGAGTTTTAGGTATGACGTCAGCAGTTGCTAAAAAGAACGCGAAGCTTACGTTGGCTTTATCTTCAACAAGTATAACTTTAGGTGAAAGCGTTACTCTTTCTGGTCAACTTTCACCGGCTAGAGGAGGTAAGGTAACTATATATTATTCATATAATAATGGTGCTTTTACAAAGCTGGCAGATGTCTCTCTTTCTAATGGAAAATATTCCTATAATTTTAAACCTACAAAAACAGGAGTTTACAAGTTTAAAGCAGAATGGCCTGGAGATAATGAATATAATAAGGCAGTGTCTTCAATAACAACGTTAAACGTAGTTAAACAGGAAGGTAAAATAACACCTAATATACAGATAACAGTTTCGAAAACAAGTGCTAATGTAGGTGACACAATTACGGTTTCTGGTACTATATCTCCGTTTAAGGGATCAACAAAAGTTACTATCGTAGTTACAGGTCCAGGAGGTACTAAGCAATATGATGTTACTTCAACTAATGGAAAGTTTAGTTACTCGTTTAAAGTTGATAGTAAAGGAACATGGAAGGTAAAGGCGGTTATTCCATCTAGCGATAATTATAATACAGCTTCTTCAAGTGAATTAACGATAAGTGTAAGTGAAGCTCCCCAACAAAAGAAATGTATCATAGCGACTGTAACATTTGGTTCGGAAGTTTCACCTGAAGTTAACTTCTTGAGAAGCTTTAGGAATAATCTTATACTTAAGACATTTTCTGGAAGAAGATTCTATGTAGCTTTTGATGCGTTCTATTATTCTTGGAGTACACCGGTTGCAATGTATATAGAGGAACATCCATACTTGAAGAATATAGTAAAGCCAATTTTGTATCCATTACTAGGCGCGCTAAAGGTTACAGCATTTATAGTGATGCCCTGGTTTATGGTTCAGCCTGAAATAGCTACGATCACAGCTGGTATAATAGCCTCTTCGCTTCTAGGTCTGATCTATGTGTTCCCAATCGCTTTTGTTATCCATATGCTCAGAACAAGGTTTAATAAATCTAAACCTATACCTGACAAACTTATAAAAGCAAACGGGTACATCCTAGTTATATCACTTACATTGCTTTCTATAGGAGTATTATTCTTTGCTCCTTGGTTAACTACCATTGCTTCCTCTATATTAGTATTATCCACTATAGCATTTGCTGGAATAACACCATTATATATTCTTGAAAAAAGAAAAATAATAAAGTAAAATTAAATTATTTATTTTAAGAAAACTATCTTTTTATTCTTTATAGATTTAAGAGCTGCAAGACCAATTTCTAAAGCCTTTTTACCATCTTCTCCAGTCACTATAGGTTCTGTATCATTGACTATTGATTTAACGAAATTATCTATCTGTATTAGGAATCTATCGTTATCATCTCCTAGAGGAATAACTTTTTCTTCATCTTTCTTTATTACTTTAAGGTTATTATTTTCTAAAACTAATACACCGTCAGAACCAACTATGTGGAATTGGGAAAATGACTTTTTGCCATAAGCCCAGCTATGTTCAATAAATCCTAAGGTACCATTGTCCATCTCAATAAGAACAGAGACATTGTCAGGATATTTTATATCATTTCTTGAATAATAACCCGTTGCATAAACACTATATGCCTCTGATTCACTATACCATCTCATTAAATCAAAGTCATGAACAGCTGCATCTATTATTGGTCCACCGCCACGATTGATCATCCACATGTATCTTTCACTACCTCCCCATATAGGACCTCCCCAATTCCATATTTGTTTAATATATTTTAATTCTCCAATAGTTCCATTATCGATAACTTCCTTAATCTTAGTATATATTTTTGATGAATGTCTTGTGAAACCTATCATAAATTTTACATTTTCTTCTCTTGTAACTTTTATCATATCATCTGCTTCTTCTAGGGTCATAGAAATAGGTTTTTCACATAATATGTGTTTTTTATTTTTTGCGGAGTCAATAACTATCTGATGATGAAGAAAAGTAGGTGTTGCAATTATTACTGCATCTATATCTTTTCTTTTTAGAAGAAGATGATAGTCTGTATATGTATCAACATTATATTTCTCTTTTAGTTCATTGAGTCGTTTCTCATTAATGTCTGAGAGAGCTACAAGTTCGGCTGAATTACTTTCGCTAGCCGCAGGAATATGCCCATATCCTGCAACAGTACCGCAACCGATTATACCTATTTTTATTTTATCCATGTTTTCACTACATTCACTACGTATTTTTCTATAGTATATATGGTTTGTCATATAGTTTCCTTATAAAGTAACTAGCTTAGTTAAGTATTTTAGAGTATTTTCTGAGGAGAATAATGGTGATGAAAATGTCAAAAGAAGTAAGGGGTGTATACTTTCATCTTGATGCACAGGTATATGATTCACCCAGAAAAATTCAGGATATTGAGAATATTTTTAAGGAATTATCTGAACTTGGTATAACTCTTATTTTTCCTTTAGCTAAAAATACTAGATCACAGGTTTATTATCCTTCAAGATTTTTAAAAAATAGGGTATTTAAAAATATTAATTTTCTAGATACAGTTACACGTATTGCACATGAATACAATATGGAAGTTCATCCTCAGTACTGTGTTTTTAGTCATGGAGAAGATTTTATGAAGAATCATCCGGAGTGGGCATTTACGGATAGATCTGGAGTGAAAAAGAATTTCGTCTGTCCTTCAAGTATTGAGGCTAGAGAGTTTGAGAAAGATATAGTTAGAGAAATAATTGATAACTATGATATAGACGGTATAAGCTTGGACTATATAAGATCACCTCACGGAGTATGCTACTGTGAAAAATGTACAAGTAAGTTCAAGAGTTTGACAGGTATTGATCCCAATAAAATAGAGGACTGGGGTGACGAAATGTATGGATGGTGGGAATGGCAACGTTTGCAGATTACTAATTTTGTGGATGAAATAGGTGAAATAGTACATGAAAAAAATTTAAAACTTTCAGCTTATGTATGGACAACATCTGCTCGATGGGATGTAATACAAGATTGGCCTGCCTGGGTTAGAAGAAAACTCCTTGACTTTATAATTCCTACAGGATACGTATACTCGCTTGACATGTTTTCGAAAATTGTTCGGGAGGATTTAATAGTTGTAAGGAATATTATTCCTATGTATATATGTATAGGTGTAAGAACCAGTCATGGATTCATAGAGAATGCCTTTAAGGTTATGCAATATATTGATATAGTGAGAAGATACGGGTTACCTGGGTATGTGTTCTTTAGTTTACCCGGTCTTTTACCATTAATTAATGACTTAAAAAACATAATCTAGGTGGAGAAATTGTTTAATGTTTATGATTATCTCGAAAGAAAACTTACTGTACAATGTATGGCTCATAGGGGATTTTCTGGAATGTATCCTGAAAATACATTACTTGCTTTTAATGAAGCTATCAAGATAAATGCCGATTTAATTGAGTTTGATGTTCGTGTTTCTGGTGATGGTGTTCCTGTTGTTATTCATGATGCTAGTGTTGATCGTACTACTGATGGTAGTGGTCTTGTTTCAGAGCTTAGTGTTGATGAGCTTAAGCGTCTTGA
>JAGGXB010000010.1 GCA_021163245.1 Thermoproteales archaeon
GTGATATATAGTATGGGGTCTCTTCTCGAAGAAATAAAGATTATTAGGAATATGCTAGAATTTGTTATAGAACAAGTTATAGGCGTCGAAGAACCAGAAGAATGGGAAAAAATTTTAATTGAGAAAGCACTAAGCGAAGAATCCTTAAGTGAAGAAGAACTATGGGAAGCTTTAGACTCGGAATAAAAAAGACAGCACTTAAAACATCCAAAGATACAAGAAATATAAGGAGAAATTTATAGAATTGTTTAAAATGCTTAAAAACAATCCTATTCCCTATAAGAAATTTGATATAGTCAAGTTAAAGGGATAAAAGCAGACATACATAATCCTGCCGCTTTTTTAAAATACACAGTCTTCCAAACATCTATTTCTCGGGATTTTTCAAGTACTTGTAAATATTGTGTAAACTGCCGAAACTGCTTAGATATATTAAAAAGAACTTTAAGTTTTGTCTCATAATGTCTATGGCAATAAAATACTTTATCAATAAAACATAGCCTTAAGAGTCTCTTATAATACATCGACGACTACTGGTATATTTCTAGTAGAATCCTCTAGCTTAACTCTAGCAAGTTCTTTGGTCTCAGGATAGTTTTTCGGACATCAACCTATAAACGAACGATAATAACCGTCTATTTATATCCTTCCTTTCCTATTAGAAAAGTTTAAATAATTATTCGTTTTGTTCATAACAAACTGAACAAAGTGAGAATATGTCCCTAGACTATCTTGCAATAGTGTTAAGCAAGTTCGGGCTCCCACTTGTAGCCGCAGTTGCTATATCTAAACTGGTTAAGGAGTCGAGACCAATGACTCTCACCGAGCTTTCAAGAGCTACTGGCTATGCTAAGAGCCATCTCTCAATAGCTCTAAGGCTACTCGAAGAAAAAAGTATGGTAATGAGAATAAAGAGTAAAGGTAGGAGAGTCCTCTTCGTAGCTAGCCGGAACGCAGTACTTAAACTCGTGAAGGAGTATATCATAGAGCTAAAGAACGAAATAACCTATTTATCATCTGAGTTTTCCTCTCAACCACTAGGGAAAAAGTTGATGTGTTTCGAAGAGGAGCTTGAAAGGCTTCTAGAAATTTTAGAATAGGTGATTTGCATGGACCTTGTAGATAATGCAATTCACATAGCCCTACTTTTAGATGAGGAATTAAAGAATGCTAAAGTGCTTAATGAGATAGTATCTCTAGTACAAAAAGAAAGAACTAGGAGAATAGTTCTCCACATAATATCATCGTCGCCTCCTCCTCTCTACATAGAAAAGCTTAGAGATACCCTTGTGAATAACATAGCTTACACTATAATAGTAAAGTATGAAGGGGCTAATATTAAGAATATGGAAAGGCTATCCTCTGAAACGGGAAGACCTCTTTACATTCTACGTTAAATCATAGGGATCAGAGAGATGAAGATAGTTAATGCAAGGTGAAAAAGCATGGTCTTTGAGGCAGTTATATCATCCGATAGAACCATGATAAGCAACCATCATGGTAGAGAGTTTCTAGGCTTTATGACCACGAGTCCACCCATCGGTCTTCCTGAAAAAATATGGATGTGGCTAGCGGCTCCAAAGCCTAAAGTCGACAAGCTAGGTAGACCCGTTGAAGCTCCCTACGGGCTAAGGAAGATTGAGGCAAAGCTTCTCGAGGAGGGATTTAACACAGCTATAGTGGATCCCGACCACATAGCTAAACATCTAGATACCATGAAAGTACTGCTCATAGGGCACCATGATTACTTTGCCTATGGTCCACCTAGCAACGAGTGGTGGATGATAATGGGTAAGGAGCCTATAAACAGAATTTCCTTTATGAGGTTTATGAACTCTACAGCTGTAAGGGAGGCTAAGAGGCGAGGAGTAAAGATTATAGTGGGAGGACCAGCTGCATGGCAATGGCTATGGGAATCCGGTCTCTGGAAGAAATGGGGTATAGATACAGTCGTTGAAGGCGAAGCAGAACTTGTGATAGGAGACCTGGTAGAAGCAGCACTTAACGGTGAGAAACTTCCAGACTATGTATATGTTGGCCCCTCTGATTCGCCGAGCATCGATGAGATACCAGTCATAAAAGGGGCTAGCGTAAACGGACTAGTAGAGATAATGAGAGGATGCCCTCGCGGCTGCAAATTCTGCTCCGTTACACTAAGACCTCTCCGCTTTATTCCACTAGATTACATTAGAAAAGAGATAGAAGTCAACGTTAAGGCAGGAGTTAAAAACGTTATACTTCACAGCGAAGACGTATTACTCTATCATGCAGATGGCGTTAAGCCGTTACCCGAACCCATACTGAATCTCCACAAGATGGCTGCAAGTCTAGTACCAGGGACTTTAGTCTGGTCTCACACTAGTTTGGCGGCTGTCAAATACTCTGAAGAAAAACATAGGCTCATCACAAGGCTTATGAACGAGATTATTCTCACAAGACAAGAGTTCCTCGGCGTAGAAGTAGGTATCGAGACGGGAAGCACTAGGCTAGCTAAGATAATAATGCCAGCTAAAGCGGCACCTTATCCAACTGAGAAATGGCCTGAGGTGGTTATAGATGCTTTTAGGATAATGCATGAAAACCGAATAATACCGGCTGCAACGCTTATACTTGGTCTTCCCAAGGAGAGGGAAGACGACCTAGTGGCAACAGCGGAACTACTGGACGAGCTCAAACAGTATAGGAGCTTAATAGTGCCCATGTTCTTCGTCCCCATGGGAGCCTTAAAAAATATGGATTGGTTTAGAAAGCATAGGATAAAGGAAGAGCATATCAAAATCATGCTTAAGACACTAAATCATTCTCTACGCTGGGCCGAAGACATAATAAACAACTTCTACCTTAAGGAACCTCACATGTATCCTGTTAGACTGGGAATCAAGCTCTTAATAAAATATATTAGGTTCAAAGCACGTCAGGTTAAGCCAGCGATAGAGGCCATCATACAAGAAAGAGAGAAAAAGAATACATAAACTACCTTATAGTTAAGGTAAAGAGTAAGTTTAGCCCTCCTTAGTAGCCTCCCCTGATAATCCTATCTAGCTCCACTAAACCCTCTAGACCAACCACATCAATGAGAAAAGAGAATAGTAGTTGTAAAACTGTAACTAAGGGTAACCTCTAATCTAAATGATCCGATGAGCTACTTTCTACATTGCTTCTAATCTCCAGATTCACACAAAGAAACCTGTAATGTTATGATAGGTAAATTTAATACAGAATCTAGAAATATTTTAATTAGAATATTATGGCTATCCGGGTTGATCTGTCTAAGCTTAGAGAAGTAGACTTTGAAGTTAAAAGAGAAGTGTGGAATAAATATAAGCTTAGTGATGGTTCTATTCTGAGATTTAAGGTTGTTTTAACAAGTTTTTAGATACTGGCGAGATAGATCCTAATACAGGCTTCCCAAGATATATATTATTGCTTTTCAAAACTTAATCGCTGTTACCTCAGATGAAAAGGGTGAACCATCCAATAAACCAATGCCTAGGTTTCCAGATGTTCCAAAGGAATTACTAGAAGAGATAAATATTGTAGAGACAATATATGAAGAATGGAATACCTATATAGTGGACAGTAAATATGTATATGAGACAAAGCCCGTCATAACATCTATCTACCGTATAAAGGGACTCTATGATGCTACTGGATGCCCAGTATACCATATTTTTTCTCAACTAGTACATAGAGTAAAAACGGTGTGAAAAATGGAACATGAAAAACTTATTTCAAATGGACCCTTTTTCTATGGATTAAAGGAAAAAATGAAATTTAGAGGATAAGACACAATATCCAACATTAATTATACTTACCAAATAGAATCAAACCCGTTTTTCTTCATTCATCTAGGAAAAATGGAAGAGCCCCTACAACTTTCAATCCTAGACTTTAGAAAGTCACTCAAAGAAATATTTAAGAACTTTATCCTTGATTCCCAAGCCGAACAGTTAATAAGCCAACTCGTGTTAAAAAAGAAACTAAAGCTAAATAACCTTATAAACGCATTAAAAGACACAAAAAATATCTAGATAAAGAAGGCTTGAGCCAAGTTATGCTTAACATATCTAGAGTCGTTGATATTGAAATAAATGAATGAGAGTATACAACATTTTGTTTTTACATAAATGTTAAAGAGAATAGAAGACTCCAAAAAATATGGGACGACATATTGAGATATTAAATATTAGTACTTATGCTTGAGTTATTGGATAAGAATAGAGAAAAGATTGGAGAATATTTAATATTCCTGCTCGATACATACTTATATATAAATTTATGGTCAGTATATTAACCATTTATTTATAAATATATGGTTATTATAATAATCATGTGTCTGGATCTGGTGTAGATGATAGGAGGATTATAGATATAGATGTTGTTTCTAGAGCGGTTATTAGACATAATCCATGGTGGATTTATCAGAGAATGGTTGAGGAGAAATTTTCTGAGAACCCTGAGGGAGTATTGAGATATTTGCCGAGCTATGGGGATAGGAGGAGCGGATTTCTGGTGTCTGTTAGAAGGTATTTACTTGAATACTATTCGTCTTATGATAAGAGTATTGGTGAATTGGCTAGGACTCGCTGGAGGCTCCATAGGATATGGTATCCTAACCTATTCTATGTTTTGAGAGATGATATTTTGAAGAATGTTTCTCCTCCAGCAATCTTAACCCTGAGGGGTCCTAGACAAGTTGGAAAGACTACTCTTGTTAAATTGTTGATTATTGAACTATTATCGTTGCGTCTTTTAAAATATGTTGAGGATGTTGATTTCAGGACTACACATTATAGAAGGATATTTTATTTTCCATGTGATATCTTGATGGGAGAAAGAGAGGAGTTACTTCGAGTTTTGATGGATTTTATCGATAGAGCTTCTAGGATATCGGATAAAGGGCCTATAATGATATTCTTGGATGAAGTAAGCAGTTTGAGGGGTTGGCAGGAAGTTATAAAAGTACTTTACGATGATGGTAGCTTAAATAATGTTATTCTGCTAACTACTGGAAGCCATAGTCTAGACATTAAGAAATCTTCTGAAGTGCTTGCTGGGAGAAGAGGGAATATAGAGAAATCCAAATTAGGGTCGGATTCTGTGCTGCTCCCGATGAAATTCATCGAGTATGTAAAGTTGCTAAGTGAGAAATTTAAGAAAACGATTTATAATAGAAGGAGAAAGTGGTTTGAGCTAGATAATAGGATAAATATTTTGTTGAATTTGGCTGAAGGCAAAATCGATATTAAGCTTAGAGAATTTGAATATTATCTTAGTGATCTTAGGAGTTTGCTAGACGATTATATGGTGACTGGGGGCATTGTTAGGGCTGTACGGGAATATGATGAAAAACAGTTTATATCCGATGTAGTATACAAGGACTATGCGGATCTAGTGGTAAGGGATGCGGAGAGTTGGCGTTTAAACGAGAGAAATCTCAGGAAAACTCTTTATGCAATATTATTGACTAAGGGGTCACCTGTCAGCGCTAGAACTCTTGCTAAAAAAGTCGGTTTAACTCATCAGACCATTGAAAACTACCTAGAATATCTTGAAGGCTCATATGCTATATTTCAGCCATATAGGCTAGACTTAAACAGGAAGATGTCTGAGTACAGGAAAGCACGGAAAATATACTTTGTAGACCCGTTTATTATGCACGCTTTAAATGCTTGGGTGTACGGATACTCGGTAGCTTTCGATGAATCTGTAGAAAACTTGAGAAAATACAAACCTTTCATTACAGAATGCTTGGTCGCTTCACATCTCGCAAGACTTGCATTTACAGCACTACGCTCCCCAATGCATCTAGTCGAAAACACCGTTTTCTACTGGAGACAGGATAGCAGCGAAGTAGATTTCATTTTTAGGCTTGGGAAAGAGTATATACCAGTTGAAGTAGGCTTGTCTAAGAAAGCTTCGAAAACTCTCCTCAGATTATCTCGAATACTAGGCAAAAAAGGTATCTTGACTGGATACTATGACAGGATAAGGGTAGATGAACGTATAGTTCAGGTTCCTATCGAAATCCTCTTACTATTAGCATGAATATTATCATAGACTATTTAGAAGTTTAAGCATTAGGTGCAAAGTTAAAGTACTGCAACATTATTTATTCATCTTCTTGTACTTTTATTATATTGTTAACTACGGTTAACAAATATA
The DNA here is from genome assembly GCA_021163245.1 of Thermoproteales archaeon. Taxonomy (GTDB): domain Archaea; phylum Thermoproteota; class Thermoprotei; order Thermofilales; family Thermofilaceae; genus JAGGXB01. The sequence goes on from JAGGXB010000010.1 coordinate 6,166, forward strand.
GTATTTATTTGTTAATTATAATTAACAAAAATGTGAAAAATATGTCTACATTGCTTGATCATTGGGAGACTTATTTTCTATGACCTACCGGCGCTCTATAACTTCAACAAGGTAACCTGTAAAGAAACGTTAAAATCTTAGCCCTTTTATCAACAGTTCCTCTTGAAAAAGGTATTGATATCCAATAATAGCGTATATTTCATCATGGAGAAAAATATTTATATCATATCTTGTTTTTTTGGTTTTAGATTTTTGATATTGTTGTGCTGTTTCTTTAGAGGA
>JAGGXB010000019.1 GCA_021163245.1 Thermoproteales archaeon
ATCTGTCTTTCTCTGGTATTTGTTCGACTTTTCTGCACTTTTCGACCCTATGTTTAAACTACCTAAACTGAAAGATGTATTAATAAGAAGTAGGCCATGATATCTCATGGATGTGACACTAACTAATACTTAAACACGTAGACATAGACACTTCGATGATATGCACCTCTGAGATATACCCAAGATAAGTGTATTGGACACTGAGTCATTTTTAAAGTACTACATTATGTCTATGAAATTTCTTATTTTATTTTGGCCATATGCGATAGTTTGCTATCTTTATATCATAATAACATCTGTGTAGTATTTTCTCCAGATATGAAGACACAAGGACTAATTCATTTCTTATTTGAGAAGTTACAAATTATATATTGGTGAAACAAATATTATTATGATTATGTAGATTAAGGAAGAATATAATCACTGGGGGCAACTAAATGGTTAGGGTTACTGAAGACACACTCTATGATTATATTTGTGATATATTTCGAGAGTACGGTTGGGTATGCAATCCTAATCTCTCTCTAAAGGTTGGAAAACCAGATATTACACTTACAAGAGATGGATACATCGTTTTATCTGAAGTAAAAATAGATTCTGAACGCAAACTCCTTGATGCAATTACCGACGCAAGAGAGAAGGCCCAAAAAGTAAATACTTCAAACATCTTTGCAATACTATTTCCAGAATATGTTAGGAGGATTCATCCAGACCAATTAGGAAAGGTATTTCCTAATCTTGAAGTTAAGTGCTTGTTCTTGACTGATTGGTACTCTGATAGCGTTGTTTTACCTTTTAGAGATGCTGTTGAGTTGTTTAATAAAAAATATGAAAAGTATTTGAAAAAAAGAATGCCTGAAGTGGATTATAACTTTGTATTAGAAGTTGTCAGGGAGGCAATAAGAGATTTGGCTTCCATACTAAGAAATCATATTACGGAGAAACCACTGCAAGATACTGCATTAGCAGTTATTGGTAGATTCGAACTATTTAAGCTGTTTGTTGAAGAGTTAGCAAAAGAGAAAGGAGAAGAAATACATAAAGAAATTGAAGAAGAAACAAAGCTATTAACAGCGGACATAGCTGCTTATATTTTTGTGAACCAAATATTATTCTACCATATAATTTCTGAAAAGCTCAATTATGATAGTTCGAGAAAATTACCTGAGCTCTCTCCACTCTCTTCACTACAGGAGTCGTTTCAAATCTTAGATATTTTAAATAAATTATTTGAAATAGAAAGAAAACGGTATGAAAAGATCTTTGGGTTTAATATAATTCCTATTTTAAAGGATATCAGAGATCAAAGAATACCTCAATGCATTATAAAGCTCATAAATGCTCTCAAGCTTTTAAGACCCCAACATATAGAGGAAGATCTTTTTGGAAGATTATATAACGAAACAATACCTCCGGAGACAAGGAAAAACTTAGGGGCATTCTATACAAAACCAGAAGCTGCTAAACTTCTTGCGAATCTAGCAATTGATAGGTGGGATGTTAAGATACTGGATCCTGCATGTGGGTCTGGTACATTATTGGTTGAGTCGTATTTGAGAAAGAAAGAGCTAGCACCTTTAATGGACAAGCATGAGCTACACAAGAAATTGCTAGAGCAGATTTATGGGATAGACATTATGCATTTTGCTTTTCATATGGCTTCAATTAATTTGGCTTCTCAAGACTTGGAGGAACCCGTTGAGCCTAACATTATGGTCGGAGATGGCATTTCTAAAATGCTCTCTAGCAACTTCAATAACACTTCAAAGAATTTGGCTTATTGGTTTAAACTTGTTAGTAAGGGAGAGATTCCTACAGATTTTGATTTAGTGATAATGAATCCCCCATTTACCAGAAGAGAGAGGTTTACTAAACTTCTTGGTGAAAAGGAAAGAAGATTACTTGAGAGAATAGAAGACGTCTGGGGAAGAGTAGGATATTGGGCATATTTTGTAGTTGCTAGTGACAAAGTCTTAAAAAATAACGGCATAATAGCCTTAGTTGCTCCAGAAGGTTTCTTTAATTGGGAAGGAGAGTGCGTAAGATCCTTTTTACTTAGAAAGGGTTACGGAATCAGGTACATTTTTAAAAGCCGTGTTGAATTCTTTAGTGAACAAGCACGGTTCAGAGACTACATAGTAGTTCTAGAAAAAGGGAAGGAATATGATCCTATGGTAGTATGTCTTAAAAAGCCATTAAAGGATATAGATATCAAAGAATTGACAGAAAAAATAAGAAAATTTGAAAGGGCACTTCTAGACAGATACGAAGATAATGACTTTTTATATATAAAGCGCCCTAAAGAGATGATTTCAGAATATCTTAAAAATTTGAAGCCCTTAGTGGCTTTTAACACGATTGAGGGTTTTGAAACATTTTCAGAACTTATCAGAATGATCAAACATCTACCAACACTGGAAGAGTTGGGTGTTTCGATCTTTCAGTATAATCCGGGATATTACTCTGCAAAAGATGATAAAATTGCAAAATACGCAAGAAGGCTGTTTGCATCAAAGTATGGAGCTAGAGGACCATCACTAGTTTTTTGGGTTGATAGTGACAGAGAAAATGAAATAATTATGAGAACAAAAGATGATAAAAAGTTTAAAGTTAGAAAGGACCAGGTAGTATTATCCCTAAGATCCTATGCAGAAGTCAAACATATGGACTTAACCAATGAGGAGGAGTATGCAATAATAGATCCTAGTGCGATTCCTAAAGAAATTAGAGAATCTGTGGGGCTAGTAAATATTAGTGAACTTAAGAAAGCATGTAATGACATAAAGGAAGCATACAGAGACCATGCTGGAAATATTTTACTCGGAAGGAGAGTGTACATTAATACTCTCTACCACTTGGCTTACTATAGTAAGAATAAAATTACAGGTACTGCGGTTATGCTTAATTTGCAAGCAGACATTCCAGAAGATCTGAAAAAAGTCTTGGTTCTTTATCTAAATAGTTCTTTTACGTTAATTCAATTGTTGGCACTGTTATCTGAGACTAGAGGGACATGGGTAGACTTACATGACAAGCCTATATGGTCATTAGTTCGTGTCCCCGATCTTAATAAGTTAGATAGCTCAATTATCAAAGAAACTCTCAGAATATTTAACGAAATTAGTAAACAAGATGTAAAACCAATGTATCAGAGGATAAAAGAAAAAGACAGCATTCAGAGAAAGATTGACGAAATATCTATGAAAATGCTTGGGATCGAATACGATTTAGACAAACTCTATGACGTCCTTACGAAAGAGATAGAGATTTTAATTGAAATTATTCAAAGAACATCAAGAACTTCAAGCAAATTAACAAAAAAGAAGGAAGAAAAACCAAAAACACGTCAAAGAACCTTATTGGAATTCGAAAAGAGTTGAAAACAAGCAAGACATTTATTAAAAGATTTCAGAAACAAAAATAGTGAAATCTAACTATAAAAGAGCATTTAATATTCTTCTATTGTTTGTTTACTTCTCTTTTCAAGTTTTTGAGAATTCTTCGGCAAGTATGACATTTCAATACAGTTTTTATCTTGAGAAATCTCTTAAAGTTATGAGAAATTAAAATTAATGAAGGGACGAATTTTCAAAACTGTAAACTTTATAAATTTTTAAAAATATAAATCCTTAATGCTAACTCTGACTGCAGGGGCGCTTAATATGGAAAACATTACAAAAGAGTATGAAAAACTTCTTAAGAAAGCCATAGAAATGCCTGGAATAGCTGATCTAATGAGATTAATTGAGGAATTAGAAGAAGAAAGAGAATTGCTGGCACAATTGCAAGTTGAGGAGTATGGGGAAGTAATTACGTCAAATAGATCTTTTTATTTTAAGCCCAATTTTTAATTTAGCTGAATTGAGGTGTCATTTTTGCCTGGATGGGGCGAGATTCTAAGGGAAATCAATGAAGAAATCAAAAAATTATCTGAACTTCCTCCAGAAGAACGTATGAAACATCCTAGCCCCCTTGATATTGTTAGACGCAAATATCTGTGTATGCTACATCAAAAGACTGGAAGAAACGTAATTCTATATGCCACTAAATGGTCTCAACCTTCGCCATATCCAATTCCTCCAGGATTTGTTCAAATACATGAGGAGGACATTCACGGTTTTATGGGAGTTATTCATGGTTTAAAAGGAGATAAACTTGATCTTATTTTACACAGTCCCGGAGGAGATCCAGGAGCTACAGAAGCCTTAGTCTCTTATTTGAGAAAGAAATTTAAGGACATTAGAGTGATAATTCCGCAAGCAGCGATGTCTGCTGCCACGATGTTAGCATGTGCGGCCAATAGAATAATTATGGGTAAGCATTCCTTCTTGGGACCCATCGATCCTCAATTAATAATCCAAACGCCATTAGGCTTGAGATCTGTTCCTGCAGAAGCTATTTTAGAGCAGTTTAGATGGATTCAAGATGAGTGTGTTAAAGAGCCTGACAAAATACGATCTTGGATCCCCATTTTACAACAATATGGTCCAGCATTATTAGTTGAAGCTAAAAATGCGATAGACTTATCAAAAGAGCTCATATACGAGTGGTTGAAAGAGTATATGTTTAAAGGACATAAAGATGCAGAGGAGAAAGCTGAAAAAGTAGCCAACTTTCTTTCAGATTACCAATACTTCAAGAGTCATAGTAGGCACGTAAATATTGACAAAGCCAGAGATTTAGGATTACTTGTAGACGAATTAGAAGACGACCAAGAGTTTCAAGATTTAGTGCTATCAGTATTTCATGCAACTATGATAACTTTTGATAAGACCAATGCTGTTAAAATTATTGAAAATCATGAAGGAAGAGCGTTTATTAAACACTATGGGCCACATACAATGCCAATGCAACTGAAACAAAAACAAGAAAAGGAATGAGATGAAATATATAAAACCAAAGCTCACTTCTAAAGACAATTCCTTACTCTTCTTGATACATTCTTTTCATTAAACCACTTTTTCTCATAGAGATTTATTCTTCCGTACACTCTACTCACAGCTTATTACATCACTTTGATGAGTAATTTTTGACTTTGTTATTTTTCGATACCTTATAGTATTTTACTAAAGAACTAGAATTAAGCCCACAGTATGAGATGTTAAAATATTATTTTTATCCGTTTAAATATTCTTATTAGCTTATCCGCGATCCTGCTATACCACTCATCTGCTTGTCTTACTTTAGCTAAGTAATGCATGGATCCTATGCTCATAGGAGCCCTTCCCTGTATGAAGTCTGCTACGGATTCCGGAACATTATTTAGTATCATGAAGTTGTAGTTCCACTTCCTCAAGTATTTAGCAGGGAATCCATGTGTGTAGAAATAGTTCCGGATCGTCTTCTCCGATATGGTAATCCTTTTTAGTTCCGGGAGGAAGTCCTTGGGCATGTATGCAAAGTATGCCCTCTTAGTCCCTCTATCGCTAAACAATGGATACTTCGCAATATTTTTCGTAACTATTACCCTATCCTCATCATAAT
>JAGGXB010000065.1 GCA_021163245.1 Thermoproteales archaeon
AGCTTCCCTTAATTTTTAATGCTTTAAGCAGAATAGAGAGTCTTGACATAGTTATCGCACAGTCTTCAAACTCCGTTTATCCTTATCCGCCATATCAAGGTAGGATACACTTACTGCTAGCTAAATCATCGTTAAACGGTAAAAAAGTTTTAGGACACATTGAAACCTTTGGTAGAAAATTCTTAGGAGAAAAATATGCTTCTGAAAAACTTATCAAATCTCAAGTCTTGAGCGAAAGCCTAGTCTATGGTTTAGACGGTATCTCATCATTCACCTTTACATACCTTTTAGACGAACCTACAGGTAAAAGCCTCACAGCCTATATCGATTCACTAAAAGACTTCCTTAAAATACAAGGTTTAATCGATACACAACCATTTATTTCACTGCTTCTTCCCCGTAGACCTGAATACTGGGTTTTTGCACAAGAAGTCTTGAAAATGTTTAGAATACTTGGATTAGATGTCTCCCTAATCCAGCTTCCACTCAATGGAACAGAGTTCAAAATAAATGATAAGAGTTTAATTATACTTCCAGATCCTCCAGAACTAGACAAGGAGGAAACAAGCTTTCTAGAGGAATATGTCAGGAAGAATGGAACTATTTTAGTTACAGGCTATCCCCCTGAGGGAATTAGAGAAGTCCTTGGTATTGAGGAGAGAAATGTAGGTAGGTATGGTGGTGTAGAAATTGTTCAAAATTTTAGAAGAAACCACGTTGGAAAAACCCTAGAATTGGGTTACAGACTAGTATATTGTCCTACGCTTATGGGTGCTAAACCATTAGCTTTTCTCAAGAGACCTGATAGTTATGGGGGCATCCGTGATATCGGAGGATATGCCGCAACCTTAAGGAAATGTGGTAGAGGATTAGCAGTATTTACAGGTGTGCCTATTAAAACACTCTTAAAAGATATACCCTCATTATTCCTAGATTTAGTTGACCTATGTCTAGTACATACTGGGAGGAGCTTAATGTGGGAGTTTAAAGGATTAAATGAGTCAATAGACACGGTTGTTAGGGATAAGCTACTAATATTACTTAACCATGGAGACTTGACTGAGATTGAAGCAGAATATCTTGGAAACGTTAAAAAATACGAAATCCATGGAAAATGTCAGGTTTCTGTTAAAGAGAAAAAGTTTAAAATTAGATTAAACAGTTTAGAATATTGTTGCATTATTCTTCACTGAGATATTAATATTATTTTTAAATATTATCCACATTAAAACTTATTAAAGTAGCATTGGAAAAAATGATATATTATTGCGAGCTATAAGAAAGATCTTGACAAAGTAGATGATATAAAGAGAATAGAGTCATAATATTTAATTATCCTTTATGTATCCATGCCATATATCTGGCTTCGCCTTGCTTTTTTCTTTGTGGATTATAAATATATCCTTTTTCTGTGAGAAATTTGTTAGCATAACCAAATATCCAATGCCATATCTCGATGTAGATGAGTCTAAAATTGTATCCTTTTCTCATAGGTGTAATAAATCTTAAAGAATTTTTAAGTATCTTATAACTTTCTGTTACTGATTCTTTAATTATAGGTTTAAGTTCTTTAACTAAAGAATCTATATATGATTGATCATCCTCTATGAAAATAGGTGATTTTAAACAAAGATCCCCGTCTTCAAGAGTTATATAGTCCATATCTATAAGTAAGTTAACAAGTCTTTTGTCCAAACTTGTTTCTATATCCTCTATCCTGAAACATCCCTCAAAGATCTCTAAAAGTATTTGAGCAACCCTTTTTCTCAGCTTCTTTTCATCATATTCTATTTTAAGTATTTTTCTAAGTTCTACATCTGGCAGTGAAAATCTAGAGCCCGTATGGTCGCCAAAAGAATAAAACTCTACTCTATTCTCCGACGAACTATGGCATCCCCAAAACAAACCATCTATTAAGTGCCTATATTCTTTAAATTTTTCTCTGCCATAAAGCGTATAACATCTATTTCCAGGCTTAACTTCACCACAAATAGCTAAACCTTCCTCTTCCAATACTGTGAGACCTTTTAAATCCAGTATATAAGCTCCAATGATAGCATAAGCTATCTTCCTTAAATCTATACTTTTTGCACATCTAATCTTTGCTAATTTATCACCAATATTGTCCCACTTACCAGATATTTTCTGAGCCAATCTGAAGCCTAAAGGCTTAGTGGCAGTAGCTATTTTTAAAACATCTTCTTTAAACAAAACTATAAAATTTGGTTCAAGAATTTCATCTTGAACTCTTACTCTTACTGCTTTTATCTTTAATAACCTGTTAACAGCCTCTATTACCTCCCTCTCTGAAATGTTTAGCTCCGAAACAATTTCATCTATTGTTGAAGGTTTTTCAATTATCTTTTCGATAACAAGAGAAGCATTCTCAAGACTTAAAACATAGAAAGGATTATACTCATCCCAAGACCCAGAGTCTCCACAAATATAAAAATGGAACCTCATATTCCTACTATATAATTCTTAATTGATATATTAAATTCTTGAAGAAGTTTAGAGTTCTTCAAGGCTTATGACAGTCAGCCCGAATTCCTCTAACCTTTTGAAATGCTTAACATTCTTAGTCATCAACGGTACTCCGTATCTTATACATATTGCTCCGATCAGGATATCTCTGAACTCTACAAGTTCTCCTCTTCTCCTTAGGGTTTTATAGATCTTGCCAGCGAGACGAGA
>JAGGXB010000119.1 GCA_021163245.1 Thermoproteales archaeon
AAATTATTCTTGTCAAAAAATTTATACAATTATTCTTATAAGAAATGTTTTCAATAATGTATTCGAGACATATGGATGACAAAATTTTAAGAGCTTTAAGCAATGAGAATAGGAAGAGAATTCTTGAACAACTTTATTTCAATAACTATCTTGAATATGCAGAGTTGATGAAAAGAGTAGGGTTCAAAATAGGTGAAAGTGGTAAATTTGCATATCATTCAAATAAACTTGAGGAAGCAGAACTTATTAAAAAAAGAATAGATGGAAAGTATGAATTAACATCTAAAGGACGGAAAATTGTAAAAATATTACTTGAAGAAAATATAAAGGACGTCGATCCTATCACAGATTTTTCAAAGAATATAAACGTTGATCTCTATGCTATATCATCAATAATTATGTTTGCTGGTCTGTTCTCGTTGATATATAACTCTATACTTCTAATTCTAGCATTTCTTAATTTACCTGCTAGAATAGTGATTATGGGACAAGTATATGTGAGAATTATAAATGTGCATTTATCTTTCCTTATGCTTTTTATAGGTGGAACTTTAACATTGTTATCCTTGTATCTGCTGAAAAAGAGTGGTACAAAATATACGTTTATAGAGAAAATCGTTTTGCAAAAATATTTGTTTTTAATACTTGTTAACAGAGGAAGCATAGGAAAATACTTGTTTTTTCTCGTATTAGCCATAATATTTTCAGTGGTATCTTCCTTTATACCGTTATTTTTTTAAAGTTTTAACAGTGGGAGAGGTTATTACGCCCATATAAGTATGATAATCTACTTTAGGAAAACAAATTAATGAAAAAGAATCTATGAAAATGTGGAACAATGAATAAAACGATATTGTTAGTAGATATTGAAAAAAGAAAAGACACAAGTCGTAAAAATGTGTTAAAGAAAAGACAAGGTATGATTAGAACATTAAGAGAAATCATGGGTAAAACGATAGAAGTTGAAAATTACATTAACGTAAATAGTGATTATCTTGAAAAGCTAGATCCTGATGGAATTATACTTAGTGGAAATTCTACTCCCTGGGATTCGTATAATAGAAAAAGTCTTGAGAAATTTTACTTGGTCTTACGAAAATGGGATAAACCCCTTCTTGGTATATGTGGTGGTCATCAACTTCTAGGAATGGCTTTTGGCGCAAGAGTATATCATATGAGAAAAGCTAGAGAAGGAGAACCCTCAGGCAAACCAGGAACATGGTCTGAAGGATTATTTATCGAAAAGGGATGGATTCCCGTAAAAATTTTGAAAAGAGATAAGCTTTTCCAGTCTCTTCCAACAACTATAATTGTTGATGAAGGACATTACGATGAGGTTAAAGAAATTCCACATGGTTTTGAGCTATTAGCAACTAATAAAAACTGTAAAATACAGGCTATGAAGAAGACAGGAAAACCTATTTATGGTGTCCAGTTTCATCCACATATCTTCGACGGAGATCATATTCATGGAAAAGTAATTTTAATGAACTTTTCAAGAATTATAGAAGAATATTAATGTTAAACTATATTCCAGAAAAGAAAAAGAAAATTAAAGGAATCTATATACGTTAAATGTTTTTCTTATGTATACAATTAACGGTATTGCTACAGGAATAAATATAGCGTCAACAATGGTTAAAAGCGTTATCATAGCCATCCCTGGACCAAATAGGATAACATCGGCAATAGTAAACCCTACTGTCTCCCATATTACACCTATAATCAAGGCAACGATCTCTCCCCTAGAAATAGCTTTGTCATCCTGCTTAATCTTTTGAGAAATATAACTTATCAACACTGCTTCAAACCCTCTAACAATTACGGCTCCTGGTACAAATACTAGAGGCCATCCAAAATTAATGGTTTTAATAGTTGTACCTATTCCTTCTCCGATTCCTATTATAAGACCTGCAACAAGTGGATCAGTTAACACGCCAAAAGCATATATTAAGATAGGTGATAAATCATACTCTGCCAGAGGCTTAGGCATAGGAACAAGTAAAAGACTCATTAGAGCTGTCAGAGCTGACATCACTGATATAAAAGCTATCTTTGAACTCTTATTTTTTAATAATTTTTCTTTATACTTCATCCTTTCTACCTAGCAGGCCCAAGAGAAGCCGAGCATAAACGGGAGATAGGAGGCACACTCCCTACGCCGGCATTACCCGGATCAGGTTCAAGGGGTCGGTGGCCTATCAGCCACCCTCTCAGCCGGAACATCCCCGGCTCCCCCGGTGCCTGCCAATATATTATCTAACATCTCAAATAAAAACTATTTCATAGAGGCTTTTGTATCTGTGTCAATACATTATCATGAAGAATAAGTAGGACTTTTTGTCTCATTCTGGTCTCTTAGTTCAGCGGGCTTCCATGTCCATAGCTGTAATAATGAATACTTTACGATTTTCTCCGAGTAAAAGTTTTCTGGGAGTATAATCCATTTCCAATTCCTTTTTATCCTATCCAATATATCTATGCCGTACAAGTAGGGTATCTCGTTTGATGACTTGATTGGAATATTACCAGATATTTTCTCCCCTACCTTTATTTTTATTAAAATTTCAGAAATCGTCCTGAGAAAAGTGCCTGGTCCAACATTATAGCCGTCTATTGTTATATAGTCTGGTACACGGTTATTATCATCTAGGAATTCTTTAACTGACCTAACAGCCTCTAGTATAGATTTCATAGACGTATATAATTCGCTAGTCTTCGGAGGATAGTCATAGGGACCTAAAAGTTTTCGTATTTTTACATTGTGTGGAAAACGTTTTTGATCATAATATTCGTTAAGTGTATCTATGATAACACCAAATATTTCTGATACAGATAAGGTTAATCCATCAATAGTATAATATGAAATCCTTGCGCTAATTTTTTCTGCAAACTTGAATATTTTTTCTATAGATATGTTTTTAGGATGTTCCTCGATATATTTAGGAAGTTCACGGTAAGTTATAACTTTTATATTTTTGTGACTGAGCACGAACTGTAGGAATTCATCAAACTCATTGATCTTAGTTACATATTCTTTGTTTGAAACCAAAGGAGCTGGTAAAAGTTTGATTGGATTCCTACCTTTTGCATAGTTAACCGAATCCCAAAATTCCCTAGTTTTAAACATACAAGGATGTAATACGATCACTATGAAACCTCCCTTATCTTTTATCTCATTATACTTCTCTTCGAACATTTTCTTTAATCGAAGAAAATGTTCACTACTTCCTGAAAAGACAGCTCCGTACGAAATAGAACCTTTGATCGCTAACACATAACAATACCATACAGGTTGTTCTTCAAAGATTCCATCAGCATAAACATTGATACCAAGTTTCCTAACTGCATATAAAGCTTGAGGAGCCCAAGAACCACCCGGCTGAATAAACGCGGATGCTTTCATACCAAAAATATTTTCAAGATCTTTTAAACCAGAAATTTCGCGTGTAATAAATTCTTTTACACCTTCATCCCACTCTTTATCCGAAAGATATTCTGATATAGTCGGATGAACTGAATGATAATTGGATTGATAGGCTACATCTTGTGTACTCAAAGCTTTGATAACATCATCTCTCTTTCCTTCCAATAATTTTCTCGCTTTTTCTCCAACAATAGCAAAAGAACCTTTAATACCATATTTATTAAATATACTGACTAAATCAAGTAAGACATCATCAGTTTCCCTGGTGACTAAGTCTTCAGTGTCTAACTGAAAAATAACAAAAATAGGCTTACCCAAGATATCACAATACTATAGCTTTCTTATCATTCTAGCTAAGAATTCTTTGCCTTCTTTAAGAGAATTAACGACATCTTTACCTGTTTCATCCTCAAGCACTAACCATCCATTATACCCTTGGTTTTTTAGCTCAAACAAATATTCTTTCCAAGGGACTTGTCCCTTGCCAACTGTAGCTAATTTGGTTTCGGGATTATAATCCTTCGCATGAGTATGAACTATCCATGGACCTAAAAGCTTAACACCTCTAACAATTTCATCAACCCCAAAACGTAAAAGATTGGCCGGATCAAAATTTACTTTTAGTCCTTCACTACCTATATCTAGAATAAAGCTTTTTAAAGTCTCCGAGGTCTCCATTCCAGTTTCAATACAGAAATATGCTCCAATATCTTCTGCATATTTTGCAATTTCTCTGATACTATCAAAAATAATTCTATATCTAGGATCGTTTTTATCACGTGGTATAATACCAGGATGTGTAGTTACAATAGGAGAATCCATATCGACAGAAAGCTCCAAAGCCTTCTTAGTTTTTAATATTCTATCTTCGATTCCTTCCGGTTCGTCAAAACCTCCAAAGCTTTTTGGACCTCTCAGCTGGGCACAGAAACCAGTTATCTCTAATCCAAACGAATTAACAACCTCCTTAATATTTTTTCTACATTTCTTATCACATCTATCAGGATCAAGTAGACAAGGAGTATTATTTCCATAATCCGCGTTTCGTAACTGTACACCTTCGACACCTATTTCTTCAGCTATTTTCAGCTGTTTTAACAAATCATCATAGGTAGATGTTAAACCAAGAGACCAGATAGTTAACCCAATTTTTAACATATCTAAAAACATGGTAATTTCGTTATATAATATTTGCTAAAACATAATGATCTATTTCTATAAAATAAATGAAAAGATTATGATATAATAGCTCTATCAAGGTTTTACGATTTCCGGGGCATATCCCCGCCAAAACATAGGGGCTTGATAATATAGATCTTGCCATCCCTCATTTAAATTATGAGGTGTAAACATTGTCAATACGATCCAATAATCTAAAAGGGAATTTATCTCGTCGGGATATATAGTGACATCATCATCAGCGAACTTAACCTCTAGTGAATTCTGAATACCAGTAGGTCCACCACAGCGAGTAACATAGAAAGCAGGGTTGAAGTTATGATTTTTTGACCATTTTAATAAACTAACAAAGTTTTCATTTACAACTACACCACGTCCTACAGTTGAGTTCCAGTGCGCATACCATAATCCTGGTGCAATATATCCAACATGGTAACAACTGTAACAACTTCCTCTCTCATAACATTTATTACATACACTGGAATATGATCTTACTCTAACAGTATTTTCCAAATAATTATAGTAACTAGATTTCCAGCCTGTAATATAAGCAAATTTTTGTGGCTTTCCTGCTCCCATCATACTATAAAGCCAATAACTATAATCACTTCTACTATGTTGCCAATAAATGTGAACAATCAATGGAATGTAACTTGTACCATTTACAACCGATAGAATCGATAATGTGGAATAATAGCCTCCTCTTGGATTTCCATAGTATCTATCGCAATCATATACTGAAGCTACTAAACTAGTATTGAGAACAGCGAAAATTCTTATAGGTGCTCTAAGCCAACTGTATCTACCAGTATAATTGGCAAGAACAACCCATTTACCGTAGGGACGAAAACGTCCAAGATAATGATGCCCACCACAATATACATCGCCAAATGAATGTATGTTCCATGGACCAAAAGCTTCATCAGATAGACTTCTTAGACCAATTGCAGCTACACCATTATAATTTACATAATCTCTCATAGTGGTATGCTCTGTGTCAATAAGTTCTATGCGTATCCCGGGACTAGAATTAACAATGATATCTTTGATGTCGTTATATGGATCATAAGTATAGTTAATATTAGTAGGCCATACTCTCGGCACTGCATCTAGACTATCGTTCCACCAAAATACAACCCATTGTTCACTTATGTCTAATCTTGGAAAAGGCACTTGAAAAACAAAACGGGTCGCAAAATATTTGTTACCCAATTGAATATAGGGTCTGATATCGATCGTAGGATCTGGCATACCATATGGAACCCATACTTCTCTATCATACCAGAAAATTTTAGTCCAATTTTCAACTTGTAAAGGTCTTTCCCTCAATGTATCGATAGTTCCATCATATGAAATATTGACCCTAAGCTGTTTAATTGGCATAAAGGGCAAAGGAGGTATCGCGAGAGTAGGATCCTTTGAGAGCTCCATGTCAAGCCAAAACAGTCTTAGGTCTGAACTGAAATCTATTGTATAAATCTCATAGGGTGTTTCACTTGGTCTATTAATTGAGTCGACCCTATTCCTTGATTTACATTTATTGAGGTTTTCTGGATGATAATTAAGTGTATCAGGTGTATTTTTTCTAATCTTAAAAACTATCTTATTATATGTTAGAGCTTCCACTAATATTCCTCTATGATCAGAAACGACTACTAAAAGTGGAACATATTGTTGGCCACTTAATGGATCAGTTAAAATTCTAACGGCTGGAGACACTGTTACAGAGTAATTTCCATAACCCTCATATGTGACATCTTTGATATCTCCTTTCTTCCAGGCTCCAGTCCATTGATCGTTGCGTTCCTCAGGGTAATACACTTCTATCCATCCTTTAGTCAATAAATATGGGTAAGGGTCGCCTGAATCTATCCTTACATTTATCCTAATAGTCATGTTGTCGTCAGTAACAGATACTGGCTCGGGCTGAACAGTAAGATATATACCTGCGAATACAGGACTTTCCCAGCCATAGAAACCAGCACTAGTCAGGTTCAGTTTTAGTCTAGCATAAGCAACAGATGCGCTTGACGGATAATACCAATATCCCGCGGACAAGTTATAGACATAACGACGTCTACCTATGAGCTCAGATATATTTAATCTCTCGATCTCAAAGTCAACTTGCACCCCGTAATTCGCGTAAGCTTTAACGATTGTTTCTCTCCAATATTGTAAATATGTAAGTGCCATGAGTCTAGCCACTGTAAAATTATGTTTCTCTATTGCAGTATATCCGAAACCACCAAATTTGGCGCACAGGTCTCTGAATCTAGAATAATTATAATATCCCCTGGTTGCCACAGCTAAAGTGACAGCTAATGCCCTCTGAAAATCTGCGGTTATAGCACCGACAACTTCTCTAACGACTAAGCTGCGAGTCTTTAGAAAAAGCATCTGGGATTCATGGACACTTACAATTATCCCCATTAGAATAATTGCTATCATCAATGCAGTGATTATAAGCATTTGTCCCTTCAAGAAACATCACCTTATCCACTGAATCCTAAAACTAAATGAAATACAAGGATGATTCCTCTCGTTTTATCGGGTTCACCAGTTGAAACATACGTGTATGTTATAGATTCAGATTCTATCAAACTTGTAAATTGGTTATCACTTATATTTGTTATAGTTCCTAATAGCCTTAAAGTTACAGTACCATTTCTTAGGACTGCATGATAAACCTCTAAATAATATAATATTTCGGGAGGTAATGTCATCGACATAAAGGTCGCCATCTCATTTTGCCAGGGACGGCCAGTTAAGTTACCATGTAGAATAATGTTTTCGAACACTCCAGACATAGCGTAGTTATTTAAAACATTATATGCAAGTCTTCTTAGAGTACTTGTTTCACGCACGTATATACTTCTCATTGGTCTAGCAAAGAATAGAGAAAATACAACTGCTGCAGCTAAAATTACGGTTGCAAGCAGTAACTCGATAATCCTTGTTTGTCCACGCTTGTTCATGGCCATCCCTCGGCTATACGCCAAACAGTCAGCTCAACAATATAAGGATAATTATATAAATGTACTATTCTCCGTATAGTTACTGAATTGGCGGGAGTCGCCTGTTTTGAACCATATGCGATATCAATCAATGGAATTCTGTTTATAACGATTGCTATTGGATTACCTCTATATTGAGCAAAGACAAATGCATGAGAAGAAAGTTTTTCTATATATTCTATATGACCTATAAGATACCATTGACTTGCTGATGGAAGCACTCTTCCAGCAGCGTTACACAAAGGATCATCGTTTCTAAATTGACCGGTTGAATCCCTACACCAAGTAACTGTAGTAAAATTAAGCAGTTCAGAATATTCTGGTACAGCTTGTAATAATTCATCCTCAACTAGGACAGCTCCCGCGTTACCGCCACCTCTTCCGATATTAGTGACATTTACGTCACGACTAACAAATATGTAATTACCAATAATATAACCTTGTACTGGCGCATCTCCTTGCGATGTACACGAGTATCCAGCTACGCTTACAAAGCCGTACCAGTTTACATGAACAATTAAAAAAGCGAAATACCATTTGTTGATATTATTTTGCTCGAAGTAGTCTCTGAGTCGAGAATAATAATTGAGAAGACAGTTTCCCTGGACATCTGTCACGTTTGATTGAATAAATATAGTTTTAAGTTCTATCTGTCCCTGGTTACCTACTCCTGGAGAGACCTTAACTATTACATACATTCCTGTTACATTAACATTTGGTATACCGATATTAAAATAGTTATAAACACTAATCTCAAGTACTGAAGGATAAACATACCTATTTCTTACATTATACCACTCAATTGGCGTAATCAAAATATTTAACATAGGCTTTATCTTTAATCTGAATCCATATTGTCTTTCTATACCTAAGAGTTGAGCTAGACGAGT
>JAGGXB010000092.1 GCA_021163245.1 Thermoproteales archaeon
GAAAATGTTATGTGAAGATTTTGATATCCCTTTATATATAGGTATTATATTTCTCTTAGCGGAATTAATGATACTTAATACTCATTCACAACCTAAATGGTTTAAACCAAACTCTGAAATTGAAATATATGAGCAGAGAGACGAAAAAATTGTTTATGTCAAAGATAAAAAAACAGAAGATAAAAGTGATCAATTATATGTAAAGTTTGTTTTTCATGATCTTGAAGAGGGAAAGATGGTTACAACACTAACAGTAAAATCGGAGAAGAAAAAAATTGATGCATCAAAGACAATTGTTGTTTCTTTTAATGATATAAAGAAAATGTTATGTGAAGATTTTGATATCCCTTTATATTTTAGTGGTTTAAAAAAGGGGTCAAAGACTTGGATTACTCTTTGGTTGCCTGAGTTACCTTATATAAGATTATTTGTAGCTAGTGAGAAAAAATATGAGGGTAGAAATGTTTGGGTACTTAAACTTGACTCATATAATATATTTAAAAAGAAGCAAATGGAAAACATGAAAGATTATGAGGAATATGTTATAATGAAGAGCGATGGTAGGATGGTCATATATGAAACAGGAGAATACTACAAAGGTAAGAAAATTTTCATAATATATTATTATACTTTAAAATTTGACAATCTTGAAATTTTGGTTGATAAGAATACTGGACTGGTTTTATATTGTAAAATTATAGCATCTTATAAAGAATATTGTTGTTGGGGTAAAAAAACTAGTGATCTTCCACTTGATATAAAAATAGATAAATATGTATACCAAGTTAAGTTAAACCTAAAATCAAAGAAAAAATATGGGTATATCGCTTTCCAAATTGAAGATGATTTTGATTACAAAAATAAAATGTTTAAAGTCAGTCCTTTATCACAAAGTATAAAGATATTGCATATCTCCTCGAAAACTGAGAAGGTTCTTAAGCCAGATAAGTATGGTAGAATAAATGCATCAAAGCTTATTCTAAAGGATTCTAAGGGAAATGTTTTAGAAGGACGTTATGAATTAACTATACAAAAAAAGACAAATAGTCCAATATGGTACTGGTATTATAAAACATCAGATTATTTTCCTAGAGTTCGTATATTGTATGATGTAAAAAAGAATAATGACTTTTATGAAATTCATGTATTAAAATCTATTAATGCTAGGATTCTTTCACTATATTTTTCTAATATATTTGAAAGTTCTCCACTCGAGATATCTACAGGAGCTGTAGTAAAACTAAGAAGTGTATATGCTTGGGATAAACTTATCCGATATACAGTTTATAGCTTCTTAAAGGAGGTTGGTGTAAGCGAGGAAAAGGCAACCCATATTAGAGATATTCCTGTCTATTATGGTACTGGTAAGGCTCACTATACTACACTTTGGTGGGAGCAGATAAAAGTGGAAAGTGATGGTGGAACATTTTATACTTTTTCATCAGATGGAAGTTTAAGGGGAGATATTGAAGGTCTATTTCATGAATATGGTCATGCTGTTCGTGAAAACTTATGGATTGATCCAAGTAGATACTTTAGATGGAGGAAACTGGGAGGAGCTCATGAAAGTGTAAGTGTTCCTTGTAGCAGCGAATATGTTGCGTTTGATGAAGGTCATAGTGACATGTTTGCATCTATGCTGTTACAGTATGCAAGGTCAAAGATGCAGAAGCTATACGATATTCCTTTACCTAAACCAGAGATGTATGCTTCACAAGAATTTAAAGGAAAGAAATATAGGGGTGAGCTTGTTGAGGGGAGGATTGCAGGGTTCATATTGAATTTACTAGGTAATAGTCCATCTGCCTATAAGGTTTTCTTACAGGTTGTTCAAAAAACAAAGACTTATACCTTTATGAAATATATGGGACATTTTTATGCTAGACCACCTAGAACTATTACTGAGTGGATTTCAGTAGCCTATAAGGTGTTGCCAGATAAGAGAAGTAAAATATTACAGTTATGTGAAGAATATAATATAAGGCATTTTTGTGATCCTGGAAAGTCTACAGGTAAAATGATTGGGAAATATGTTCTGATATATGTTAATCATTATCTAACTGGTGGTGAAGCAATATTTAAGAGAGGTGGTAAAACTTTCAAAATAGGTCATGATACTATTTTTGGAGTATTGATTAGAGGAGAAGGAATTTTAGTAGGAAAGAAGATCTATGGTAAAATATTGTTTGATGGAGCAACCATATACTTTGATTCTGAATCTTTTGGTACAATGGGATTAGCTTTTGATAAAGATGTTGTTGAGATACATGATGCCTCTGTTAGAATCGTTTCTTCAAAACCTGTTCCTTGGCTGAAAACAAAGTATGGTAGATATATGGTTTTTAATTTTAAAAGTGATGTAATAGTTCGTGCCTTTGGAGAAAATATTACAATAGCAGTAGTAAAAGGGTCAGTATATGTTAGTACGCCTACTAAAACTATAAGATTATTAGCGGGAAACTTACTGGAAGCTGTTGAAAACAATTATAGAATTAAAAAGTTCTCTAATATTAATTATAAAATTGGTGAGGATATAAAACTTGATATCAGTACATCTTCTAAACAAATTGTTTTTGGTGATACTCTTATATTGAAAATTTCTACAAATATTAAGAAAGTTAATCTAATAGTGTTAGCCTATAATATTGATCAAGATAAAGGTTTTATCCTCTATAATTCTACTATTAAAGAAAAAAATATTATTGTATCTAAGAAATATTTACCTGCTGGAAACTATACAGTAATTGCGGTATTACCTGTTAATAGTTTTATAGGTTATGAGTCTAAGTCTTTGGAGATAAGAATTGCTAAAAGTACTCCTTTGATATTTATAGATGTTAATAAAAAGGAAGTTAATGTAGGAGAGGAAATATTAGTTAAGGGTAATATTACACGGTATATAGGTTATATTTACCTTAATATAACAAAGCCTTCTGGAGAAAAAATTACTAAGAAAATCAAGTTAGATGGGAATTCTTTTGAATATAATTTAAAGATTAGTGATAAGGGTGAGTGGAATATAGTGGCGTATACTATAGAAACAGCTAATAGTTATGCTTCAAGATCCAAAAAGATTAGTATAGAGGCTAAGGAATCTTTTAACATGACGTATGTTACTGTTATAGTTGTTATAGTTGTGGTTGTTGTAGCTCTATTTTACATGAGAGCTAGAAAGCGGAGACGTCCACAATATACTTATCCTTACCAACATCCATATTATTATCCACCATACAATGGATAAAATGTTTATTACAACTTTTTGACATTAATGTTAATATTTTCATTATGTCATCACGGTATATGAAAAGGGTGTTTTATATGGGTAAGTTCCCTAGCAGTGTTCTTAAGAAATATGTTTTTACGAGAACTGGTACTAGGAGGGATGATGTTCTCGTATGGCCAGGAGAAGGTATAGATGTAGCTGTTACATCACTGGAACAGGATTTTGTTATGGTTTCGCACTGTGATCCAATTGTTGGTGCACTACATAAGATTGGATGGTTAGCCGTGCATATTGCTTGTAATGATGTTGCTACTTCTGGTATAGAGCCTAGATGGATTCTTCCAACGATACTATTACCAGAGGAATGGAGCGAGGGAATGATAAATGAGATAACTAGAGATATAGATCATGCAGCTAAAGAACTTGATGTAGCTGTGATTGGCGGTCATACTGGTTACGGTGCTGGTTTATTAAGGCCTATAGTTGTGATTACAGCCATAGGGATAGGGAAGCGTGACAACTTTATAATTTCATCTAATGCAAAGGAGAATGACACTGTTTTTATTACTAAGGGTGCAGGTATTGAGGGAACAGCTATACTTGCAACTGATTTTAAAGATGTATTGTTAGAAAAAGGTGTTGAGTCTGAGACTATTGAGAAAGCTAAAAGATTAATGAACGAGATTAGTGTTGTTCATGAGGCTTTGGCATTAGCTAAAAAAGGTGTTGTGCATGCTATGCATGATGCAACTAGAGGAGGTGTAGCTGAGGCTCTTATTGAATTGGCTGTTGCTTCAGGAAAAACTATAGAGGTATGGGTAGATAGAATCCCAGTTCGTAAGGAGACAGAGATTTTTGCTAAGGCATTACGTTTTGATCCATTGTGGATGATAAGTTCAGGAACCTTAGTTTTTACTGTTCCAAATAATCAAAAAGAAGTTGTCAAGGATATACTTAGTAATCTGGGGGTAATATTTGCTGAAATAGGAAACGTTAAAAAAGGTGAAAGCAAGGTTATAATTCATAAAAAGAATAAAGATGAAGAAATTACTAGTACTATGCCTGAGAGAGATGAACTTGCAAGGATGTGGGAAATATATCCAAGAGTTAAGAAATAAGTTTAGGATTTTATAATCTTTGTTTCTATCCCTAATATTTCATTTGTCTTTTTTATTATTTCGCTATGATCTCCATAAACAATTATCCAATGTCTTCCTTTATAGTTTTCTAGTATCTCTTTTGCATTTGACACCTTTACAACTATCTGTGTCCTACATGTAGGTAACTTAGTGTTCTTAACTATTTTTCCAACGATTACCATCATTTCATCCATCTTGTCGTGTGAAATTCCAGTAATAGTTACGGTACTATCTTCTTTCTTTAATACTTTTACACCTACTCCCTTTTTACTTTCGAAGTGAGAATATAGTATGAATTCGTCTCTTTTATTTTCTTTAAAGCTATGTAAGGTTGGCGAGGTACAATGAGAGATTAATATATGGTCTCCATCCGGGAATATGTATGGGTTAGCCATGAAACCGGGGGCTTCTGAGGCATATACTGTTATCAGCATGTCAAGTAGGGTTGTGACATCTGCTTCACATACGGCAGGTATTCCTTCATCATTTAGTCTAGAGAGAGCATAGCATGGCGTGGTCTGTAATTCTTGAAGAATATTTGAGAATAGACAATTTATAGTTAGTACATTTGCATTGTTTTCCTTTATAAGTTCCTTTAATAGATAATATATCTTTAAAGCAGTTTCTAGTCTTTCGTCATCAAGCTTTATTATTTCTTTAGCTTTATTTTTAATCTCCGATAGATCTACATGTTTATTGTATGTTTTTGCTCTCTTGATAAATGTATTTGAGCTTATATATTTCCATTTTACTCCAAATCTTTCTTGAATTATTCTTACTGTTGCATAACCGAAATCTGTGGAATGAAATGGCTCGTATAAGGGTTCTCCGATGCATAATATTTTTGATGTCTTAACCCTATGTGCAGCTTTTATAGCTTTCAGAATAGTTTTCAGTTCATCTCTATTCCTACTTATATATACTCTATGCGGCAGTCCTAGTATTCTATCTATTTCATATGAGTCACGAAAGAAGTATGGATAATATACGTTGCCGTATGAAAATACTTTTTCTACAGGAAGAATATAAAAAACTAATGGCTTATTAAATGAATATATTATATGTATCCATCTATCTCTTATCCCTCCAAAAGGAAAAATAACATAGGCATCAGCCTCGGGTATCTCAAAAGCTTGTTGTTCATCCTTTACTTGAATAAAATCATAGTTAACATCGTTAGGTAATGCTTCTGTAAATATTTTTTTAACCTCTTTATAGAAAAATTCTGGTAATTTTTTAGTTTTTTCTAAGTCTTTTTCTACTCTAAGTGGATTTAGTATCCCATATTTACCTAAAAGTATACCTATAAATTTCATATACATTATAAGCCTACATAGAGATAAAAAATTTTATTATCACAATTATTTCTATCCTAGATCACGAAATATTATATTCAGTATATTTTAAAAAGGTAATAAGAAAGAATGGCTTTAAAATATTCCCAGATGGACTTTATATTGAATAAATATTCTTGGTGTTATCTAACTTTAAAAAACAAAACATAGATTTTTCTAAGGTTTCTAAATATATAATGGATAGTAATGAGACAGAGTGCTTTAGCATATGTAACTGTACTTCTTATAGCTTTCTCAGTAATATATGTAAATTATTTCCTTATACAGGATTATAAAATATTTTATTTAAAGATAGACACACAATATGTCTCTCTTTTCTCAATTAACTATATTAAAATTATTGGTCCAGCATGGAAGACTACAAACCTAAGAGTGCTTATAGTTAAACCATCATGGTTAAATAAAAGCTATGTTGACTCAGTAGTCAAGGCATTTATAGTTTGGGATAGATCGCTTGAATCTTTTGGTAAGAGTTATGGGTATAGTTATCTTTCAAGGTTTAGTTTTCAGATAACTGTTAGAGAATATAAATCTTCTGGATATGATATAGTGGTTATTTTTTCTAGAAAATATATCAAGGGTGGTGGTGAGATAGGTGCTACAAAAATAAAATATATTAAAGATCAAATTTTGTCCGCTGAAATAACATTATATATTTATACTTCTATGGGCACATTGACTCCCACCGATATATTCAACATAGCATTACATGAGATTGGTCATGCATTAGGTCTTGGACATTCTTCTAGTAAAGAAACCATAAATGGATTAGAAGTAATGTATCCTTATTATAAGCTAGGTGTATCTGAAATGAGACCTTCAACTTTAGATGCTTATGCATTAGCTAAATTATATGCATGGTTGCATACAGGCATTTTTATTACACCTGGAAAAATAACGGTTACTCTTCCACCAAATATACCATATAGAATGTTATTATACTATTACGTTCAGATATATTCTCAATATGGTAAAGTCTATGGTGCTGGATGGTATCTTGAAGGCGCAAATGTTACAATCTATGTAAATTCTTCTAAAATAGAATTAGGAAAAGGTATTAGAGTTGTTTTCAAAGGATGGAAAGGAGATATATCTTCTAATAAGCTAAGAGTATCTTTCATAATATTAAGAGACATGAATATAACCGCTGTATGGAAAAAGCAATATTATATTAACATTTCTACACCTTTCTCAAAAACTAATATTTCCTCCGGATGGTATGATAAGGATTTATTTCTTAATATTTCTCTTGAGAAATATATAGTATATGAGAATAATTTAACAAGACATATTTTTGTAGAATGGAATGGAGACATTTTCTCGAATAAATCCTTTTTATGTTTAAGGGTTGAAAAACCGTTAGATATCGTTGTAGTGTGGAGAAAACAGTATAAAGTAACTATAAACACAACATACTCTAAACCTTTACAAGAATCTGGTTGGTACAATGAAGGATCCGTTATAAAAATTGGTGTAATTAAAGATAATATACATTTTAGTAATAACACTAGAATTGTATTATATTCCTGGAACGGTAGCGTATATGTGAATAAATCGTCTTTTAATCTTAAGGTTTTAGCTCCATCATTCTTAAACGCTATATGGATTAGAGAATACTACGTTAGTATAAAATCACTATATGCAGAAACTAATATAAAAAGTGGATGGTATCCTGAAGGAAAAAATCTCGAAATTTTTCTCAAAAGTAAAATAGTCGAACACGATAACGGAACAAGGCATGTATTTTTATTATGGAACATAGGTAATAAGACATTTTCTTCTTCCCATTTAAATATAAGTATTTCTTCTCCATTACTTATTAAAAGTTTATGGGCTACTGAGTACCGGGTCTATTTAGCTGTGAAAGATTCTTCAAATAAGGGTTTAAGATCAAAGGTTTATTTAATAGGGTGTGGAAATAGAAGCATTATAGCTAATCTTTCAATTGATGGAAGAAATGTATGGTTAAGGAAAGGTATTTGGAAAATACATAAATTGTTATGGTATAGGTCTATAAACCATAGTAGTTTCTTTGGTCTTTATTCTAGTAAAAATATGGAAGGAGGAAGATTTGAAGAATATAAATTAAAGAATTATATAAATGTTTCCAGACCATTAAACTATATCATTCATCTTCCTGTATATGAAATTCAGTTGACACTTATTGATATAATTGGTGTTCCAGCACCCCTTTATTATGTAGTTATTAATGGTGATGAATGTTATTCAGGTATTAATGGAATTGTCTATACTACAAAGATGCTAAAGGGAGATTATGTATTAAAAATATGCTTTCTTGGAATAGAGGTTCTCAAATCTACCATCTATATAGATAAAAATGGGATAGTTCAAGTAAGAGTTCCTATTAGTATATACACTATAATTATCTTGTTATTTTCCATATTGTTATTTTACAAAGTATTTATTTCTGTGAGACGTGCTACATAAGTTGATTTACATTTATTATAATTATAATTATATTTAGTAAAAATTATTCGGGATATAAATATTATTTTGTAA
>JAGGXB010000007.1 GCA_021163245.1 Thermoproteales archaeon
ATAAAAATTAACTAGTAAAATCTTAAACCATAAACATAAATAAAAAAGGTAGAACCATTAATCTTATCAAAGTAATATAAAACATTCTTCTAGGAGTAACCTTAACTTTAATTATAAGAAATCTTGCAAACCATAAAACAACATTTAACCTTGGATTAAAATAAAATATTATCCATTTTTTCCAGTATCGAGGATAAACACTCCAGAAATGCCATGTTACATCATTCAGAATCCATACAAGCCATGCCCACGGAATAGTTTTTATGAATTCGGGTTCAAGAAAAGTGAAAGGCATAAAGTAAAGAAACGCTAATAGAAGATGATATCCTTCATTCTTTACATCTCCTTTACTTGTCGGAAAAGGTGGTTTAATTTTCCAAAAACCTCTAATCCATAGAACAGTCTCAAATATATTGATTAACTGTGAATAAAAAATTGATAAAATTACAAAAAACAGAAATCTATCAATCATTCTTCAACATTTTTAGAATATTTCTTTCAAAAGGAGGATAAACTATTCCTTTTTCAGTGATAATGCCAGTTATTAAATTGGGAGGAGTTATATCGAAAGCATAGTATAAAGCCGATACCCCTTTAGGCACTATTCTTTTACCATAAATATATATAACCTCTTCCGACGGTCTTTCCTCTATTTTAATTTCATCACCATATTCTATGCTTAAATCAATTGTACTAGTAGGTGCTACAACATAGAAAGGCACATTATGTACATGAGACAATAAAGCAAGTGGATACGTACCAATTTTATTTGCAACATATCCTTTTCTAGTAACTCGATCTGCCCCAACAAAAACAAGATCAATTTTTTCTTTTTCCATAACTATCCCGATAGAATTATCTGTAATGAGCTTTACATCAATCCCTACCTTGCTTAGTTCCCATGTAGTTAATCTTGCACCCTGCAAATAAGGACGAGTCTCCATAGCTAAAACTCTAAACTTTTTTCCTTCTTCAAAAGCTTTATAAAGAGGTGCAGTCGCCGTGCCATAATAACTTGTAGCAAGAGAACCAGCATTACAAACAGTTATTATTGTATCACCATCCCTTATAAGCTGAGAACCCAGCTTACCCATCTTTAAATTACTTTGTTCATCTTCAATCTGTATTTTTTTCGCTTCATCAATAACATTATCGATAAGACTATTAACACTATTACATCTATCTATAACATCTTTTAAACGATTTAAAGCCCAGTACAGATTTACTGCTGTTGGCCTAGTTTTTTTCAGTTCATCTATAACATGATAGAGAAAATTCTTACATTCATTCAAACCCATATTTTTTCTTCTACATTCTAATACGGCAAGCCCTACTCCAAAACCAGCAGCGACCCCTATTGCAGGTGCTCCTCGGATTTCCATCTTCTTAATAGCCTCTGCTATCCTAGTCCAATCGTTGGTAACTATAAACTCTAAAGAATCTGGCAGTTTTAATTGATTTATTAAACGTACCTCATTACCAAACCATTCGATAGTCCTAGGAAGATTAAGCATTCAATATCACCAGTCAATAACAGATAATAAAACCAAATATACTACATCGCCATCCACGTATATTATTTTCTTTCATTATACTGAAAATCTTCACAATAAAATATTTTTAAAAAAGCTCTAGCAATCAGATTTGCTAGTCTTAAAGGTTCTGGCACAGCTCCGAAGCGTATTAAAGAATTTATAAGAATTCTTACCTCTTCCAATGTCAAACCATAATATCTAACATAGACGTACCGCTTAGACTTTTTGATATATATTTTATCACGACCACCAAGTTTTCTATATAATTGAAGACGAAAATCGTCTTCACCAAAATACTTTCTAATATATTTTTCAATTCCTTTAGATTCCTCATAAGTTATACATATAATAGGAACTTTTAAAGTTCGATATACCTTTTCGATATCAATTATGTTAAACCATGAAACTATGCATCCATTAGTAAGTATCAAGTTAATATCCGTCCTCGCTAGTTTTTCATAGATTCTAAGCACTCCTTCCGTTGCATCCAATCCACCAACATGAATTTTAGAACATTGAATGCCATCGATCACGTTATCTCTTCTATAAACAACCCCGCATAGTATAGAATACCGTTTATTTTTTACAAAACTTTCAGCTATTCCTAAAACTCTATATCCCTTCTTAAAGATATTAACCATAATCAATCTATTTCAATAACTTTTTTAAACGAAGTTAAAGGTATAGGTTTACCATTTTTGACATATATCATATCTTCTATTCTAATTCCTCCAAATCCATCTATATACAATCCAGGCTCTATTGTAAACACCATACCATCAACGATAATATCTTTACTAGTAGAGGCAATGTAAGGTGATTCGTGTACATCAACCCCAACTCCATGACCAAGACTATGAATAAAGAATTCAGCTAAACCATATTTCCTAAAAATATCTCTAGCTGCCAAGTCTATCATAGACGCTTTCATCGAATCAACTATACTACTAATTGCATTCTCCTGCGCTTCCAAAACAATATTAATTAATCTTCTTTGTTTCTCCGAAGCATGCCCATAAACAAAAGTTCGGGTTATATCAGCACAATATCCCATATGTCTTGCTCCAATATCTATCTTTACTAAATCACCTCTCCTCAATTTTCTTAAGCTTGGAACAGCATGTGGATGTTTACTATGTTCACCAAACGCAACAATAGGAAAAAATGCATCAAGCGAATTATTTTTTCTAAACTCATTTTGAATAAAGCCTACAATCTCTGCTTCAGTAATACCTGTTTTGAGATACTCAATAGTCTTTTCTAAAACCCTTTCTGTTATATTAATAGACTTTTTCAATAGACTTATTTCATATTCATCTTTTATAGTCCTCATATATGAGATATCTTCCCATAGATTGACCGGTTCAAATCCAAGTGCTTCTTTTAACTTGTTATAAGAAGAACAACTAATATTTTTTGCCACTAATCCTATTTTTTTAGACTCACCTATACTCTTCTTAATTATTTTACTAACAGATTTATTAAAATCTCCAATAAATATATTTTTGAATTTATCTGCAAATGATGAATCTCGAGAAAAACCATAAACATTACCTATATGCTTTTCATCTCTAGCTCTATAAAACTCTAATAAACTCGATAAAAGTATCGGTTCCTGTTGATCGACTCCCAATATAAAAGCTTGAGGAGCATCGGTTCCAGTAAAGTAGAAAATAGTTGAAGAATCCATTATGATGACCCCGTCTAATTCTTTCTCTTTAAGAAGATCTAAAAGCTTTCTCACCCTTCTATTATATATTAAGGACATATTCTCGCCTTTAATATTCAAAACCTCTTTATAGATTTTTAAGATATGTAAAGAATTCTTAAAGATGACTTATAAGTCTATATTTATCGGTGTAGTATCTCAGTATTACGTATATCAACTTATGATAACGATTAATCAATCCTGCAGTATTATATCATATTGTGATATTTATGATAAATGGGAAAAGGATTAAGACTGGATTACTAGTAATTATTTATACATTTATCTTGTCATTTCTACCTTCTTTCCTATTAGGATTTGATGAAAAAATAACACTTATTTTTGCAACGATCACAGGAATAATAAGCATAATTTCGCCAAGTATTGGAATCTTTTTCTCATTCTTAGCTCTTTTTTCATACACACTTTATAAAATTCCTATAGTAGGAATACTTCTCTCACCACTTTATATAACTTTAGCTGCAAAAAGCTTTAGATACTGGCATGTAACGCCATTAATATTTTCAGTATTTTTAATTCACATATATTTTCCCTCGATAGCTATCCTTTCTCTTCCTATAATCCTACTAGCGTTAACTTTTGTTGAACCACCAGATTCAATAGTCATAGCCTCTATATTTTCATACGCAGTTCTCATCTCTCTATACTTGTTTAATCCAGAAAACACTTTAGCGACAGCAGGTATATTTATTATAAGAACATCTACATTACCTTCATTAAAACCTTTTGAAACTTCATTTGATTATCTTATGGATATTCTTGTAACATCTTCATCAATATTACTTAGTTTTTCACAAACCATAATAAAAAATGATGCAGCTGGTCTACTGCAGATTATAGGATTTACCGCGTCCGGATTCATAGCATCGCAACTTTTTAACAGTGAACCATCCCGAATTAAAAGATTTCTTCTACTACCCCTATCGATAATTCCAGTTTTTATATGTCATATTCTTATATTTGATGGATTAGATATAATATTTCAAAAAAATATTATATACTTCCTTAGCGAAACATTACTATTAAGTTTCCTTATGGTTTTTACAGTAAATAAAAAGGAAAACAAAATTAAAGTCCAAGTATCTGAAAAAGGTATCAAGAGAAAAATCCTTTATAAAAATCCAAAAATAAATATGGTTGAAACTCTATTAAGAAAAGAATTAAGTCAACAAAATAACAGACCACTCCTAGTTATCGGTCCACCAGGCTGTGGAAAAACTTATGCTGTAGAAAAAGCAGCGATAAACTTGGATTTAAATACATATATAGTTTCTGAAGATCTGCCTATTTTTCTCAGGGATCTTTTGCGAGAACAATCACGAAAAATTATCATAATAAAAGAAATACAGGATAAACCTAAGATAATTTCATTATTTCAAAAATATAAAAACATAAGCTCTTCATTAATAGTATTCACTTCTTCAAATCCACTAAAACTTTTACGCTATATGAATATTAATCATGATATTGGAAGTATATTATATATTCCGCCACCTGATACAAAAGAAATTGAGAATTTTCTTAGAAAAGAACTAAGAGAAAATGTTATAATAAACTATCATAAGATAGCTCCCCTTTTCAAGAACTACAGCTATAATCAATTAAAAAAGGTAGTACAACATATCCTAAGATACTGTAGTATTTATTCTCCTATAGATTTATGTGAACTAGGATATTCTGAAATCCTTGACATAATAGAGAAAATTAAACCAGATTTGACCCCACAAATTTATAACAATCTTGAAAAATTCATTATTAACTCTCCGAAACCTATTATAAGACCTAGTACATTAACAATTTACTCTTAAAAAACGAGTAAGGTACAAGAAATGGAGAGATATACTGCTTTACCATTCGAAAATATACCTTTCATGCATTGGGGAATTATAAATAAATACAACTTCGATCCTGAAAAAATTAAATTTATCCCACGTAAAAGATGGGACCCATTAACTTCTGTTGAGATTAAATTGTTTAACGAAATAAGCAGAGAATTTATACCTATTGGAAAAAGAAGAGGACATTTTTCATATATAAGTCCAGTTAGAGGCTTAAGACCAACACAGATAAAGACAGATATTAAAAAAAGGCCTGATGTATTCAAAAATATAATAGAGGGAAAAGACTATGCCATATTTATTTCAACAGAAAATAAAAATCTAGATTCGCCCTTTTCGACACATCCTATAATGATGGAAATCGAAGATGCTAAAAGTGTAACTATAATTAATAGATTTCCTGCTATGGTACGATATATAGAAGAAGAAATAGAACCTATTATAAGAAAAAAGGTTGAAACAGACCCTTTCACAAAAATAGCATATGGAATAAATCTTGTAACTTTCCCAGTAAACTATGCGGAAACATTAAGCGATATACATTTTCAAGACCTAGTAGAAATGATAAAATCATTAAACAACGCTATAGAATACTCAGTCAACGAGGCTAAAAAAAGAAAAATTACGCTAATTCCTGTTTATCCGTTTTTCAATATTGGATATCTAGCTGGCGGATCTCAACCAAGACTACATGCACAGGTATACATAGATTTAAACATGGATGGCCATGGACCTTTTATGGAAAGTATATTACAGTCATTTGAAGAACAAAGAAAAAGAGGAATATGTCATCTTTGTACATCTAGACATACCGATAGAATAGTTTATGAAAATAATACATGGCTTATATGGGCTACTTCTTCTCCAAGAAGAAATTTTCATCTACGTCTAGCTACAAAACGACACATTGAAAGAATAACTGATCTAGATAATAATGAGATAGAGGGATTGGCGGATGCTTTAATTATTTCCTCTAAGGCCTTAGACGCAGTAGGTATATCGGCTGATCGAAATGTAATAATATATTCAAATCCCTATGGATACAGTAGTTATTTCCACTTATTCATCGATATACTACCTTTTGAAAAATTAGGAGGTATTGAACTCTTAGATTCCACTAGGGTTGCAAGGTATTCACCAAGGGATGTAGCTGAAGAATTAAGAAAGACTATTAAACAGACTAGACATAACAGTTGATCGAATTACTTCCTCTTTTTTACAAGTTAATAAAATATTATAGTATTTCAATTAAGTATATAGTTCTAAAAACCGGGTGATTCATATATTTACGATAACTTCGCATAATACGTTGAACCAAGTAACACCAATATACAGTATCGTACAGATACTGCCCTTGATGCTATCAATATTCGCAGCTATAATAGCTGTTGTCATTCCTCTATATCTTTACAAACAACTAAACCAAAAAATATCATCATACTCTGAATATGGTGAAAAAATTAAAAAACTAGAGGAAAATTTAAGCAATTTAACAAGCAAATTTGATGAAGTTTCCACAAAGATAAAAGACATTAAAACAGATAAGCTTGAAGAAGTAACTAAACTCTCAGAAAAAATATCCTCAATAGAACGAAAAATAGAAAAAGTCGAATCTGAAATAGATAATCTTAAAAAACCTATGGTTCCTTTTCAACTAGAAGAAATAAAAGAAACAGAGATAGACTCCTTACAGGAACTCCAGATATATTATCCATTTATAAAATATGCGTCGATTATGAGCTCACAGGGTTTCACTATAGAAATTGTTGGAAAAGGTATAGATGAGCCTGCGAAACTGTTAGAAATAATAAAGATAAGTGACATGTTTGCTGGTAGTAAAGAAATTATCATTGAGAAAAAAGAAGATCTACTTTATCTGTTTTATCTTGACACACTTGAAGACCTAGATATTTATGGTATAGTACTTGCAAAGAAGCCATTAAACACAAACTCCTTAGGTGTCATAAAAAATGTTCTTCATAAATATTTCAGCAAGAAAAAAGTGGTAGAGTGAGAATATGCAGACTGCAGATGAAGTTAAAAAAATCTTAACGAGAATTATAAGCGAGGCATTAGGCACTGTAAATATGGTCGTATACACCTGGAAGGATGGTATACCAATATCTTTTGTTGCACCTTCACAATCAGAAGCAGAATTTATGAGTGTTGCTGTTGCAGCTGCGGTAGGAGCGCTTGAAAGTCTAAGTGATGTGTTATCAAGTAAAGTAAAACGTATAGATATAGAACTTGAAAATGGCGAACACATACTTATCTCTACTTTTAATGGAAGCATACTTGCATTAAATACAGCTCCAAGACCAAATCTTGGATTAATACATTTAATTTTACGAAAATATGAAAAGCAGATAAAGGAAAAGGGAGGAGTCGGTTTTGCAAACACTCCCTAAACCAAGCTACCTCAAAATTGTTGTAACTGGGCCTTTTGGAAGCGGAAAAACAACATTTATTAAAACAGTATGTGGTGACATTTTAGGAACTGACAGAAATGTTACTTCTCCATATGAAAAAATGGTTAAAAGAAAAACAACCGTAGCATTTGATTATGGAAAAGTATATGTTAAGAATATACCCATTCATCTTTTCGGAACACCTGGTCAGACACGGTTTCAGTTTATGATAAAAGTCTTAACTGTAGGAATGCATGGATATATTTTTATAATAGATGGAAGCAGCATAAAAGAAGTTTTAAGGGGAAAAATCCTTTACGATAATATGTTGTCCTATAGTCGGTATCCTCACATAATTGCAATAAATAAACAAGATATAAGAGGGTCTTTATCATTGTCCGAGGTATCTAAAATAATGAATATAAGCAAAGACAGACTATATCCATTAATTGCTCTTGATAAAAACAGTGCCTTAAGAATACTTAATGTAACAGTAGATAAAATTCTTACACATAGACTTCTTATACAAAAGAAACTTAGAAATATTCGCTACAAAATCTAAGAAGATATTTTAACAACCCTTGAAGATGTTCCTATTTTTTCAACTTTATAAAGCATATCTGCTGCATCTTCCAATTCTCTATCATGCGTAACTAAAATCAGCTGAGGAAATATATTATCCTCGTCACTGAACAACTTTTTGAGAATATTTACAAGATAACGTCTCCTATACTCATCCAGATACTGAGTTGGTTCATCCAGCATCAACATACTTAGCCGACTTCCCTGAAAAACTCTTGCTATAGCCAATCTTAGCGCTAAAGCAATAGCCACTTTTTCACCGCCACTCGCTCCATCTATCGATCTCTCACCTTCAGAGTCTATTATATAAACCTCATAATCATCAGTTATCTTAATTCCATAAAAATCAAACTCAAAAAGCTCAGCAAACTCTCTAACATACTTCTGGATCAGAGGTATTGCCTTCTTCCTAAGTTCGAGTTGTAGACCATCCTTGCCAAATAATTCTCTAATCTTCTTTAATAAAGATATATATTCTATAAGATCCTTTAGTTTCTTTTCTTCAGTTTCAAGCTTTTTTAAAGTCTCTAACAACTTTCTTCTACGATCACCATACTCATGTATAACTTGTCTCATATTCTTTAGAAACTCCTCCATCTTAGCTAACTCATTACGACATCTTTGATACCTTTCAATAACTTCCTCGTATTCTTTCTCTGTAAAATCAAGTGATTCAAGCTGTCTCACTATCTCTTCTTCCTGTTCCTTATATTTTTCCAATTCATTCATTAAACTCTTCCTCTTTTCGATCAGTTTTTCGAGTTCACCAGCTATAGTTAAAGCCTTATAATAATTAACTCTAGCATTGCGTAACGATTCTAGCTCAGTTTCATTAGGTAATTCAGGATTCCCTAATGCTTTAAGCTTTCCATATATTTTTTCCAATTCATTATTTATGCTGACAAGCCTATCGTTAATTTTCTCTAAGTTTGTTCTAGACACAGCCGTCGTTAATGCAATATATTCATTATAAAATTTTTCAAGTTCTTTTATCCTCTCTTCTAACTTTTTAAGAACAATCTTCTTTTCATTTATATCTTCTATCTGTTTTTTAATATCACTCAATATTTTTTCTTTTGATTTAATATTCTCTTTCAAATTATTAAATTGGACAACCTTCTTTATGATATCTTCGATATCAATCTTCAAAAGAGTTTCTCTACGTCTTGAGTATTCTTCATATACAGAGACTTTTTCGCTTAATCTCTCCTCCAACTTCTTAATTTCTGTTTCCAATTTTTCAATTTCTAGCTTATATTTTTTAAGTAAAGACGCCCTATGTTCTTCTGTCAACTTATGTCCACATACCGGACATAATCCCTTTATATTCCTAAGCTTCTCTAATATCTCCTTTTTTTCCCCCATAGCTCCTTGCAACGTTAACTTATTCCTATTTAACTCCTCTATTTCAATCTCAATTTCTTCGAGAATTCTCTCAGTTTTTTCAACTTCTAAACGGTAAGTTTCACGAATAACAGACAAATTATCTGTCAATTTTATCGAAAAACTAGATAAAAGACTCACAATACTATCTAAGTAATTCTTTAAAGCTTCATACTCATCAATCCTATTCTGATAATCTTTATTAAGATCAGTTAAATATCCTCTCAAGTGTCCCTCAGCCGAAATATCGTTCTGCAAACTCCTTTGTTGTTCTACAAGTCTTTTATATTCATCAACCTTATCCTGCAACTCTTTTATTCTCTTTACATATTCATTATACTCCTTTAATTTTTCTAAAACATTCTCCTTCTCTTTATTTAAGATATCCAATTGTTTATAAGCCTCAAAAGCCTTCTCGATTCGTTCTAATCTTTCGACCTTTTCTTTAAGTAAAACTAAATCATTTTTAGCACGTTTCGCTCTCTCTATACTCTCATCTAATTCTTTTATATTCCTTAAGATATTGTTTATCTCTCTCTGTAAAACTTTTCTTTTAAAAGATAACTCTTGATAGTTCTTTTTTTTCTCTTCCCAAATTTTCTTCTCATTTTCAAGTATTTTAATCTCATCTCTTTTGTGCGACAACAAGTATTCATGGTTAACTATCTTCTCTTTTAAAACCCTAATTTTCTCACAAATCTCATTATATTCCTGTTGAAACATCGGTTTCATCTTTAAACTTCCTTCAATTTCTCTTCTGTTCTCTTCAAAGTAAACTAGAAGATCCCTCATATTAGAATATGCTTTTTCAAGATCATCTATCCCTAAAAGCCTGCCTATAATTTGCTTACGTTCAGCCGGTCTCATCTCAATAAGTTTTGCTATCTCACCCTGCCTAACGTATATAGACGTCAAGAATATATTTTTATCAATACCTGTCTTCTGGACAATTAACCGATCTACATCGGTTTTTTGAGCTATAATATGTTCCTTATCTCCCTCGATTTCATAAAGTCTTGCATCTGATTGTATTCTTTTACCGTCGAAACTTAATTCTCTTACAACCTTATAATTTCTTCCTTCCGAAGAAAAAATTAGCTCTACAGTCGATGATCTTTCTCCTCTTTTTATTAATCCTTGAAGTCCTCTCCCCCTGTTATTTTCTCTATATAGAGCAAACAGTATCGCGTCCAAAATAGAACTTTTACCAGCTCCATTTTCACCTACAAAAACTACAGCTCCAAGAGGAAACTCTAGATCTAAATAACTATAGGACAAAAAATTTTTAAGTTTCAACTTCTTTAAAAGCATCTATCCACCTCTTCCAGGAACCTTCGTCAAAAACCTTCTTAGAAATATTTATTGCAGACTTTACATCATTCTCTTTCAAGCTACTCAAAATCACATTTATGAAAGAAACCAACTCATTATTTTTAAATCGATTCAACAAAATATTTTCTAAATCTAGTCTTTCTCTATCCAATATAAGTGTCTCGGAAACACTTTTCTCCTCAAGGGAAGTAACTATCCTAATCTTTAAAAAATTATTTTTAAACCTAGTTCCAAACATTTTTTCAATAGTTAATCTATCTATTAACCTATTATAAACCCTGATATGAAGAATAGGCTTCTTTGCAAATGTTTCTTTTTCTAAGATATCCTTAATAGCTAACAGTAAATCTTCTAGTTTTACACTCTCCCACTCTATTTCGTATTGAGGCCTAATACAACTGAGATTAACATTTTGAACATCTGGTACATCGCCAGAGAAATCAACAATGTAGAAACCTTTCCCATTCTTTTTATATTCCTCTATTTCACTCATCTCAACAATTTCAGTAGATCCAGAATAAGCTAAAATACCTCGTCCATAAGAAACTTTTATCCTTTTATGCAAGTGTCCTAGAGCATAATAATCAAAATTTTTTGGTAATTGATCAATAGTTAATTCATATCCATACTTCATGTATGGATACAGACCTTGATGCATGACCAGAATCCTTTTAGCACAATCATTATTCTCAACAAACGAGGAATATTTATCCAGATATTTACGAAGCTCGGGATTACTCCAATAAATTTTAGGATAATGCTGAAGGCCTATAATACACAGGTTACCGATTTTTGTATAAAAATTACTTCTACTTAGAACTTTTATTCCAAATCTTTCATATAGAGAAAGAGGCGGTAATCCTCTTCTCCTCAAAGTGTCATGCCCGCCTGGAACTATTATAACATGAACACCTCTTTCATGTAACCTTAGCAAACCGTCTTGAGCAATTTTCAAAGCCCTTATTGGCGGCCTAGGAGTATGGAAAAAATCACCAGAATGAATAACTATCCTAATATGTTCAGATAATATCCTATCAATAATCTCATTAAAAGCCTCGTAAAAATCCTGTTCACGATCCTCCAAACCATACTGCATATAACCTAAATGTGTATCCGATAAATGGACAAATTGCATCTTTAATCTCCCAATGACAACTTCTCAAAATCTTCTAATTCCTTTGAAAATATTTCTCCAATATTCTTCCATTCCTTTACAACATTTAGTTCTTGAACCGCTAACTCACCCTTAAACTTATCAATCTTTACAAGAGCAGGGACATTAACCATTAGACCAAGAACTACAGCCTCACCAATATTTAGCGAAGATAACTGCTGTAATAAATCTTCACTAAGTGTTTCACTAGCCTGCTGAACATATTTTTGATCCGATGGTTCAACCAACCTTAAAACTATCATATTATTAGCTTGTGACAAAGTATTTGGATCCAAACTTTTAGGTCTCTGACTAACGATGCACATACCTACACCAAATTTTCTTCCCTCTCTAGCTATTCTTCCAATCCAATATTTTGAAAGAGTTGGTCTATCTTTAGGTGCTAATATATGAGCCTCCTCCAAAACTAGAAATATTGGAATTCTAAGCCCCTTACCACTCCTAACATAATTTTTCCTTTCATTAAGAATAGTCCTAAGTGAATGACTTACAATTACATCCGCTGCCTCCTCATCATATCTTCCCAAATCAACTACATTCACATAACCAGGCCTTATTTGATCTACAATGGTTGGAATATTATAATCAAGCATGTCACTATACTTATCCCTAAAGTCTTCAATCTTATTTATTACGCCTGCAATACTATCCTTATCTTTTCTACTTTTATCATCCTCCATATAGCTCTCTAACCTAGAAATTAAAAGATCTAAGAAATTCTCTACATTTTCACCACTAGAAATTATGTCAAAAATCTCTTTATATACACGCCTAAAGTATCTTTCCTGAATATACGCTCTTCTTTCAATATTCAATAATCTTAACAATTCAGAAATAGACATATTATAAGGATTTATTTTCGCTGATATCTCATTAACTGATCCATTCGTAAATCTAGCACCTATATATTCGGAATGCATATCAAAAATAACAACAGTCCCATTTAACCTTAATAACTCATCCGCGATAACAGCAACAGTGTTACTCTTACCCGCACCAGTTATAGCTAATATAGCAAGATGCCGTGTGACCATTCTATTAACATCAACAAAGACAGGAACATCTGGCTCAGAAATTAATGATCCTATTCTTATACCTGTTCCTCTATGACCAAAAACTATCCTCAAAATATCCTTAGAGGCCTTTCTCACTTCCGTACCAGGTGGAGGAGGTATTCTCGGAATATCACGTGAATATACATCTCCTAAAATTTGAATAACACCCTTAATGTATTGTGTAGAGCCGTGCTCAAGTATTTTTATTCTTTCAACCTGCGATGCATCATGTATATCATCAGGTAAAGCAATACTACCTCTTATAAGTCCTTGGATAAGACCTAAAACAATCTTTCCATCGTATTCCATTACAACATATTGTCCAAGCCTAGGTATAGTCTTAGAAATAAACAAAGTCTTAGTTACTGTAGACTCTCCTATTATAAATCCTATAACTTCACCACTCATAACATTTCCCTTCCTGTTTTAGCCCAATAGATACCTAACATTTTAGTTATTGTCTCCATATCTTTATTAGTTATCTTTACATCACGATGAGCTTTAGTCAAAGGATAAGGATATCCATCAATACATATATGTTGCAAAGTCTTTAAAATGTCATCAATACTAATTGATCTCAGCGCATATGGTATTTCTATCTTCAACATAGGGCCTCCTTCCGAAAATCTAGCATAAATAACGGTAAACTCTAAATCTCTAAAAAAATCCCAAAATACAGGAAGACTTCTTTTTATATTCCTAACTATGACATTTTCTCTACTCACTAAATATCCAGGGTTTTTAATACTCATATCTAAATAAGCAATATCCGAAAGAGTATGCTTGAAAATACTTCTATCTTCCGAATTTTTAGCTATACCTATTATCCTTTCTGAATATCGAGAAAAAAGATATCTTAAAGATACAAGATATTCAAGATATTCAAGATAAAAACAGGAAGCTTGAGCTTCCGATACACCATATTTTTCTTTAAACTCATCAAATATCTCCTGTGTATAATTTTTAGATATGATTCCATCGTTGTGATTCTCAATCTCATCTATAAGGATATCTAGATATCTTTTTCTAATAACTCTCGTTACTTCAGTCTCACTATATATATATTTTATAGGCCTAATAATCAAACCAGAAAGAGTTCCATCTAACAATATTAAAGCATTATTCTTACTTGACAAAACATGCATAGCATTTTTAATCTCTAGGATACTCATATAGAGCTTAATTCTTTCTTCAGGTAGCCAAAAAGGCACCAAGACATCCACATCACCCAATTGTTTAAAAACACTCATCTTATCATCTTCTACAATCACAGCCTCAGAATCCACAGCATATATCATAAAACCTTTATACTGTTTAAAATTCATGCTACCGTCTATGGCGGCAATAGGACAAATATGTACACTTCCTGAAGAAAAACTTTTCCATCCAATATCTTCCAGCAAATCTTTTTGTCTCTTCAGCAATAAATCCAGTTTACTCAATATTTTTTCTCGATTAATTAATAAAACATCTAATATAGCTGTAAGCATAACTATCAACCTATTACCTACAAGTTTTAAACAAATTTAAATTAAAAATCAATAAACTAAACCGAAAGTATTTTCTTTATCATTTTCACAACGTATAACTGAAAACAAACGCTCCTATTCTCCTTAATCCCTCTATAATTCTTTCCTCAGACTCACTAACAAAAGTCATCCTAATATGATTTCTTCCCGTATCGCCAAAATGTGACCCTGGGATAACTATAACATTCTTCCGATATAACAGTCGATTCGCAAACTCTTCATCGTCTCTATTCATAAGCTCTAGATAATGTGAAATATCTACAAAAAAGTAAAATGCACCTTCAGGCTTTACTGTTTTTGCGTCAGGTAAATGTTCTTTTATTAAACTATACATAAGATCTCTGCGTTTTTTATATGTTGGAATAACGATATCCTTTAGATATTTTTCTTTAATACCATCTTGATAAAACTTAAGAAGAGCATATTGGCCAACTGTATCAGGAGCTAAGGAAACATATTGTTTAATTTTTTCCATAGCATCTATAATCTCCTTTGGACCAGTAGAGTATCCTAATCTGAATCCGGGAAGAGATGCTTCTTTAGAGAAAGTATTTATAGTTATTGTTCTCTCTCTTGCTCCAGAATATTTATCAACCCAGGGATTAACAGCATCATATGTAATATACTTATATGCTGCATCATAAATAATCCAGAAATCATTATCAACAGCAAGATCAACCAAACCTTTCACAAACTCTTCTTTTATAATTCTACCAGTAGGATTATCTGGACTGAGAAGAATAAAAGCTTTTGTTACAGGCGAGATTATATGTTTTAAATCTTCTAGATTAGGCTGGTAACCATCTTCAACCTTAACTGGTATTTTTCTAACTCTACCCTCTAAAAGCTTTATAGCTTCACTATATCCTAAATATGTAGGATCCATTATTATAACCTCATCTCCTTTCTCGATAATAGATGAAAGAGCTAAAAAGATACCTTCTGTACCGCCATCAGTTATGATTATTTCAGAGGATGGATCATATTCTATACCATAATTCTCCTTTAGATCATTAGATATTAATTCACGTAACTCAGGTAATCCTCTAGTTCCACAGTAGCCAACAGTTTTCTGTGTATCATTTCTGAGTTTATCAACAAGATAATCTATGATTTCTTTGGGTGGAGGCAGACTTGGTGCTCCACCACCAAAGGAAATAATATCGCTACGACGTCTAACTTCATCTAAAAGAGACGCTATTCTTCTTATAGGTGATGTCTTAATATAGTTTAAACGAGAAGCTGTCGAAGGCATTTAATAACACCATTATTAATAATGTAAGAGACCAGTAATAAATATGATTTAAGAACTACCCGATAAAGAACTATTTTTTATCTTATCAATAAATTTTTTAAGTCTTTCTATGTTCTTTATAGCTCCTAAATTTTTTTGTA
Organism: Thermoproteales archaeon; assembly: GCA_021163245.1. Lineage (GTDB taxonomy): Archaea > Thermoproteota > Thermoprotei > Thermofilales > Thermofilaceae > JAGGXB01. The sequence continues at coordinate 15,961 of JAGGXB010000007.1, forward strand.
TTTTAAATTCCTCAACAACGATAGTCTTTAAATCCTCCTTTATGTTAATAGGAGCATTATTATATATATTTAGAGCTTCGTTTATCTTATCTTCTAAAATAAGTGAAAGAAAATACGATGATAAAGGCCTAGTATTAATAGAAAAACCATTTGAAATCAGAACATATCCTGTCTCATAATCAATCTCTACTTTAATGTTAGCATCTCTTTTTTCTTTCAGAGCATCGATAGCTTCTTTAGAAATCACTTTCTCTAAGCCATAAATTGAAGCAGCCTTTTCAATCTTTTCAATACCTTTCTTGTTTTTTCTGTAAATTTCTACGATATCTTCGATAGTTAAGGGTAGATTATAAACTTTACCAAAAATTACAATTGTAGGATTTACACCCCTAATATTTTCTGTCGGCATTCTTAAATCTAAGAAACCATCAAAAGTAAAAACTGGAATTATTTCACTTTCACCATCTGGAAAGACTATTTTCACAGCTTCATCCCATAATTTAGCACTAGTTTCACCAAGAATAAGATGTTTACCGCTTTCCAGTGCTATAACGTTAAGTTCCTTACTCAATAAATTAGCCATACCTTCTGTAAATCCGCCAACATCAAAAACAAGAAAATTTATCCATCCTCTAGATGTTTTTACTGAAATATTTTTTCTACCAAGCACTATAAAACCGTTATTAGTAAGAATGCTTTTTACCTTGTCAACATCTTCAAATTTTTCTTCAATACCTACCCATGACAATGTTTTCCCCAATAAAAATCTTCAACAATTATAATTATAACATACAAAGATAATAAATTAATTAGATTATCTCAAAGCCCTTAAATAGATCAACATCTTAAAAACATTTACTACAAAGATTATAATAGAGCCTCATCCCTAATAGGTGTATCTGCTAATTTTTCTAAAATAAGAATAACTTTATGCAAACCAGAGGACGTAATTATATACTCATCATCTATTTTATAACTTATACTTTAACTAAGAATAGAAATTATACCCTCACCATACATTAATTAAAAAACTTTAACAATTTTTTATCTCACCAGTATTCTTATACTCTTCATGTAAATAATCCAAAAATAATATAACCTTTTTATTTAAACCATAACTTGAGGTCATGATGATCCATTGCAGCGCTTAACTGTGATGACAAGGTTTCCGGCCTGAACCTCCTATTTATTTATTGAGATACTCTACAACTTTTGGAAGCAATAACCATCCATGTTCAATTATTCCTAATGATCCCTTAAGACACTCCTTCTCACTAATTTTACTGACCATATCACCCTCAATACCAGGCACATATAAAACTACTGGAACAGGATCACCACTATGTGCTTTTAAACTAGGAGGAGTTGCATGATCTGAAGTGACTAATATTGCTGTATCATCAAGATCAACCATTTCAAGTAGTGGTTTAACATAATATTTATCAATCAGCTCTATTGCCTTCACCTTTCTATCAATATTGCCATCATGACCTGGTTCATCAGGTCCCTTTAAATGTACATAAACAGCATCCATCTTCTCCAAAACTCTAAAAGTAGCATCCAGCCTTAGGGCATAATCCTTCTCTTTATTCTCTGTCGGAGGAGGTACCCTTTCTATATCCATACCTAACAATCTTGCTATTCCTATCTCCACAGGCATTTCTGCTATAGCACCAAACGATAATCCAAATCTTTCATATATTTTCTCAACCTTAGGCAAGCTACCTCCACCATCTCGCATAAGTATAGCATTTGCCTTTAGCTTACCCTCAAATGCTCTTTTTTTATTTACTTCATGTTCGTCCAATATCCCAATCACTTTTCTCGTAAAAATATTAACTAATTCAGCTGTCACTTTCGCCTCTATACTATCATCCAGAGGTTTACACTCCGAAATAATCTTTTGATATTCTTTTTTTGCAACCGATATCTTACCCATTTTCTCATACGCAGGATCAGTATTACCTACATTATCCGACAGCTTATGACTTCTGCTTCCAATTACAACTACAGCTCTATGTCCAATAGTTGCAACAACCCTAGCATAACCATCATATTTCTCCAAATCTAAATTATCGATAGCTTTAGCTAATTCTCTCGCCTCCTCAGACAATAAACTTCTACCAACCCTCCTATCTAAAAGCTTCAAACTTTTGTCTTCAACTGTCGCAAAATTTGCCCTAAAAGCAATTTCATAACCTTCCTTTATCTCGAGTCCTGCTCCAAGCGCTTCAATAGGTCCTCTACCTGTATAGCTCTTATGTGGATCATAACCTAATATAGAAAAAACCGCCGCATCACTTTCAGGAGCTATACCTTTCCCTATCGTATACATCATTCCACATTTTCCCATTTTTGCTATCTTGTCAAGATTTGGCGTATTAGCCTTCTCATAACTTGTTACTTTATCTTTTAATGAATCTGCTGCTCCATCCAAAACTAGATATATGAACTTCATATCAATACACCCATCTTTCAGAGTAATATTATTTAGCTTAGTTTAAATACTTATTTAGAAGAAAATTACATTAATCTAACTATTTTTCTAATCTCATAAAAGTACAAGTAAAGTCATTATATAGAATAATTTTCCTTTTATCCAAAATATTCTTGATACTGCACTCATTGCCATTAAAACATGAAATTGGTATATTTAGATTTATCACTCTATATTGAAGCATATGTCTAGTTGACTTAGGCGGAAGTATCTTACCTCTATTGACAAAGTATCTAATGTCACTTTTAGAAAATTTCGGAGGAATAATATAAATAAATTTATCATCAAAGGAAAAGTTCTTTACAAAAAATATATTGCCATAACCACTCGTTAAAATATACCTTTCAAAACCATATAGTTTCTTTATTAAATCATATCGATTTAACTCATTTATCCGAAATAATTTTCCAAGTATCCAAACATAACCGTTTTTATCATTATTTATATACTCATGATCTCTACTAATTTCTTCTAGAGAAAAAGTATCGAATAGTCTACCGAGAAGAAAATGAATATTATTTCTTCTAAAAGATATTTTTCGAATCCATCTATCAACTTTTATTGAATCATCGTCATAATTAACTAGCATACCAATGATCTTATCATATCCCATTTTTTGAAAAGCCCATACTCTATGTGCGCCATCTAATATTATGTTATCATCCTGAGAAACTATTATAGGATTATATAATACTTTATCATTATATAACTCTCTCACTAATCTTTTAGCATTTTGCATAATTATTTCTTCGTGTTCCTTTAATTCATATACGTTTAGCAAAGCAAGTTTAATTCTTCTTCCACACCTATCGCTTAATTGCATTATTTTATACATATTAGTATAACCTTGTACTATTAATCGCTATTTATTACCTCGTTGTATTAAACATGTACATTAAAATATTAATTTTTCTACATTATACGTAAACTTGATAATCATGGAAAACATCAGAATAGGCACTATAGATAATCCAGAAAAATTATGGGATGTTCTAGAGGTAATGAAAGATGCATGGCAAATGCCAGACTATACAGAAGCTGTTCCACCACATTTTTTAAGAGCAATACAAGATAATGGTGGATTACTTCTTGCTGCATATAATGGTGATGAAATTATTGGCTTTGTACTTGGCATAATAGGGAGAGAAAATGATAATTTTTATCATTATTCACATATGGTTGGCGTAAAAAGAAAATATTGGAGAAAGGGAATTGCTCTACAGCTAAAACTCTCTCAGCGTGAATGGGCTTTAAAAAATGGTTATAAATTAGTGATATGGACATATGATCCTTACCAGGGTCTAAATGCTAACTTTAATTTTTCAAAATTAGGAGTTATTTGTAATAGATATTATGAAGATTATTATGGAATAATGAAAGATGGAATTAATAAAGGGTTAATAACCGACAGATTTAAAGTAGAATGGTGGATTGATAGTTGGTTTGTAAAAGAAAAAATAAAAAAGAAAAAACCATTCTTCGAGAAAGACAAAATTTTTAGTATAGCATCACATGTTGTTCATACATTTTTAGACAGTGAAAATGATAGAATGATAAAGAAAATCGAATACAATTTCTCAAACCGATACATATTGATCGAAATCCCAGGTGACATAAATTCTTTAAAAAAGAAATCTGTGAAAAAAGCAAATGATTGGAAGATCAAACTTAGACCTGTTTTTAAAAAGTATTTTGAGAAAGGTTATATAATAATAGACTTTTATACTATGAAAAATGGGGAAGAAAGAAGAAATTTCTATCTTCTAGTAAGAGAGAAAAAGGAGAGGATACTAAATGGAGAAATCTTTAAGGATTAATAAAATAAAGCTCTACTTAATTAAATTACGTTTGCAACGACCATTTGAAACAAGTTTCGGAGAAATATGGGATAAACATGCTCTTCTAGTAGAAATAATTAATGACGATAATATATCTGGTTGGGGAGAAATAGTCTCTGGAGAGGGCCCATGGTATAGTTATGAAACATTCGAAGTATCAATACTTATATTTAAAAAGTACATTGCACCACTGATTTTAAAAAACGATAAAATAAACTCTAGAAATACATTCGAGTTACTTTCAAGAATTAGAGGATACAATATGACGAAGGCAGGTATAGAGATGGCTATCTGGGATCTTGAAGCCAAATTAAACAATTTGTCTCTTTCAAAATTTATAGGAGGCAACAAAAATAGAATCAAATCAGGTGTAAGTATAGGAATCAAGAAATCTGTAAACGATTTAATAAACACTATAGACTATAGAATAAAAGAAGGATATGGTAGAATAAAAATAAAAATCAAACCTGGCTGGGATATAAATGTCCTAAAAAAGGTACGTGATGTTTTTCCAGACATTGCCCTCCAAGTCGATGGTAATGGAGCATATACTTTAAGACAACATTTAGATCTTTTGAGAAAAATAGATAAGTTCAATCTTTTAATGATAGAGCAACCTTTGGCATATAATGATATATTTGATCATTCTATACTTTCTAGGAAGATAAACACACCTATATGCCTTGATGAGAGTATAAAGAATATCAGTGACTTGAAAACAGCGATAATGATAGGAGGTCTAGAAATATTAAACATTAAACCTGGGAGAATAGGAGGTTATTCACAATCACTTAAAATGATAAAAATATCAAAGTTTTTCCAAATAGGATGTTGGATAGGAGGAATGTTAGAAACAGGTATAGGTAGAGGACATTTAATCGCTTTAGCTTCATTACCTGAAATAAATTACTTTAACGATATTTCAGCAAGTAATAGATATTGGGAAGAAGATATTATAGAGCCTGAATGGAAACTTAATAGTGACAGCACAATAAATGTACCAAATAAACCTGGTATCGGCGTAAATGTTATCCTAGATAGAATTGAACAAAAAACTGAGAAGGTTTTTGTGTTTGAAAAATAGAGAGAATTTTTCGTATATTTTTATCGTAAGACCCGGAAGAGAAAATAAGGTTTTAAAGGACCTATACGATCTTCTTTTTCCATTTGATACAAGTATGACCCATGAAAATTTATCTTTTCCAAGTGCAATTTTTATAAAGACAAAAATCTCCCCTGAAAAAATGAAACGGTATCTACAAGAGTATCCTGTCAGACACATTATTAATGTAAGATATATAATAGTTGAGAGAAAGATTAGTGATTTATTTTTAGAAGATATTTTTCATTTTAATCAAAAATTCAGTAATATTTCATTAAATATCTGTACATGTCAAACTAGATTTCATGGTGTTAGAC
>JAGGXB010000121.1 GCA_021163245.1 Thermoproteales archaeon
GTATATAATATTGTTAATATTATTTGATTTATATATAATAAAAAAGTTGTCCTTATCTTCACTCAAGTTAATTTTATCTTTTATTTTCGGAATTACATTAACATATATTCTAAAAAATATTTTCCAGGTTCCTAGACCAATGTCAGTTTATAAGGATATATCCGATTATTCCTTTCCATCTGGGCATAGCATTAGAGCATCTATATTCGCTTATTTTCTATCACAAAAAGTTAGGAAAATAAAAATAATATTATGGATCTATGCCATATTAGTAGGAATCTCTAGAATAGTTCTCTCCGTTCACTGGTTTAGTGATATAATAGCTGGACTCTTGCTAGGAATATGGGTTAGTTTATCCATAGATCTTACAGAGAAAATTCTGGTAAAGATACTACATCAACTATCTTTGGACAAGATAATATATAGAAAATAGGATTCAAATCATAGTATATTAAATAGATTTCTCAAGAAATTATTATATGAGTTGACCAAAAATGGTAGAGATAAATGTTATTCTATCAGCTACTAGTGTGGCATGGGGCTCCTTATTTACAGAAGAAGAAAGAAAAAATGAAATAGAAAAAATGAAACAATCTCTTCTAAATAATAAACATTTATTACCTTCAGATTTAGTTCTCAACATCAGATCTTTTACTGATCCTATTCTCGAAGAAAATTTTGTTTCCTCACTTTCTAAGGATATTCCAATAGTATATGTTGCTTTAGCATTTAGGACACCCGGATTAGATATTCTTCTAGAACGTAAAAATCCAATAATCTTTTATCAGAGGATGTATGCAGGGCACACATGGATTGTTAATAGGCTTAGAAAAAATAATATTATACTCTTCATGGGGAGTAGTATAAAGGATTTAATCAAAAAAATCCGGATATTATATACATTTAAGAAAATAAAAGAGACAAAGTATATTCTCGTTACCGATAAAGATATAATTTTAGAGAAAGCTGAAGAATTAAAAAACAAATTTGGATTTGAATATATAAGGGTCAATATGGATGAGCTCTCGAGCTATTATGAAAATATTCCATACACAGAGGCAGAGCAGAAAGCAACAGAGTTTATAAAGAAATCGATAGGAATTATAGAACCCAAACTTAACGAGATTATAGACGCATATAGGCTTTACCTAGCTATGAAGAAAATGATAAAGGATAAGAAAGCTGATGGCATAACCATTGATTGTCTTTCATTATTCGGTAGAAATGGTCTATCAGCCTATCCATGTACAGGATTCTCTCTTTTAAATAGTGAAGGCATACCAGCAGCATGTGAAGGTGATGTATTTTCTTTATTGATGATGTTTATCTACAAGTATCTCGGTGATAAACCTTCATTCATTAGCGATCCCGTTATAGATATAAGTAAAAATACTGTAGTCCATGCTCACTGCGTGGCACCAATAAAATTCGATGGTATAAGGGAGTATCCATATATTATCCGGAGTCATGCCGAAGATAACAAAAGCGTATCACTTGAAGTAAAATATGATGATATAGGAAGCGTCGTAACTGTAGCTAATATAGTTGAAGACAATATGGTTGTTTCCCTTGGCAAAGTTCTAGGTAACCCAGAGATAAATAGAGGATGTAGAACAAAGATTGAAATAAGTGTCGAAAACGCATATAAAATACTAGAAAACTGGCATGCTAGCGACCATGTTTCAGCATTTGGACTACATCGAGTTTTAGCTACTGGCAACTGGTATTATGAACTAAAAGAACTTTCAAAACTTATGGGTCTCAATTTTATTGAGGAATAATTATTTACCAAAATGTTATATCATCAATATGTGAGAAAATGAAAAGACCTAAAATTGCATTACAGTTATATTCTGTTCGTGAAGACTGTAAAAAGGATTTTAAGGAGACTTTAGAAAAAGTTGCTGATATGGGATATGAAGGAGTTGAGTTTGCTGGTTTCTATGATTGGAGTGCGGATAAGCTTCTGGACCTATTAGAGAATCTAGGTTTAGAAGTTGCTGGTGCACATATAGGAGTTGATTCTCTACTTGGCGACAAACTTTATGAAACAGTAGAATTTCATAAAACACTAGGTAATAAGTATCTTATAGTTCCTGGCATTCCAGAAGAATGGAGAGATAGCAGAGAAGCCTGGCTTAAAACAGCAAAAACTTTCAATGAAATAGCTGAAAAATTAAAACCTTATGGCATGAAAACAGGTTACCATAATCATACAGTTGAGTTCAAAAAATTTAACGATGAAACTGGATGGGATATATTCTTTAAGAACACTGTATCGGATATCATAATGCAGTTAGATACAGGTAACGCTATGCATGGCGGCGTTACAGCTGACGAATTACTTGAGATAATAAAAAGATATCCTGGTAGAGCAATTACTATTCATTTAAAAGAATACTCATCTAAGGATAAAAACGCTTTAATTGGAGAAGGAGAAGTAAAATGGATAGAATTGTTCAAACTATGCCAAACTGTTGGAGGTACAGAATGGTATATTATTGAGCAAGAAACATATAAGTATCCTCCACTCGAGTGTGTTAAAAGAAGTTTAGATAATTTATTGAAGCTTTTTGAAAACATATAAATTCTTTTTATATAAAATTTTTTATATATTTGTAAGTTTTCAAGGAAGCTTTTAAAAAGGCTAAAGATTTAATTATCTAAATATTTAACATTAAAGGTGTTTTAGAATGGTTAAACATTATGATATAATTGCGTTTGGTACAGGTTCTTCACTTAACATTGTGTCTGAATTATTAAATTTAGGACGACCTATAAAAGTTGCAGTAATAGAAAATGATATGATTGGAGGTATATGTCTTACACGAGGTTGTATTCCTTCAAAAATGCTTCTATATCCGGCTATTACTGTAAGAAGAATTTTAGAGTCTAGAAGACTTGGAATAGAGGCTAACATAAGCCAGATAAATTTTGAGGAAATAATGTCTAGAACATATAATTCTATAGCAAGTGAAAGCAGAGAAATTGAAGAATCATTAGTAAAACATCCATATGTTGATCTATACAAGGGTAATGGTACTTTTGTAGGAGAATATACCGTTGATGTAAATGGTAAGGAGATAGAGGGAGACATTATATTATTATGTACTGGATCAAAACCATATATTCCACCAATAGATGGATTAGATGAAGTAGAGTATTTAACAAATGACAACTTTTTCCGTGATCTTAGACAACTTCCCAGAAAATTTGTCATAATAGGTGGAGGATATATTGCTGTTGAACTCGGCTTTTTTATGGCTATGATGGGATCAAAGGTTACAATCATTGGAAGAAGACCAAGAATAATGCATAACGAAGAACCTGAGATTTCTGAACTTTTCCAAAGAGATTTGTCTAAATATATGAAACTATTAATAAATCATGAAGCTATAGAAGTTAGGAAAAAAGGAGAAAAAATCATCGTTACGGCTGAAAATAAGGAAACTAAAGACAATGTTGAAGTGGAAGCTGATAAAATTCTTATAGCTACTGGAAGAGCTTCAAATTCGGATATAACACGGCCTGAAAAAACAGGTGTTAGAATAAATGAAAAAGGATGGATACTTACAGATAAATATTTGCAGACAAGTAAACAAGATATTTGGGCTTGTGGTGACGCTAACGGTATTCACATGTATAAACATAAAGCTAATTATGAATCACAAATATTGTTTTATAATGCTTTTCTTAATAGGAAAGTAGCAGTAACATATCATGCTGTTCCTCATGCTATTTTTACTGAACCAGAAATAGCAAGTGTAGGTATGAAAGAAAAAGAGGCTGCTGAAAAATATGATATTTTAGTAGGTTACTACAAGTATGAAAACACAGCTATGGGAGAAGCGATGATGGTAAAAGATTATTTTGCCAAAGTAATTGTAGATAGAGAAACTTATAGAATATTAGGTGCACATATTGTCGGTCCAGAGGCCTCAATACTAATACAGGAAATAGTAAGCTTAATGTATACTAACGATATGTCTGCAATTCCTATATTCCGAGGTATGCATATTCATCCGGCAATGTCAGAAGTTGTTGAACGAGCATTTTACAATCTAAGAGAACCATAAGTATATATCCATAGATAACTTAATTTGAGTTAAAACAACTATATTTTCTATATGTCATTTTTGCCTGTATAAAATATTTCAATATATTGTTTCATAAGGTAAAGGAAAATGGATAATAATCTTGCATTAAAGGTAAGAAAACTAGTTGATTGGTTGGCACTTGAAAGAAACATAGTAACTATGGTTTTAGCAGTCTTAATAATAACTTTGGGTGAACAAATGTGGAGCAGATTTGTACCAAAATATTTGGAGGCGTTGGGTGCAAGTACATTAATAATAGGTTTATATGGATCAATAAAACTACTCTTAGGAGCTTTTTATCAATATCCTGGAGGTGTAATATCAGATAGGTTAGGGGCAAAAAACGCATTAACTCTATTTTCAATTATTGCAATAGCTGGTTACATACTATATCTTATAAGTTGGAATTGGGAGATTTTTCTACTGGGAACTTTCCTTGTAATGATATGGAGTAGTATGTCACAACCAGCTTTATTTTCTCTCATAGGTGAAGTTTTAAAAAAGAAACAAAGAGCTATGGGATTTAGTATTCAATCAATTTTAAAGAGAATACCGATTATCATAGCCCCTCCACTTGGAGGTTTCCTTATCATGAGATTAGGACTTATACAAGGTATGAAAATTGGTTTTATAGTATCTATAATTCTTACTATCTTTGCATCAATGTTTCAATATAAGTTTTATACTCAGAAGAAAAAAGAGAACATTGAGTCATCTATATCACTATTAGAAACTTCAAAAGTGATGAGAAAAGAACTAAAATATCTTTTGGTAGCAGACATATTAGCTAGATTCGGTAGCTACGCAGCTTCTCAATATATTGTCCTTTATGTAATTAATGTTTTAGGAGGCTCATCTTTAAACTTTGGGTTATTAGTATCTTTACAAATGTTTACAGCAATACTAACATATCTTCCAGCAGCAAAAATGGCCGATATATATGGTAGAGGACCATTTATAGCGTTAACATTTATGTTCTTTTCATTATATACACTTGCTTTAGGGATAACAAACACGTTAGCTATAGTACCTATATCTTTTATCCTTGCTGGATTAAGAGAAATAGGTGAACCGGCGAGAAAAGCTTTAATAGTAGATCTTGCTGAGGGACCATACCGCGGAAGAATTATAGGTTTATATTATTTAATAAGAGAATTATCAGGTTTTCCTGCTCCAATCATAGGAAGCCTTCTTTGGTATATAAATCCAAGATACACATTTATCTTTGCCTCAATGATAAGCTTTCTAGGATTAGTAATATTTATAACAAATGTTTTTCGGAAAATACGAGGAACAACCTTATAAGACAAGTTATAACTTATATGAAATCATACATAATAACTTTTATATTTTTAAATAACCAATTAAAGGAAATCTCTTAATGAAATCTTCACCATGAGGAGCCTTCTTTAAAGCTTCTGTTAAATCCATTCCTGCACTGTGAAGAGCCTGATGTTTACCGTTTTTCCATAAGAAACTTTTGCTTACATCATATATTTTTCCTTTAAAAGCTATATAGCTTGGATTACCATTCCTCCCATTATATTTCTTAAGCATATCCAATGTATAAAACTTCATTCATACCCACCTAAAGAAAAGAGGAAGTATATCCTCTACAATATTTATTTCAAGAATTTAGACACAAAAGGTGATGTTTCTCCACGTCTCATAAAATGACCTGATGGACCTTCTCCTAAAAATTCAGAGAACCAAGATTCATGTTCTATCTCTTCGTTTAGTATAGCTAAAGCAAGATCATATGTTCTATGATCTTTACCGGCTGTCATATTACAAATTTGAGTATAGCCTCTTACAGCACACCTTTCAGCTTCTACCAAAACCTTGAGTATTTCTTTCGCATTAAGTTTCTCAGGCAATCTTGCAGGGGGACAAGCAGACATATCATGAAATTCTTTCATATCATTGGGTAATTTTCCTCCAAGTTCATATATACGCGGAACGAGAGCTTCGAAATGATTTCTATCCTCAATCCTAGCAATCTCTGCGATCTCTTTAATTGTTTCACCTTCAAGTCCAATTAAATTTGCTCTGAGAATAGTATAGTAATAATAGGTTGTTAGTTCAGCAGCAGCATTTTTTATGAGAAGTTCAAGGAGTTTGTCAACATCTATACCTGCTCTTTCAACCATTTCTCTGGCTACTTTAGCCATATTTCCACAGCTGTTTATTTAAATACTTAAAAGTATATAAATATATTTATATTATAATTAATCGATATATTTTATACTTTAGCTTCTGTAAATACAATTACTCATTGAAAGGATAATAGATTAATGCCTGTTCTCTAATTAATTACTGGGATAAAAATGATAAAAATTTCAGTATATACGTTGGGATTTCCCGGATATAGACTTGAAGATGTAATAAGAATTTCCGCAGAAATAGGATATGATGGTATTGATATAAGAGTACGTGAAGATGGACATATTTATATCGACGCATCAAAGGAGTATAGGAAAAAAATTTTAGAACTTACTAATTCATATGATCTCGATATATATGGAATTTATAGTTACCTTGGTGAAAGATTTGTTTCCAGAGATCAAAATATAAGAGAAAAAGCATTAGAGGATATCAAAAAGCATCTAGATTTAACTGTTGATCTCGAAGGTATTTATTTAAGGATCTTTCCTGGGACTTCTGAGATATCTGATGAAAATATGAGACTTTTTACAGAAATGTTAAAACAAGCTTGCAAAGAAGCCGAAGATCGAGATATCTATATAGGGATTGAAACACATGGAGAACTCGTAGTTAATGGCGATACATGTAATTATGTATTAAATGAAGTTGGCTCGGAAAAACTAAAAATAGTTTTTGATCCAGCAAATGTGTATTTGAGAGAGTATAATCCTGTTAAAGAACTGATAAAAGTAAAACTAGACGATGTTATAGCAGTACAATTTCATGATATAAAAAAGGAAGGAAATACTAGAAAATCAGTCCTATTAGGAGAAGGGGATGTTCCGTTTGACCCAATATTTGACTATCTGGTCGAAAAAACTTATCAAGGCTATATAGTTGATGAATATGAAAAATGGTGGCATCCAGAACTCCCAGACCCAAAAGAAGGATTACCTATAGAGCTTAGATATCTAAAAGAGAAATTAAAATTATTGATATAGTTATTATTTTATTTTTAGTAATCTAATTTTAATCTTTATTTACATAAAGCAATTTAGCCTTGTATAATAAATAATGAATTATATGACGGAAGTTAAAATTAGTGTTATAGGTGCTGGAAGTGCTGTTTTTGCAGTTACACTAGTAAAAGATCTAAGCTTATCGAAATGTTTAGAAGGTAGTAATATTTATCTCATGGACATTAATAAGCAAAGATTAGAAATTATTCATTCATTTGCCAAAAAATATATTGAAGAAACAGGTACGAAGATAACATTTAAAAAAACCACCGATAGAGAAGAAGCTTTAAGAGACTCTGATTTTATAATAAATACAGCACTAGCGGCTAGTCATAACAGATTAAGAGAAGGTTGGCATATTGCAAAAGAACTAGGATATAGGTTTGGTGGAAGTCTCCATATTATGCATGATGAGGCCTTTTGGATAAATTTTTACCAATACAGACTTTTTGATTCTATTTTAAAGGATATTAAAGACCTTTGTCCTAATGCATGGTACATACAGCTTGCTAATCCTGTGTTAGCAGGCATCACATATCTTTCTAGAAAATATCTCGGAATTAAAATGGTTGGGCTTTGCCATGGATTCAGAGGAGTATACCACATAGCTAATGTTCTCGGACTAGGTGAGAATTACCTAGATTTTGAAGCAATAGGAATAAATCACTTTATATGGCTTACCAAATTTTACTATAAAGAAGAAAATGCATATCCTATATTAGATAAATGGATTATCGAAAAAGCGAAAGATTACTGGGATAAGTGTAAAATGAGCGACAGCATGGGACCAAAAGCAATAGATGTATATCAAAAACTCGGCCTAATGCCGATAGGTGATACTTGTACTCCTGGAGGAGGATCATGGCCATATTGGTATCATGGAAGTAAAGATGAAGAAAAAAGATGGAGAGAAGATCCAGAAGGATGGTGGTATTCTTATTTCGCTCATCATAGAGATATTTTTGAAAAAATACTTATTCTACTATCCAGTAATACGAAGTTAACTTCAGTATTCAAACCTTGTAAATCCCATGAGATAATAATACCTTTGATAGAATCTCTTGCATGTAATATTCCCCGGAAACTACAAATAAATGTACCTAATACTGAAAACTTCATAAATGATATTCCACAAAATTTCGAAGTGGAATTACCCTTACTGATTGATCGAAAAGGATATCATAAAGAAGAAACAAAGAAATTACCAAAAAAGATTTTAACACATATGTATAGAGATAGGATAGCACCAGTTGAAATAGAACTAGAAGCTTATGAATCTGGTAACAAAGATCTACTTTTACAACTGATATTAATGGATCCTTGGACTAAGTCAATTAGCCAAGCAGAAAAACTTCTAAACAAAATATTATCGTTACCATACCATAAAGATATGAAAAAACACTTTAGATAGTTTAAGTTTATGACAATGATAATTTATACTATTGGCCATAGTAATAGAGACCTTTACGAGTTCATTAGAATATTAAAACATTATAAAATTGAAATAGTTGTAGACGTTAGACGGTGGCCATCTTCCAAGAAATTTCCTCATTTTAACGAAGAAAATCTTAAAAAAGAATTAGAGAAGTTTGATGTAAAATATTTTTGGCTAGGTGATCTCTTAGGAGGTTATAGGAAAGAAGGATATGAAAAATACATGTCTAGCGAAAATTATAATAAAGGTATATTAAAGTTAGAGGAATTAATAAAGGAAAATAAAATAGTTATAATGTGTGGTGAAAAGTTATGGTTTCGATGTCATAGAAGATATATTTCTGATACATTAGTAGAGAGAGGATATAAGGTAATCCATATTATAGAAAGAAACAGAACCCAAGAACATAAACTAAGAAAACCTAATTATTAATCTTTAGGGATCTTCTTTTTCTTATACTCATATACGGCTCCTGCAGTGAAGCCAGCAGAATAATTATATACTGGTTTTCCAGGTGGTATTGATAATCTAACGGACTCAAATATTCTACTTTGCGACATACCTGTTCTTGCAGATAACTCTAGTGTTTTATTTGAATAAAGCTCTCCTTCTATCCTTTCTTCTTTAAAAAATGATATTATCTTATATATAATTTTTAAAAAATCCATAAATATTCCCTAATTTACAATGTTTAATAA
>JAGGXB010000087.1 GCA_021163245.1 Thermoproteales archaeon
AACAAATAAAGATATTTACCTGTTTTAGATTTTAGTTCCTTTTTGTAACATATAAATCAGAAAAATTATTATCTTTTTGTCTCTTTTTATCCTTATATAAGGATAAATTCAGCATTCCTTATAACTATATTTTGATGTATAAAAACTAAGTAAAAATAACTTAATATGTTAAGAAATCTTATAAAGTGATAAATTGATAGCAGCAGTATTAGCAGGAGGCAAATCATCACGAATTGGCCTTGACAAATTATTTTTGAAGATAGGCGGCAGACCACTCATTAGTTATTGTCTTGAAAAGCTTTATAAATCAAATTCCATAGAGGAAATAGTAATAATTACTAATTTGGAAAAAATAAAGAAAATCTACTATACTGAGTATAAAATAATTATTGATTCTTATAATGTTGGTCCATTAGGTGGTCTACTTACGGCTCTCGAGAAAGTGGGAGATGTATTGTTAGTTGGAGGAGATATGCCTATGATAAATCCCAGTTTTATAGATATTTTGATTAAAAAGTATTTGGCTAAAAGAGTTCATGCCTATGTACCTAAATGGAATAATGGACTGTTAGAACCTTTACTGGCCTGCTATTCAAAAAATGCTATAAAAACTATAAAAAAGGCTATAGCTAATAAGATATTTTCTATGAATAAAGTTATAAGCTTGATGAAAACCGAATGGCTAATAATTGATTCCTTGCCAAAGGATTATAGAGTAAGTTTTTTCAATGTAAATACTTGGGAAGATTTAAACAATTTTATCTCTATGATTCAAAGAAAGGGTAGGGACAATGATCATTACTAAATATTCTGTCTGTCCTAGAGATTGTTACGATACGTGTTTTATGAAAATATTACTAGATGAAAACAAGATAATATCTATACAAGCTGATGAAAATTTTTCATTTACCGGAAAATTTCTTTGTCCTAGAGTAGTAAGAGATATCGATAGAATATACCTGAATAGGATATTATTTCCATACATCCGAAATGGTTCAAAGCCTGGAAAAAATTTTAGTAGAGTTACATGGAATCATGCTCTCACAGTTATAACTAAGAAAATCAAGGAAGTACTAAAGAAATATGGTCCGGAAAAAATACTACATATTGAATATGCTGGAAATATGGGTCTTTTAACATGGTATTTTCCATTACGTCTTTGGAACTTACTCGGTGCAACTAAGACAGATTATAGTATATGTAGCAAATCAGGTCATGAGGCAATATCCCTTCATTATGGACTAAGTTATGGTTTACTTCCTAGTGAACTAAATCAAATGAAACTAATAGTATTTTGGGGTTTTAATGCAGCTGTTAGCTCTCCTCACATATGGAGACAAGCTCTTAAGGCAAGAAAAAATGGAGCTGTAATAGCTACTATAGATCCTAGAAAAAGTAGCACTGCCAGAAACTCAGATATATGGATTAATCCTAGACCGGGAAGTGATGTAGCTCTAACATACGGAATAGCTAAATACCTTATAGAGCACAACTACATTGATACTAACTTTATAGAGGAATGGACTTATGGCTATAGAGAATTTGAAAAAGAGACATTGCGATGGAATATAAAAAACATTGAAGACATCACAGGTATTAGCAGGAATAAAATAAAAGAAATTGCCGAAGCATACGGTAGACTAAAACCAAGTGCAACACTTATCGGATTTGGTGTTCAAAAAAGTTTGAATGGAGCTGAAGCAGTAAGAATTATATCATTGTTACCAGCTCTATTAGGTTATCACCGTGGATTCTACTATAGCAATAGTAAAGGATGGTATGTTGATATATCTTATATTACTGGCGAAAAAATTATCAAAAAAACATGCAGAACTATTAGTCAAGTAGCTTTAGCCAAACATTTAGAAAAAGATGACTTTAAATTTATCTATATTTATAACATGAACCCTCTCATTACATTGCCAGATCAAGCTAGATTACGTAAAGCATTACTAAAAGATGATGTTTTTCTAGTAGTTCATGAAACGCATTGGACAGAAACAACCCTCTTTGCAGATGTCGTATTGCCAGCAACTACATTCCTAGAGAAAAAAGACTTAGTTATACCCTACAGCCATAATTTTATAAGATTATCTAATAGAGTTATTGATCCAATTGGAGAAAGTAAGAGTGAAATCTGGGTTATGAGAGAAATAGCAAAAAGACTCGGTATAGAAAGTGACATAATTTATGAAAATGAAATGGGAGCTTTAAAAAAAGCTCTTATTAATGCTATTGATAATGGAGAATTTGAAGATTTACTAAAACAAAAAGTTTTGAAGCTTCGAATGAAACCTAGAAATAAATATCAGACTCCCACAGGAAAGATAGAATTTTATTCAATTACAGCTTTAAAAAAAGGAATAAATCCTCTTCCACAACAAGTTTTTAAAAAGATAAAGAAAGGCTATTACATTTTACTTAATAGTGCCACTATACGCTATACACATAGCCAATTTAGAGAAATTTATGGTCCAATACCACCAATAGTCGAAATGAACCCTATCGATGCTCAGAGAGAAGGAATCAAAAATGGTGATAAAATATATCTTTGTAATGAGAATGATGAAGTATTAGTTAAAGTTATTATTAAAGATAGTGTTCTACCAGGTGTTTTATGGAGTCCAAGACAATTAGTTGGTTTAAACAATGTTCCACAAAATGTTCTTATTAGTAGTGATACACAGAAGATTGGAGGAGGACCTATTTTTAATTCAACTCTAGTAAGAATAAGGAAAATATCATAAGAAGAATAATATTTTTCTTTACCTTATTAATTTCAGAATATGCTGCTACAAGTACCTAAACGAGAGGAAGATATGATTAATGGGAAAAAACTAGCTGCTTTGCTAGCCAAACTATCTTTAGAAGAAAGAGAAAAAAATTATTTATAAAGAAATCATAAAAGGTAATATCCCCAATGCTTTGAGAAAATTTACAAAAATTCGAGTAGTTGGAAAAGATGCTAATGGTATTCATCATAAGCTTATAATATGGGTTTTATCGGACTATCTTTCAATAGGCTCCGATAAAAATTTTCTTCGAATCCCAATGACTCCCCATACCGCACAAAGCATAGCTAATCATTTTGACTGCTTACTACCCACAAAGAAAACAGTTGATGAAATATGGAAGAGAGGAAAAGTAAAACTACAACCCCAACCAATAGATGTAAATGTGTATAATATTACTTCTCCTAAAGTTTTTTATCTTCATCAACAACTTATTGAAATGCAAAGAAAAGGAAAACTATTAGGCATACTAACCGTTGGTCATAAAAAGGATATCGTTATCACCAATAGATTAATTAATCATCCTGATAGAGTAGCTATTTATGGCTGGCATTACCTTGATGGAAAGCCAATACAGCCCTTAAGTATTATCCATAGCTCAAGATACTATGACTACAGCCATGGTATCAGACTAATAAGGAATATAGTTCAAATAGATGGTTATCACATGAAACTCGAAAAAATGCTAAGAAACAAAAATTTGAGTTATCTCCTAAGTGACGAAGGACCCATTTCTTTTTTACGTTATCCAACATAACCCTTTCTCAATTAAGCAATAGTACTATAACAAAGATATTATATATGATGACAAAATATGAAGTGGGTTACTAGGAAGTTTCCTCATGTAGATCATACAGCAAGTGCATGGTTGATAAAAAGATTTATAGATCCTAAGGCCGAATTCTTATTTATTGACTGGCCAAACAAAAAAAAATTCCCGAAGGCACTATTCCTTTTGATATTAAAGGAATAGAGCATGGTCACCAAGATAATAAATGTACCTTCGAAACTATTGTAGAAAAATATAATATTACTGATCCAATAGTTCACAAAATTGCAAGACTTGTACACGCTATGGACTTCGAAGGAGAATTAGAAAAAGTTACTGAAGCTACCGGTATAAGAATGATTATATCGGGATTAAGATTCGCTGTTGAAAAAGATATTGATGCACTAGATATAGGATTTAAAATATGGGATGCATTATACTCCTG
>JAGGXB010000128.1 GCA_021163245.1 Thermoproteales archaeon
ATATAAAATATTTCCACACATATTTGATAAGATTAAATATCTAAAAATGCTAGATTATTTTGAGAGAATATGCATAACTTCGAGCCAACAAAATATTTCAAGTTTTTATATAAGAATAAAGAAAGAATTTATTCTTTTAAAGTAGAAAGTATTGAAGAATGGAGAGAATGGAGAAAAGAATTCAGAAAAATACTTATTGAGTTGCTAGGAGAATTCGATTATCCTGAAACACCATTAAATCCTGTCAAAATTGAAGAAAAAGAATATGACTACTATATAAGAGAAAAAATTATTTATTCTACAGACGAGTTCTCAGATGTTCCAGCTTATGTACTTAGACCCAAAAAGATTTATGGAAGGCTTCCAGCAGTATTAGCTCTACACGGCCATGGATATGGAAAAGATGAAATAACAGGTATATGGGATGATGGTACCGAGAGAAAAAAACCTATATCGCGAGGTTATCAGAAAGACTTTGCTTTAGAACTTGTAAAAAGGAATATGATAGTTATAGCTCCTGACCAAGCAGGCTTTGGTGAACGAAGAGAAAAAAAGGATAAATCTCGTGGACCTGGACGATCCTCCTGTTGGCAACTAAGTACTTGGGCTCTACTTTATGGAAAAACCACTTTAGGAAAAAGAGTATGGGATGCCCTAAGAACAGTAGATTATCTTATTAATAGAAACGATGTTGATAGTGAGAGAATAGGTATTATGGGTATTTCAGGCGGAGGTACCGTAACGACTTTTTCTGCTGCTATAGATGACAGAATAAAAGCCGTAGTTATAAGTGGTTACCTTAACACATTTAAAGATAGTATTTTGTCAATCGATCATTGCATTGACAACTATATACCTGGAATATTGAAATATGCAGAAATGTATGATGTAGCTTGTCTTATAGCTCCAAGGCCCTTGCTTATTGAGCATGGCACAAAGGATCCAATTTTTCCATTTAAAGCTACTCTTAGAGCTTTTAATGTTTTAAAAAAAGCATATAGTCTCTTTAATGCAGAACATTTATTAGAATCTGACTTTTTTGAAGGAAAACATGAAATTTCAGGTAGAAAATCGTACGATTTCTTGAAGAAATGGCTGTATTCAGATATAATTCTGAAAATAAGTGAAATAAAATAATTTAATTTATCTTAATTTGTTTAGCAATTTTAATGCATATCTTCTTAATTGTTCTCCTGATCCTTTAGCCAAAAGAGTAACAGGAAACACGGTTTCATATCCTCCCTCTTCATAGGCTTTTCGTGTCGGTATATACCCTATATAATCATTCGTATATCCAACAACAATGGTGTGTTGGAAAGGAGATTTTTTCTTTATGTATAATTGGTGTTCAACAAATACTTCACTAGGTAAAAAGACAATAGCAATGTTATCATTCAAGGATAAAGCAGATATGCTAGATGTTATATATCTTCTTCTACTAAGTTTTTTTGCCAGAAGATAAGAATTTCTAGCCATATAATAATTCCATCTGTTCTCAAGAGTTTCTTCTTCGTTTAATTTCTTTTTTGCTTCTTCATATCTTTTTTCAAGCTCTTCCAGTGAAGGAATATCGATTCTTCTTAACTTAATTTTTTCAGATAAATATTTCATCTGCTCAATCTTTGTATAATATGAAAGCCTGGTCTTCTTCGCTGCTTCAAATGCAAGTATTGAACCCATCCAGTCTACATCATCAAATGTTCCAACATTCCTATCATATACTCTATTAATATCGGTTCCTGGAGTATATGGATTAATATTTGCACAAGCACCGTTATGAAATGTAGCTATATAACCTGTTATTCTCTCATACCATTTTATGAAAGAACCTGGATAGTCGGCACTAATAAGATAATTGTTTGCTCCTAATACAACAGCATGTGATGTATAGTTCAGAAAGACAATATTTTGCGGATCGGTTTTGAAGTTTATTAGATGTACTCTAGGATCTATAGGACCTTTAAGAGGAGCTCTACGATTTATAATTACTTCTTCTACTGACCCTTCGCTATATGAAAATTCTGAGACCTTTTTTCTATTTTGATATGATGCAATAATAGTTCCAGCTATTTTTTGAGGAAGTATTTCTAGATATTCTTTTAGATGATTCTCAAAATAACCTTTTAAAACAGGTCCAGAATGAGTATGTGTAGCAGATAAAACGATATTTTCTTCCTGAATATCTATTTGTTTTTTAACAATCGATACAACTTTTTTCCTAATATACTCGGTTACCCCTAAAAGGTCTAACGAAACAATAAAAATCTTTCTATCGTTATACCCGATATATAAACTTCTTGAATAAAGATGATCATGAATTCCAACAGATCCATGTGTTCTATGAGCATATCCTGCTAAATGTATTCCTATAGGAGGAGTAATAACGTCTTTATAAAAACCTATTTCAAAAGACATATTTCTCACCCATTTAATATTTCTATCAATGTAATCTAAATATCTATTTTAACGATAGCATTATATCTGGTCTGTTAGATGATATTCCATCCGCTCCATTTTCCTTTAACTTTTTAGCTACATCTAATGAATCCACTGTCCAAGGAACAACTATCATCTTTGCACGATGCGCAAAAGCAATAGCCTTATTGGTTGCCAATTTATAATACGGTAAAACTGCAAATGCATTAACCTTTATCCCAGTAACTATACCTCCAGATTTAGGATTGATATATATAAATCCTGTATAAACAAAATCTCTATATTCACGGATACTCACTAAATGATTTTTATTAAATGAAGTTATCATTATGTCTTCCCATAGATCAAATCTATTTAATTCCTCAGCGACTAAAGGCACAGCATTATCTTCTTTTATTTCTAGAAATGCCATTATTTTTCCTTTAATCAAATCTAGTGTTTCTTGTAGTGTTGGTATTTTTTCTCCTAGGCCTGCGTCAAGACGCTTAAGCTCATCAATACTAAGCTCTGAAACAAGACCACTACCATCAGTAGTACGATCAACACTAGCATCATGAATAACAACAGGAACACCATCACCAGAAACACGAACATCAAACTCAACCACATCAGCACCAATCTCTATA
>JAGGXB010000073.1 GCA_021163245.1 Thermoproteales archaeon
GAGAACACAGTGATTGCCCTGTCATACGCCATTTGTGGTTTCATTTTAACACCTTCTGGCTATTAATAGCGAGGCAAATAAATAATTTATCATGCAATAAATATCCCATTTTGAGTTATTTATGACTTAACTGTATGCAATATCTTTTATTCTCTCATCAATCTCATCTTTTCCATCGAATGTTTCGAGTATCTCGTTCAGCATTTTTCTGTTAATCTCCCCATCAAGGTATTTCTTAAAGGCTAACTTCTTGTAATATTCAGCATTCGTTTCTGTTTCTGGAGGATTATGTGTATGTATAATATCATCATCGTTTCTTTCAAATACTTTCTCATAAGATTTCCTTATTTTCTCTGATGAATATTGTATGTATCTCATCAATGTTTTAATGTCCTTATGACCTGTCTGTGCTTGTATCTCTTTTATATCAAGGTTTGCTTCTGCCATATGTGTAATATGAGTTATTCTGAATTTATGAGGATATACTGTCTTTTCTATACCTGCTTTTGCTGCATATATTTTTACTATGTCTCTAATGTAAGATTTAGATATTCTCTTTCTATGCACAGATATAAACAACGCTTTTTCATCTCCTTTTTCTGGTTGAGGTCTCACCGCTAACCATTTTTTGATAGCCATTGCACAATCTTTTGTTATATTCACTCTTCTATATGTATCTCCTTTTCCATATCTTACTGTTATCTTTAGATTTTCAAAATCGATGTCTTCTATGTCCAAAGATATAAGCTCGGATTTTCTCATGCCTGAATAATATAGTGTTTTAAGTATTGCTTCATCCAATGGATTCTCCTTTGCTGCCTCGAGCATTGCATTTACTTCTTCTCTCGTTAATGGTGTTTTATCTCTTTTAGGAGAGCTAGTCTGCACTACTTTTATTTCTATGTCCTTCCTTTTCAGGAAGTGAACTAATAACTTCCTAAGATTTGCTGTTATAGTAACTAATGTGTTTTTGCTATATCTTTCTTTGCAGTATACTATGTAATCATCAACTATGTCTTGAGTTACATCGTTGATGCTCAATTTCTTCTTTTTAAGCCATTCAAAAAACCATTTGGTATGCGTTAACATCAACTTAACTGTTTTCTCATTGTTGTTTCTTTGTGCAATCATCCATTGTTTATATCGTTCCGTTAATTCCTGATTCATTGTACCTCTACTGCGGATTTTGGCGGTATTTTTTGACATTCTTTCCCGCCTGGACACGCATCCCCGCAGGAACGCAAGCCCATATATACATCCATATAACTATTAAAAACATTATCAATTGCTTTTTTCATTATATCTACATTCAATCTTTTTAATTCTCTTAAGCCCTGCATTTTTCTCCTTCTGTTAAGCTCATCTAATTCTTTGATTGCTTCAATTGCTATTTCTCTCACCATATTCTCTATAAAGTCCTTCAACTCTATGAGACATTCCTTACTAACATGATATGAACATTCTTTAGTGATTAGCTCTCTCAACCAATTATAAGAGATAATAGCATCACCTCCATTAGAATTTTACAATTTACATCACATACAACATCAAGTTTACGAATTACATACAAATAAGTATAAAACCATTGACATGCCTATTTTGGCTATTTTTCTATCTGTAAAATTATTGCATTTTGTCAACAGTCTGGAGTGTGTTTCTTTATAATTTTCTCCAATAACATATTCCAAATTCACTCTCCCATATATAGTATGTGATAAAATAAAATGAATAAATAGAATACTCAATAATACCTTACCTTACTTTAATGGGGCTGGCTTGCATAGTTATTCTTTTATGGAGTGTCTATGTTAATACTTATAACCTTTTCTTCTTAGCATTATTATACTAATCATGACAATAATCAAAAATGCAATCTCAAATCCTGGTATCCCTTTCTTTTCTTTTTCAAAGTATCTAAAAGAAGTAAGTTTTTCTTGATAGGTTTTCTCTCCATTTTCGTATTGTTCCCTCATAACAGGCATGTATCCAGTTTTTTGGGAGATATACCATAACTCATATACATCTTCATCATCTTCTAGATTCCTAGATTTGATAATAAAACAAGGGAATAACCCTGCTTTAGTATTAACATCTGTTTTACCAATACATTTGTAATGAAGATTTATATCCTGATGTGTAATTCCTGAAGTCATTGTTGTATTACACCACCATTCTTTATTTACTGTTATTGGATATTCCATTCCAACAAAAGGAAAACTATAGACCACCTCAGTATGTCCTGTAATGGAGCTATCCTCAATATATTTCATAAGCGACACATCTTCTTCATTATAATATTTAATTATATCACCCTCAACAGAATATGTGCTACCAAGATATTGTCCAGTTGTATTAACATGTATCGTTACCATACGGGCATAATATTCTTGCCCTTCTATTACTAT
Source organism: Thermoproteales archaeon (assembly GCA_021163245.1). Lineage (GTDB taxonomy): Archaea > Thermoproteota > Thermoprotei > Thermofilales > Thermofilaceae > JAGGXB01. Next base: position 2,406 of record JAGGXB010000073.1, read on the forward strand.
TGTCTTTGCTTGTTTCACTTCTACATGTTCATGTCCACTAAGACTAATGGATTCTGTAACCATAGTTACATCATAATCCCAATAATCACCTTCATGCCATTTTGGCTTTTCAAGTTGAGCAGAAGCATCTACTGATAACATTGCTAATGAAGGTAATAAAAATAGCCCAATTATGCCCAATACAACCAATCTTTTTGCCTCCATTTTAATCGTTTTCATATCCATGAATTTAATATAAATGTTTTTATAACTATAGTTAACAATAGCTAAAATATTTTCAAAAATCGTTAGGCATAAACAAAGCCAACTAAACTATTCCTTTCATAAAATTTTTCTAAGATTTTTCAATTTTATAACACTTAACACACTACTTTTAGATAAGAATCGTTACAATTTATGGCTTTATAAGATAAAAA
>JAGGXB010000123.1 GCA_021163245.1 Thermoproteales archaeon
ATCGGGATAGATATCTCTAAAGCTATGGCATATATAGCTCGTAGAAACTTTATTTGTAAAAAGGTATATGGTTCGTTGAACAGTGTTGTTGCTGATGCACATATGATGCCTTTCCGTAACAAGTTTTTTGACCTTATTGTTAGCACTGGAACACTTTACCATATAAGAAATCCAGCAGTCTTCTTCAGAGAGTGTATAAGGGTTGTAAAAGACGGGGGCTTTGCTTGGATATATGAGTTATCACATGATGTTTCAGATGATGAATTATCATTATCTTCTAAAAACATGAAAAAGTCAAAGTTTATGTTAAGGATTACTGCAGCTTTACATGGGTTGCCTAGAAGAGAATATAACCAAGGTTACATCAGAGATGCACTAATAGAATCGTCTATAAAATATAGGGTTATGTATAATGGAGTTATAACTAAGCTTATCTTAATCAGCTAGAGATAAAAGTTATATATATTTTTGTTTTCTAAGCCATTCTTCCCAGCTGATTCCCTGACTCTCTAATGATCTCCTAAGCCATCTGTGTCCAGGTAACCCTGTCTTAAGTTGTACTCTCATCGGATCAGGATTTTCACCTAGATTATCTTCAATCCAATGTTCCATTTGTAGTTCTAATTCCTTAACGATATCCATATTATCTTCTTTTATGTCCTTTTCCTCATTTGGATCTTTCTCAATATTAAACAGCTGTAGTTTAGGTCTGCCATAGAGATCGCCGCCTATCTTTTTTATAAGCTTCCATCCATCCCTTGTAATAATGGCTCTGAATGCTTGATACGTACATTCTCCCGAGACAATAAACTCTTTCTCCTTCTCATTTCCCTCTATGACATCGAGAAGATTTCTACCCCTCATATTCTTTGGTCTTTCGACATTAGCTATGCTCAGTATTGTTGGAGCAATATCTACGTGTTCTACAAAACTCTTTATCCTAACTCCTTTAGGAAGAAGATTGACTGAATACATTATGAGAGGCACATGTATATTAGTTTCATATATTCCATGATGATCAAAGAATATTCCATGCTCTGTTAAACTCTCACCATGATCAGCAGTAAATATAAAAAGAATATCATCCAGCATATCATTTTCCTCAATAAAGTTATATAGTTTCTCAAGATGATGATCGAGATAGAGTATCTCAGCATCATAGAGAGAACTAACATATTCGAGGTCCTGTACATCTCCTAATAGATTAGTTATCCATTTGCTATGGATAGAATAGAAGGGCGATTTTTTAAACTGCCTCCACGACTCTCCTTTCGATTGATCATACGGGTCACCTTGATAAAATATATTTCTGTACTCTTGTGGAGGAATATAAGGTGTATGTGGATCCCAGTAATGTAGAAACATGAAGAAGGGTTTCTTCTCCTCTTTAAGCATTTTAAGCCATTTTATGGCATATGCCGTGATCTTATCAGCAGTTATAAGCTGTATATGGCCATAGGGTAGAGTGTAATGTTCATATCCTTTGTGGAACCAAGGCTTCATGTTTGTAAGATTATCAACAGCTATAGTCGTATACCCTGCATCCCTCAAATATTCCGGCAATATCCTAACCTCATCTGAAAGCATCTGTATTCTAGATCCATGCGAAACTATCCCGTGCTCCACACCATAAAGACTCGTATATATCGTGGTATATGCTGGCTGCGTAGGTATATCAGAACCATAACATTTTTCAAAAAGAACGCCTTTTGATGCCAGAGAGTCTAAAAAAGGAGAAGTATTTCTACTGTACCCGTAACAACCTAAGTGATCGGCTCTAAGAGTATCTAATGCAATTAAAATAATGTTCATGATTTAATATATCTAAGAAGAAGATAAAATAATTATAGGCTATTTCCTGAAGTATATTGTTACGTCTCCAAGTTTATTTATTCTTCTAACCTCTAATAAGAGATAGGTGAATCTTTCAATTATCCCAGAATTCTCTAGTCCTCCACCATCTAATGGTCTAAGGCTAGGTATATCTTTAACTAGATCCATAACGGTCTTTTTTGCTTCTTTATTATCACTAAAAACTACTATATCTCCCTGTATCTCCTTTCTATAACGTAATAATCTCCTATATGGCAATGTATGAAAGCCAGATACCACATTCTCATTATTTAGATATCTTGCTACTTCTTCAGCCACAGATAGATCTTCATTCTTGATTAAAACGGGTTTGCCATCCTTAAATACTAAAGGTACGATAGGAGAAAGTATGATTTTATTCATATTAATATAGTTTCTTATAGTATCTAATGTTTGTTTTAAAGCAAAGTAAGGAATGCTTAATACGATAAGCTCATTATCGGCAACCGTTCTCTGATAAGTATCTGCATGAAGCATATTTCTATAATCGTTACCCAGTCTTCTAATTATCTCATCTACTGTATTATTAGCCTTGTCTAAACTTCTAGAACCAATCGTTACCCTATGTCCGGCCAAAACCCATCTTAAAGCCAAGCCCTTCCCCATTCTTCCAGTGCCTCCAATAATTCCAATCTTCATTATATACACCTCAGATTATAGAATAGAGATTAACTAGGTATCATAATTAACTTTTCTTCCAATATTATAGGGATACAAGCACTATACCCACTATCGTAATTAGTATTCCTAGCCATCTTTTTGGAGGGGGTCTTTCCTTTAAAAATATAGTTGAGAAAACAGCTGAAAATAGGGGCGCAGTCGAAGATAAAACCGCAGCATTAGAAACTTTACCTACCTGTAACGAGGTTAACCATAATATTATACCTACTGTATCCGAAGTTATTCCAGTACCTATTGCAGAAAATGTATACCTAGTATTTTTTATCTCTTTACCAATATTTTTTATCACTATAGGGAACATTATCATCGCTGAAAAAAGAGACCGTAGTAGAGCGAGAGAAAGCGGACTAGAATTAAATAGAAGAAACTTAAAAAGCGTTGTATTAACACCCCATAATATCGATACCATAATGCTATAGAGGATAGGTGTAATACTGATTTTCTTCCCCTTTGACTTTTCTCTACTTGAAATTATCTTTACTCCAAAAAGTATAAGGATTCCCCCAACTATATCGAAAATACTTGGGATTTCATGGATTAAAAAATATGCTACGATTATTGCTGTAAATGGATAGGTGTTAGTGATAGGATGTACAAGGCTTACATCTCCCAGAGACAAAGATTTAATATACAGGTACCATGCTAGAAACGGCCCCATGAATGCTATATAGAGAACTATTAATACCTGATACAGAAGAAGATTTTTATACCAATTCGGACTAATTACTGAAATAATCATAAAAAGTACAATTGAACCAGTCAAACTTCTCAAAAAATTTACCACGAGAGGTTTTATTTTATAGGTACTGTATTTGGCTAAAATCGCAGATGTCCCACTTGAAATCGCTGATGATAAGGCAAGCACTGAGACTATGATGTTTCTTTGGTCCATATCGATACCTATGTTTTTTCGGCGATATCTTTAATAAAAATGACGGCTAATAAAATGATTCATCCTATGTAAAAGAATATGTAAGATTAAGGAAAATCAATGTTTCTACCTATTGTTTTCCTCTTAGTCCTGAGGTAGTATATATAGTTTTTAAGAGAAACATCAGGTGGAACCCTATGGTCAACCATAGGTATATATCCTCCTTCTTCTATCAGTGGGGCAATCCTATCTAGTTCTTTATCTATTTCGCTGGGACCCTGTATTAAAGCTATCTTGTTAACCCCTCCCATTAAGAGAATTTTTCTACCATAGATCTCTCTTAGTTTAAGTGGATCCGTATATTTTGCTTCTATGGGAAACATACAGTTTATACCACTCTTAAGCCATCCAGGGACTAATGCATCTATTTTTCCATCTGAGTCAAGGATATTAATCCGTACACCATATTCCTTTAATACACTGGTCACTTTTTTGTATCTTGGCACCATGAATTCCTCAAATAGCTTAACCGAGAGTAAAGGCCCTCTATTATAGCACATGTCCTCCCACCAGGCAGCAAAATCCACTCTTACGTCTTTTAGAACTTTTCTTATTATTGTTATCCATAAATTAACTAGTGCATCCATCATTTCAGCAATCCAATCAGGGTCCTTATAAAATGCCAAAGATATTCCTTTAACTCCCATGAGATTTCTTAGCCATCCATATAGGCTTCCAACAAATATACCAAGTGGCTCATCCCTCTCTCTATATTTTTCTTTTATCTCATCCCAGTTCAAGGGGATTCTACCAGGAGTTTCGGGGTCAAAAAACTTCTTTATATTTTCCCAGTCTTCACGCGTCCTTAGTGGATGTTTGATATAGTTTGGTATGCTTGAAACCCATTTTTTCCTTATATAAACACCTCCCAGACCATCACTAACTATCTCCTTATCCTCATATTCACGAATAACGACTTCTGGAGGAGAAGGCCATAAACCCGTCCTAACTGGGAGATATTCAATGGTATCCCAGCCCTCAAGTTTAAAGTATTTCTCAACATCTGCATTAGTATGTAAGTGTTGAGGTAATCCTTCTTCATGCCATCTATCTATAGTCTCCCTCCAGTATCCAAACTCGTAGTCAGGAACTCTGTCAACGTCTTTAAATTCGAAAACCCTATGGAATCTTTCTCTATGGTTCATTTTATCAATCAAAATAATGATATATTCTTATAAAAATAGTATTATTCTTCTATCATATTCCAAGCAAAAAGAAAACATAAAATAGTATATATACATCGTTAAATATTTTAATCATTGAAAAAACATGCAAAGTTTAACCCAGGTTCAAAACATAAAGGTAAAATATGTCCAGTATATTTTCTATGCCGGAGCTATTCTATCGATTCTAAGCGCAATACTTACATTGGCAAACCCAATAGTTAGATATTATCCTGGAGCCGCGATATCGGCCTTACTCGTAGGATTATTTTTTGCAGCGTTAGACTTTTTTGCCGGATGGTACCTCAACTCTCTCAAACCATTAAGCTGGTGGATAGCCCTAATATTATTGGCGCTCGGTGTATTAGGAGGACTTATCGGACTAGTAAGTCTGAATCTGCTCTCACTAATCTCACTACTAATTTCCGGATATGGATTATACCTAATTCTCCAACCCGATGTCCAAACACTATATCTCCATAGGATACAATTCAATATTTTTGGAGCCGGCTCTACTCCTACACCTTACCCACAACAACCATATTACCAACAGGCACCAGCTCCTCAAGCCCAGCAAACAACTCCATCTACAACACAGCAAGCACCTAAATGCCCAGTTTGTGGTACGCCACTTGTATGGGTAGAACAATATAAGAGATGGTACTGCACAAAATGTCAGAAATATTATTAAAAATTTGTAAACAATTTTTTATATAATTTCTCTTTAGAAATATCTCGCTTCTTCAACTCTTACCGCTACACTAAATAGTCTTGATCCACGATAAAAGTGTAATATAGCAAAATCTCCTATCTTTTTACTTCTAAGTATTTTTCGTAGATCTGAAGAATTTTTTATCAATACATCGTCTACACTTACTATAACATCTCCTTTTTGAAGTCCAGCTCTCTCAGCAGGTGATCCTCTTATAACACCCATAACTACAACTCCCATTTTAGCCGGAGTGCCTAAGTGAGATCTAAAGGA
>JAGGXB010000148.1 GCA_021163245.1 Thermoproteales archaeon
GAAATATTTCGATATATTTAATAATACTAATATTAATTAATGCATTTATTACCATAGACATTGTATGTGAACCTAGCTTTAGATATAAGCTTGTATATTCGTTCTACACCGAAAAAACTATAATGAAATCTGTTCAATACGGATCTATAACTATATTTCTTTATTCCTTAAACGGTGCAATGGATAATAGCTATATTGTTGTTGCATTTAATTCTTCTAAACAGATATGGGATATAGAAACTGTTTCTAGAGGACAGAGATCTAAACCATATATTAGTGACATAGAAATTGTTGATAAATATTTATTGATGGTGATATCAAATAATTCGATCTCTATCATTGACATAAATAATGGAACCGTGATAAAAAACTTGAAGATACCTATATCGACCCTTAAAGGTCAGATATTGTTTATAGATTATGCAAAGAATGAAAGAAAGGTGCTTATTGGTTTCAGAAAGGGTGCAACAATTTTAGATCTTAAGAATTTTAATATATTATGGAATTTCTATAGGATTAATACATCATCTAAAACTATTAACACTCTTGTTACGGGAGGATTTTTTAATGGTTCAAAAAAAGTGTTTATCCTAGGTATAGAAACTTTTTGTCACATTTGTCTTACAAGAGAGGAAAAACATCTCCACATATTTGATTTAAATAACTCTAAATTTAAAATTGATCTGAAACTTACCTATATAAAACATGTATATCCATTAAACTTTACACATTTTGCATTTATTTCATCAAAAGGAGTATCTATTGCTAAAATAGTTAATCAGAGTAGTATAGAGACGGTTTCTGAGAAGAATGTTGACATGAATGGTTTGATGGGCATATTTTTTATTCCTGAAGAAAATTATTATATTCTTATAAAAAAGGATAAAAGTTCAAATATAATGTTGCAGAAAATTGTTATTCCGCAACTAAAAATAGAAGAGTATTCTTTAGGAATAAATGCTACTGGAATTATAAACAAATATGATTACGGTATAGCGAATTCAACAATAATATACTTGTTTATTGAGAAAAAATATGAGACATCTGAGGTTGTTTTCTTTGATGTTTATAGGAATAAACTTTTCTATAAAATATATGTGAAGGACATTAAAGGCATTCGGGTTACTGATGATTTGGATACTATTCTAATATATGATAGAAATAATGCATATCTTTACAAGAAGGGCATCATTTCTGAAGATAAGTCCGTTAAATTAAGTATAATTGTTAAGGAAACCGATGAAAAGGTACAACTCTTCAATATTACGTTATCAAACGAAACATACATTTTTTCAAAAACATGTGTTAATCCATGTTCTATTACTTTAAGTAAAGGAGAATACAATATCACTCTCAGTGCTGATGGTTATAAGCCAAAATCTTTTAACATATCCGTAAATGCAAGTAAGACTATTGAGGTAGCACTTGAAAAGATTAAATATAAACTTAATATATATGTAATTGATACAAGTGGTGAGCCTCTAAACATAATGGTTTATATTTTTCATGATGATAAATTGATATTTCAAGGCATTGTAGAAGGATCTAAGACTTTTATTTTAGAACCTGGGTTATATCGCATAGAAGGGATATTGGGTAAACAGATTATTCATAAAGAAATATATTTGGCTAATTCATGCGATTTGACACTTATATTTAGACAATTTTTTAAGCTTAAAATAAATATTGTAAATTATATTCCTGGTAAAATCTATAGGCTTCTCATAGTGAATACAAGTAATGGACTTTTAATAGGAGAATATGATATAAAGAATAAAAGCATTGATATTCCTTTGCAACAAGGTGTTTATAAAATACAGTTAGAATCTAGTGGATTCAAACCATATATAGCACAGATAGAGATTACTAATTCTTCAAAAAAGATAGATGTTATCTTACAGAAGAGCGAATTCAATCCAAAATTACTAAGAATATACATCTTTGGAAGTCTCTCATGCCCTGCTTGTCGCGCGATGAAAGATATAATAATAGAAAAATATGGAGAAAAATTTCTTATTTTTAGAGATATATCAAATGAAACTTATTTGGAGACATATAGCAAGATATATGATTTACTTGAATTAGGCAATCATTATTATATTCCTTTGACATTATTTTTCTATAATAATACACCTTTATGTGCAATAGTTGGAGTAGTTTCGAACAATATTATTCAATATATGGTTTTGACAGCTTATGAAAACCATACATTTTTCTCAATTGATGAAAGAGGAGAATTGAGATCATTCTTTCTTAATAATAGTATACTTACACAAATAAAAGATCTTGTTATAATGAATCTTTCCCACGTTGAGAAAAAATACACATTAAATCAAGTTCTACCTATTGTTATAAGTATGGCTTTGGCCGATTCTGTCAATCCTTGTACCTTCAGCATTTTTACAGCACTTCTTCTAATGACGTTTTCTCTATCAAAAGAGAAGAAAAAGGTTTGGATAGTTGGCTTACCCTTCATATTCTCAATATTTTTATCCTATATGCTTTTAGGACTAGGTCTAGTAAAAATATTCTCATATATACCTGGTATAAAATATGTAATAGTATTGTTAGGTTTATCCTTTGGAATTTTTTCAATACTTAGTGGTTGGGGAGAAGAATTTAAATCACCTTTACCTAGAAAATTTAAAGAAATAACCGAGAATATAATAGAAGAGGCATCTAAAGCTATTAATCCTATAACTTCTGCGATAGCAGGATTCATAATAAGTTTTACACTTCTTCCATGTAGCAGCGGACCCTATCTAGTGGCAACTGCATCTTTGTCGAAACTTCATAACTATATGCTTTCTTTTCTGCTTTTAATGCTTTATAATTTCATTTTTATAATTCCCTTATTATTAATCATAGTATTTATAGTGTTTTTCTCTACAAAGCTAAGAGTTATAAAAATATGGAGAACTAAAAAACTAGGTATAATGGAAATAATTAGTGGAGTCTTACTTATACTAGTGTCGATTTACGCACTTTTAACTATATAAATTACCATCCGTATTTATTAGGTCCCCAGTCTTTTTCAACATATTCTTGTTTAGCAAGTATCATCTTATAAGGGGGTAAATCCTTGTAAAGTATTACACCAGGACCAACAATACTGTATGGTCCAACTCTAACTCCCGGCATAAGAATAGCGTTAACCCCAGTTCTACAATAATCTCCAATATATGCTACGCTTTCTCCAATAAACTTCTTACCTTTTACACTAATTACTTGTTTTTCACTATCAAAACGCCATGTACCAACTACAGTTGCTGCTCCAATATCTGTATTTTCTCCAATTACGCCTGCTACTTCAGAATAATGGATTATGTAAACTTTATCAAAGACCACTCCAAAAACCTCTGCTCCATGACCGATTTTAACATTGTTCCCGATGACTGCACGTGTATAGGAATAATTTTCTATAACTGTATCATCACCTATTATTCCTCCATCTACTATTGCTCCATTGTCTATTCTAGTATTTTTACCTAAGAACAAAGGCTTTGTTATGAGAACATTATCTCCAATATAGGAATTTTTTCCAACATATATAGGAGCCTTTATTCTTGCTTTTTCACTAACATATCCTCCTTCATCAATGATGGTATTTTTTAAAGTGCTAGAAAGAAATTGATAATATTTTAAGTTAGCATAAATTATCTGCCATGGAAAATCTACGTCTTCATAATATCCCTTTATTTCAAAACCCTTAATTTTTTTCTTTTCATTAATCATATCGTTGATAGATTGATTAAGCTCACTTTCTAAGGGTGGCATTATTCCTATCGTAGAATCTTTCATTATACCTGGGTTTATTTTAACAAAGTTTAGTAGATCTTTCTTAAAAATATATATGCCAGCTACTCTTCCATCGGATCCGCCCCACCATTCAATTTTTTTGACATTGTCTTCCTTTAAACTAAGGCCAAAACCATATTCTTCATTTTTAGGTTTAATGTAACCAACTACTCCATCAATATTGTTGTTTTGAAAAAGCTTTAACATTTCTTTAAAATTTGCTTTGTTTAAAATAATATCTCCGTAAACTAAAAGAATATCATCTTTTATATAGGGTTCAGCCGTTAGTAATGCATCCGCTGTGCCACTTGGATATTTTTGTTCGACATATTTGATGTTTAAATTTAGATTCTTTTTTATTTTTTCGACATAGTTAATTATCTGTTTTCCAAGTTTTCCTACTACTATTATTATATCTCTTATTGATGTATTACTTAATCCTTCTAAAATGTGATGTATAATTGGCTTGTTTCCTACAGGAATCATTGATTTAGGCCTAGTAATATTGAATGGTGCTATTTTTTCACCATTTCCAGCGGCTAAAATTATAGCTTGCAATTTATATCACCAACTATTTTATAACTAAATATTTCAAGCTATTTAGATTTTATTTAAAATTATAAGCTTGGTGGAAGTATTTGTATCATGCTACCAAGTATATCCATAATATTATAGAAGATAATGACTGTTGCAAGCATTATTATGCTATGTATAAGGCCGCTAAATGTTTTACCTGTTTTTAATTTTCCAACGATTAAACCTCCAATTAAGGCTTCAAGAATAGAAGAATATAGTAGTATTGTTTTATAAGAAGAGACATCAAGTGAAAGAGAAGCGAATATGGCACCCTTTGCAGCCATATATCGTAATGGTATAAAAAACGCATATATGAGAATAAAAGAGATGAAAAGATAAATAAATATGGCTATGTAAATAGTTAGTGCATATGGATTAATGATAGTCCTTTTCTCCTCTTCATATACTCTCATCATATTGTACATTTCTGCAGCTGCATCAAGTACATCAACAATTTTCCCACCGCTTTCATGAGCAGTGATTAAAATAACGACGGCTCTCTGAATGTTTGGTAGCCTAATTTTTTTAGCGAAATCTTCTAATGCATCTTGAAGAGTAGATCCCAGTTCTACACGAACTATAATTTTTTTAAGTTCACTAGAAAGAGGACCATATATTACTTTAGAGATATTTTCAAGTGCTTCGATAAACGTCATTCCGGCTCTAATAGATTCACCTAAACCTTTAAAAAATGGTCCTAAATCACGGTCTATGGCATCAACATATCTCCTATTAAGAAAGTCTATTGTAGCATAAGGCAGCATTCCAAGTATTAAAGATAATGAAATTATAGTGTTAAATTTTAGTGATGTAACTAGTATTATCCCCAAACCTATTACTCTTATACTACTAATAATTTCGTTTATATAGAGTGGAATAAGCATAAAGGGAAGTATGGCTAGTACTAGGGAAACAGAATATATTGTTATTTTAAGTTTTTTATCGAGATGAATATAAGGCATATCTACACCTTTGAAAGAATTCCATCTATAACTACTAATATCGCTATCGCCGAGAAAGGTATGACTACCATAATTAGAATATAGATTACTAGAACAGGTGGAAGTCCTAAAAATTCACCGCCTAAAAGAGACATAACGGTTAGCATAATTATGAATATTAGAGGTGCTGCAACCATCATTGTCACATAGACTTCGGCTATTAATGCCAGTGAATTTACTATACCTCTAAGGGAGGTTATTTTATCCGCAATTAATCTTCTGGCTGTAAAAAGCGTATAACTTTTAAGATCACCGCTTGTTACAAACGTATCTTTTAATCCAGCAAAATAAACATTCAGATGGGTTGATGGCGCTCTTTCTGCTGCTCTTTCAATTGCAGTTGCTGTATCAAAACCACGTACTTTAAAGTCCTTATATAAGAGTGCTAGTTCACGTGAGATTTCTTTGTTTTCTTCTACAAAAACACTTCGTTCAATTATTCTTTCAACTCCAAGGCCTGCAGATGCTAAAGAGGCCATGTAGGCTATTGTAAATGGTAAGCTTGCATCAATCTTTGTTCTCCGAGAATATCTTTTATACAGTGGATAATAGAGGAGTAATCCAAATATCAATAATGTAATAGCTATAGTAATAGGTATAGCTGCTACAAAAGCTAAGAGAAGCGGAATTCTAAGTAGAGTCAAGTGGATAATTGAAAAGAAAATATAGGTAACTGGAATACTTATAAAGGTTAAAAGAAGCATATTGGCAAGGTATACTCTAAAGGGATATTCAAAACCAGCTTTGGTATATATTGCTTTGAAACGATCAAATTTTTTTTCTAGTTTTTCAGCTAGTGAACCAATTATAGCATATCCAAAGTACATTTTTAAAACCTGTATGTTCCTGTTGTAATAGCTCTATAAACTCGAGTAGGACTATAATAATAATCTCTGGTTACACGGCTTATATGTTCAAAGCTTGTAATATGTTTACAAGCAAGAAATTCGACAATTTCTTTTCTTCTATTAATTTCTTCAAGAATGTCGTTATAAGTTTTAAATTTTTGTTCGGCAATTCTTTTAAGTAGTGTACTTTCATTAACTTGTTCAAGCTGATCATTAACAGGATTATACCGAAATACTTCTTCTAAAATCAAGCTTTTCTTACGCATATCTATATCTACTGCTTCTTGTATACTTACAATTCTACGAACAACTCTTTCACCAACTTTAAGTCTCTTTATATGAGCATAAATATTCATAACTGGTAAAAGGAATAGGGGTATTTCCATAGGCACAGCTAAAAGTCTCTTTATAGCATAATCAATATTTTCTGCATGCATAGTACACATACCAGAATGACCAGTTGCAATAGCTTGGAATAATGTAAAGGCTTCTCTTCCCCTGATTTCTCCGATTAGCAAATAGTCGGGTCTCATTCTCATAGCTGATCTTAGAAGCTCATAAAGGTCTACATTTTTCACCCATTCCTCATAACTAGGCCTAGTCATTAACGGAACCCAGTTTTCATGTAGAAGATTCAACTCAGGTGTGTCCTCTATAGTTATGATTTTAGCTTCAGGTCTTATAAAAGTGGCTATAGCATTCAATGTTGTAGTCTTGCCACTTGCCGTAGCTCCTATAATCATCATGCTTTTGCCTTCCTCAATATTATACCATAAATAAGCAGCTGCAAGTGAATTGAGTGTACCAAGGTTTATTAGATCTATGACAGAGAATGGTATCTCTCTAAACTTCCTTATAGTAAATGATCCACCTTTTCTTGAAACTTCTGATAATGTTAAATGTATCCTAAATCCCCCTGGAAGAGATCCCTCAACTATAGGTTGTGCGATAGATATTTGTTTTCCTGCTTTATAAGACATCTTTATCAAAAGACTGTCAAGTTCTTCACTATTTTCAAAGATTATATTTGAAGGTATAGATTCATATTTTCTATGCCATACATAGATTGGAGAACCAACTCCGTCACATGAAAGATCTTCTACATTTTTATCTTTCATCGGAATATCGATTTTACCATAGCCTAAGGTGTCTCTTCTGACATAATAGTAAATTTTATCGAATGCCTCTTCTCTAACTGGAATCTTAAATTTTTTTATAATAAACATTATTTCTTTTTTTAGGATTTCTTCTGGTGGTAGACTTCTAAGTTCTTCAAGTTTTACTCTAGATGTTTCTATCAATAATTCTCTAATCTTTCTAATATTTTCTATATCCTCATGAGTTAGTGGTGGTTCTAATACCCTATATTCGTATCTTCCAGTTTCCTTAGACATAACAATAGCTATATGTCCAAATGGTTCAGATACAGGATAAAACTCAATTAAAACTTCTTGATCATTTAATTTAAGAGAGTTATTGAGATTAACACTAGAACCATTGCCGGGCATAGCTTATTCACTACATAAATCCTGAATAAAATATAAATATGGAAAATATAAAAATAGTCTTGAAGATAACAAGTAGTTCTTTTTGCGTCAGTTAATTGTCTAAACTAAATGTATTAAAAACGTTAGAAATAAAATAAAATTTACAATATTAGGAGTGAAATGGGTGAGAATATGAATAGAAGAGGTGTGTCTCCCGTAATAGCAGTTCTCTTACTAGTAGTAATTGCCGTTGCGGCAGCAGTATTAACATATATTTGGATATTAAGTTATACGGGATCTCTTCAACAGCAGAGTAACACTGCACAGTTGCAAGAAAAAATAAAAATTGATGGAGTAAACGTAAACACAGGTTACTCTCCAGATAGAATCTATGTATATGTTAGAAATATTGGAAATTCAAAGGTGACAATAAGCAAATACTATTTGTTGGATACTAATGGAAAAATACTAGCAACAAGTACATTTTCATCTTATACTTTGAATCCAGGCACTGTAGATACCTCTACAAGTCACTATATCTCATACAATGTAGTGGATGGTACAACATACACTGTAAAAGTTGTTACTTCAAGTGGCACAGAAGCGACATATACATTTACATATAGGGCATAAAACCTATTTTATTTGATTTTTTTCCTAATTAAATTTGGAATATCTGATATTTTATCATATTTTACGATTTTTAATTGTGACTCATCTAAGGAAAGATCTTCAGAAATATTTTTTGGGATTAATATTATATGGTTTGGTTGTCCAAGATCTATTATTTTGCCATATATACTCATTATATCATCTATTTCTCCTTCAAAGAGAATGTCAACAAGTAAGCTATTATTATCTTTTTTTGCTTGTAATGTAGCTGTATGTTTTAGTCCGCTTAAACCTGTAAGTTGGGGATTTATCTCAACTTTGACGTTATCTTTCTTTAGTTCGTTAATTATACTTTTAAGTAGAATTTTCTTTGTTAATGATTTAATTTTCTCAAAGTTTATCTTATATTTATAAATGTTTTCGTATTCTGCTTCTTTATATCCAAATGTTTTGTTACAAGTTACGCACTTGAACTGGACACTGGGAATTTCGAAAAGTTCACCACATTTATCACATTTATAAAGACTTCCAATCTGCAACCAGTCTTTATCCTTTGCACCAAGTTTTTTCTCACATTTTGGACAGATTCTTTTTCCTTCAGAAATATTCATTTCCTCTAAAACACCAATGTACCCACAAGGTACATGGGAAACAAGAGTAACTTTACTAACATTCGTTGAGCCACAATGAGGACACTTTAATTGTACTAATAATCTATATGATTTACAGTAGGGGCACCTAACATATTTATCATGCAATTCTCTTATTGCATATTTATGCTTAACTAACATTTCTAATAATTCTTGATCATTTATCCGATACTTGGTTGATATTTTCATTATTTCTGGATAAAAAAATCCTAGTTGAAAAGAAAATTTTGGAACTATTTCATCGATATTATTATCTAATATGTATAAAAGAAGTTCCTCCATTATTCCAGTGTTACGATCTCGCCCTACCTTCTCTTGAATCACTTCTGAGCCTCCCTGATCTTCCTATTAAACATAATAATAAAATCTATATATAAATCTAATATTAAAGAAAGTAATAATAAAATATTTTGAGCATTATTAATACTACTCATAAGAGGATAAAATATATGAAGAAAACTCTAGTCGAAATTAAAGCGAGGGTAGATGGATTAGATGTTTTCGATGAAAAACTAAGAAGAGTAGCAAATTATGTCGGTGTTTTTCATCAAATTGACACTTATTTTAATGTTAATAAAGGTAGGTTGAAATTAAGAGAGGTGGAAGGGCAAGAATATTTTCAGCTAGTATACTATGAAAGAGAAGATATAAAAGATCCAAAGAGAAGCAGTGTTATAATTGCTAAAGTTATTGATCCATATTTCATTAAAGAAATACTGAGTAAGGTTCTAGGCATAAAAGTAATTGTTGAAAAGTATAGAAAGATATACATGTATAAAGGTGTTCAAATTCATTTAGATGAAGTCAAGGGTCTGGGTACATTTATTGAATTTGAGTTAAATATAGATGAAAAAAGAATAGAAGAAGGAAAAAATAAATTATATAAACTTATGAAAGAATTGGGTATAAAAAGAAAATGGTTAGTACAGGTATCTTATTCAGATCTTCTGCTTAATAAGTGACTACTTTCGATAGCTTTGTTGGTTTATCTGGATTTAATCCTCTTAGAACACTTATATGATATGCGAATAATTGTGCAGCTTTTACCAATGGAATAGGCATAAGTTCATCATCAATTTTTTCAATCTCAATAAAGTCCGTACAATATTCTTTTGCTTTGTAGGACTTTGGACCAACATAGATTACAGGAGCATTATATTGTTTGATTTTTTGCAATGCTTTAATAGATTCTTCTAATCCTTCTTCGCTTGTTACGAATAAGAGAACTGGAGTATTCTCATCAACAAGTTGAACAGGTCCGTGTAAAAATTCTCTAACTGCAAATCCTTCTGAATGAATCATGGCAGCTTCCTTAAGCTTTAAGGCAGCTTCTAAAGCTATTGGGTAGGCTAGTCCTCTTCCTAATGTGAAGGCATTTGAAGATTCTTTATATTTTTCTGCAATTTCCTTTATTTTTTCGCCTAGTTGAAGAACTTTTTCAGATGTTTGTGCAGCTTTTCTTATTTTGTTTTGATCTTTGTTTGTAAGGCTATATGTTAACATTAGTGCGGCCGCTAGCTGGACATCAAAGGTTTTGGTGGCTGCAACAGCCTTTTCTTCGCCTGCTCTCGTAACAATTGCTCTGGTTGAGATTTTTGTTAGTGTGCTTCCAGGTGTATTAGTTATGCTTATAGACAATATACCTTTATCATTAGCTATTTTTACTGCTTCAACTATATCACTACTTTCTCCCGATTGTGAATAACCTATTAAGAAATAGTCTTTTCTTACTAAAGGTGTCCATTCCTTAAATTCAGAAGCTGGAATAGCAGCAACATGTAAATCGGTAAACTTAGTTAGAAGCATTTGAAGAAATACACTTGCATGAAAACTTGTACCGCTGCCAATTATGAAGCTTTTTAGTAGACTTTTCTCCTCTACTAATTTTTTAGCATTTAAAACTTCATCTCTAGCTTGTTCGAGAGTGTTTATAACTCCTTGAGGACCTTCGCTTAATTCTTTGAACATGAATTCTCCTTTTGACATTTTATTCACCACAGAAAAAAGCCTCGTCTAGCTTATAAATTTTAGTAGAATAACTTTATTATTTGAAAAATCTAGTTATATCATTTTTCTTCAATGAAATCTTGGATATTTTTCTTAAATTGACTTTTTTATATTCAAGATTATATTTCTTTAATAACATAAGAGCCCTTTTAGTAAATTTTGGAGCAACTAATATACCTCTAACATCTTTTCCTATTTCGCTACTCAGAGAATTTACATAGTAATTTAGTTGTCTAACAGCTTCTTCGCTAGCAGTAATCTTTTTCAATTCTACGACGGTTAATATATTATTTGAATCTCTTGCTAGAATATCTATATATCCATTTCCTGTTTTTCTCTCTGTTTCTAATATTTTTAAGCCTACCTCAATGATATCTGGATTAGCTATTATGGCTCTTTTTAAATCTTCTTCTTCACCATACATATAAAAAATAGCATCATCTTTAAGTTTATAAGATATAACCAAGTAAATTTTTCTAAAATGTATGTTTAGTTTTTCTGAGGGTTTTCGTCTAATGATTTTTAATATAAGTTGATTTTCCTTAGCAATAGATTCTATGTATGAACCCGAAGGTTGCCAATTTATAGGTTCATATCCAAGCGGTCTATGGACTAGAACTGCACGATCTTCTTTTATAATTATTATTCTTTCTCCCCAGGAAATTTTGGAGCTAGCTCTACCTAAATAGTTTACTGAACAATCGCCTATGATCACTATTACGGAGTTTGATGACAATGCTTTTTTGATAAAGTTTTTAGCAACTTCAATATCCGGTTTAATTAATATGTTTTCTTTACTCACCTTTAAATCAACTAGAAGATTCTGTTATATAACTATATAAAGCTTTGAACCTGTTGACTATGTTAGGATGAGTTGAAAATATTTCCATTATTTTGTCTGCAAAGGTTATTCTTTTATTTAGTATCTCATTGATAAATCTATCTTCGCCTATAAATTTGGAAGCTTCTCTTATTTCCTTTTCAGTAATGTCAGGATCAGCAATAAAAAGCTCTTTAAAGCCCAATGTTTTAATAGTAGCACCTTTATTCTTTAAAATACCTGTGTACCTTACGATCTTAGCTAAGGCTGACATAAGATTTCTTGCTCCATCTTTTCTTGTTGATGATAGATTTACACTAAAATTATCAGCGTAGTATTCACGTATTCTACTTAGATGCAATACAAACAGGCTAAGTATAAAGTATATGATCATGCTTAAAAAGCCTATAATTAATATAGATGCACTTCCTCGATCTTCTTCATCTCTTCCGCCAAAATAGGATGAGAAGATCAGTGATCTGCCAAGGATATAGAAGAGTGAAGGTAAAACTGATGCAAGCATCATTATCTGTACGTCTTTATGTTTTAGATGGCCTAACTCATGACCGATGACTGCCTCTATTTCATTTTTGTTTAATACATTTAATAGTCCTCTAGTGATAGCAACTCTATTTCCTGTTAGAGGAGATCCATAAGCAAAAGCGTTCGGTATAGGTATATTAGCTAGCATTAATTTGGGTGTTTTTATCCCGGCTTTTTGAGAAAGTTTTCTAAGAATGTCATGGATTTCAGGCATAGAGTTTTGATCAATTTCCTTTACATTATAGAAAAGATCGATTAAATAGGGTGCTATAAGCCACTGTAAAACGTTAAATGCTATTACTGTTGATAATAAGACAATTATATTAGATATTCCTAGAAAGTTGAGGATAAAAGTTAATGCTAAAGTAGATAAGCCTATTATAAAAGTTAAAGTAACTAACATTGCTATCCTAAGCTTCCATATGCTCATAAGATCACCTAGAAAATACAATTGTTACACACAGTAATATAATTTTATCGATAAACTATAGATTAGGATTTGTTCAACATATGCAGTGTAAAATAAATACTTGGTAAGGATTATTTTCTATGTTTTTGGTGATGTTTTTGATGACAGATCGTATCGGTAAGGTCAAAAAGATAAGTGGTCCAGTTGTTATAGCTAAAGGCATAAATGATATAAAAATTGGTGAAGTTGTAGAAGTCGGAAATGATAGGCTTATCGGAGAAGTAGTTAGAGTTTTTGAAGATTATTTTACTATTCAGGTTTATGAACCAACTGATGGTTTAAAGCCTTTGGAGCCAGTTCATGCGACAGGCAAGATGCTTGTTGCTGAATTGGCTCCTGGTTTAATAACAATGGTTTTTGATGGTGTTCAAAGACCTCTTGGGAGGATTTTTGAACAATCTGGTGCATTTATAAGAAGAGGAGTAAAAGTTAATCCATTATCTAGGGATAAGAAATGGTATTTTAAACCTTTGAAAAAGAAAGGTGAGAAGGTTACTGCAGGAGATATTGTGGGAGTGGTAAAAGAAACTCCTTTAATCTCGCATAAGATAATGGTGAAGTATGATATTAATGGAAGGATTAAAGAGATTAATGAAGGCGACTATACAATAAATGAACCTTATGGATATATCGAGTTGAGTAATGGAAAAGAAATTCCTTTAATGATGTTACAAGAATGGCCAGTACGTACTCCCAGACCTTATGTTAAAAGACTTTCAAGCGAGGTTCCATTACTTACCGGAATAAGAGTTATTGATACATTCTTCCCAATAGCTAAAGGCGGTGCAGGATGTATTCCCGGTGGATTCGGAACCGGAAAGACTATAACTTTGCATAAAATTTCGATGTATAGTAATTCTGAAATTGTAATCTATATAGGGTGTGGTGAGAGGGGTAATGAGATAGCAGAAATGTTAAAAGAGTTTCCTAAATTAACAGATCCAAAGACAGGGAGACCTATTATTGAAAGAAGTATTGTTATAGCAAACACCTCAAACATGCCTGTTTCAGCACGTGAAGCAAGTATCTATATGGGAGTTACATTGGCTGAATATTATAGGGATATGGGTTATAATGTGACTTTGATAGCCGATTCTACGTCTAGGTGGGCTGAGGCATTAAGAGAAATTTCTGGAAGACTTGGTGAAATACCAGTAGAAAGAGGTTATCCAGCCTATCTTCCAGATAAATTAGCTGAATTCTATGAGCGAGCAGGTAGAGTTCAACCTCTTGGAAAACCGGTAAGAGAAGGTTCTGTAACAATTATAGGTGCTGTATCACCACCAGGTGGGGATTTCAATGAACCTGTAACTATACATACTTTAAGGTTTGTAGGTACTATGTGGGCATTAGATCCAGAACTTGCGTACAGGAGACATTTTCCAGCGATCAATTGGCTTAGAAGTTTTAGTCAGTATGCTAAAATAGTCGAGTCTTGGTGGAGTAAAAATATCGCTAAAGATTTTGGGGAATATAGAAGGAAGGCTTTAAGGTTGCTTACTGTTTCGTCTGAAATAGAAGCTATTGCATCGGTTGTTGGTGAAGGAGCTCTGCCAGATGATCAACGCTTGTTTTTATTGATTTCAGATATTTTGAAAGAAGGATTTTTAAGACAAACAGCATTAGAAGGAGAAGATATCTTCTGTATTCCTGAGAAACAGTATCTTTTGTTAAAGATGATAATGGATTTCTTTGACAAAGTTTACGTTTTGATCCAGAAGAAGGTACCGATTGAGGAAATAACGAAGTTACCTGAGATTTCTGAGATGAAAAGGGTGAAGGAGGATGAGAGAGGTATTAAAGCAGTCAAAGAATTGTATAATAAGATAATGACTCGTCTAGAGGAAATTTCTAGAAAATATAATATTCAGTACTTATTTTAGATAGGTGTAGCGTATGGAAGAGTCTCTTTATAGAATTTTGTCTGGATCGGTTTATGGTAAAGTATATAGAGGTGTGAAAGAAATCAGAGGGTCTTTAATGGTTGTCGAAAATGTAGGAGATGCAGGATATAACGAAGTTGTGAGAATAATCGATACAGATGGTGTAGAAAGAATTGGAAGAGTCCTTGAAACTTCTAGTGACTTAGCAATCATACAGATATTAGGTGATGAAGAAGGTCTTCAAACAGATGTATTAATTAATTTGACTGGAAAGGTTTTTGAAATACCTTTATCAGATGAAATAACTGGTAGAATATTTAATGGAAGATTTGAACCGATCGATAACCTTCCTCCAATAATTTCAGGAGAAAAAAGGGATATTTCGGGATTTCCGATGAATCCCATAGCTAGAGAATATCCTACTGAGTTTATTCAGACAGGTATATCAGCTATTGATGGTATGTTAAGCTTGGTTAGGGGACAGAAGCTACCTATATTCAGTGTTTCTGGTTTACCACATAATACTTTAGCAGCTCAAATTGTCAGACAAGCTACTGTTAAAAAGGGAGAAGATTTTGCTATTGTTTTTGGCGGTATTGGACTTAGAAGTACTGAGGCAGAATATTTTATGAGAGAATTTCGAGATTCTGGAGCTATCGAACGTCTTGTTGCCATTCTTAATCTTGCAGAGGATCCTCCAATAGAAAGATTACTTACTCCAAGAATAGCGTTGACAGTTGCTGAGTATCTTGCATTTGATTTAGAATATCATGTTTTAGTTATTGTAACAGATATGACTAACTACTGTGAAGCTTTGCGGGAGATAAGTGTTGCTAGGGGAGAGATCCCTGGAAGAATGGGATATCCGGGATACATGTATTCTGATCTTGCAACGATTTATGAACGTGCTGGAATAATTAAAAATAGAAAAGGTAGTATAACCCTTATGCCTATGCTAACTATGCCTGGTGGAGACTTGAGGCATCCTATACCCGATCTAACAGGGTATATAACTGAAGGTCAAATATTTCTTAGCCAAGAATTATATTCTCGAGATATCTATCCACCAATAAATATTTTACCAAGTCTTAGTAGACTAATGAAATCGGGAATTGGTTCGGGAAAAACACGTGAAGATCATAGGCCATTAGCTGATCAACTTTATGATGCGTATTCTAGAGGGACAAAGGCTAGAGATTTAGCTAGAATAATAGGAGAGGTAGGATTAAGTTCTATTATGAAAAGATATCTTAAATTTGCAAATGAGTTTGAAGAAAAATTTATTAATCAAGGAGTATATGAGAATAGATCTATCGAAGAAACGTTAGATATCGGATGGGAAGTTTTATCAATACTACCTGAGGAAGAACTTGTTAGAATTCCAAGAAGTATAATTGAGAAATATCATCCTAAAAGGGAAAAGTGAAATGAGTTTATCAGAAATACGTTTTCTCCCTATATCAAGAGGAACTTTAATTCTTTTGAGACAGAAAGCTGAGATGATAGAGCGTGGTAAGAGTGTTTTAGAAATGAGAAGAGAACAATTAGTAAAAGAAATTTTCTTAATTTCTAGAAAACTTAAAGAGAGAGCTAGTATAGAACATGAATACATAAGAGCTTTGGAAGACATTTCCAGGTTAAGATTGTTGGTAGGTGAAGTACATTTTCACTCTATGGTTAGTTTAATAGTACCTCCTAAGATTGAAATTTTACCCACTAGCATACAAGGAGTAACTGTTCCTCAAGCACGTATTTTAGAGGAGCCAGATCTAAGCAAAATATATGATCCTGAGTTTATAAGAGTTTTTAAAAGATTATGGAATGCTGTAAGGGCTTTAATAGAGATAGCAAATCTTGAGGTTGCTGTGGAGAGACTTAGTGAACATTTAGCATATGTTAATAGAATTGTCAATAGTTTAGAAAGATCAATTATACCTATGTATAAAAAATATATATCTTATGTTGAGGAAAGAATTGAAGAAGAAATGATTGAGGAGTTTGTAAAACTTAAAGGTTTGAATGAGGTAAATAAGTAGACATGAAAACATATCTAGTTACTAGGACGCATGGTTTGATTTTGAGTCTTATTAAGAGTGAAGAATATAATTTACTCATTAGTGGAAAAATAGATTTGAATAAAATAGGATACAATGTATCTTTTGAGAAAGATTCTGTTGAAAAGATATTTAATGTTATAGTAAGGAAGTTTGTTGATAGGATACTTTTTCTTGAAAAAATTACACCGGATTATTCTGATTTCTTCCGAGCTTTTCTAGAAAGACTTGAGGTAGAGAATATTAAAGCTAAGTTAAGATATTTACGAGGTTTTAAAAATAAAGAGGTTTATTATCCGTATGAATATTTTATTAGCAAAAAAGATCTTATGCTGATAAATAA
>JAGGXB010000026.1 GCA_021163245.1 Thermoproteales archaeon
GGTATCATATATTAGTATTTACCAATAATAGAATTTTCTTTACAATTATCTCTGTTTTTATACTCTCTCCTGTTTTTACAGTCTTACCAAATTTATCTTTTTTTATAAATTTCATGAGCATGATTTTAAGGATATATTAGTAAGGTGTTTTCATTTTTAATCCGTTATTTTAAGAAAATTCTAAAATAAATGTTTCTTGTAGCATTTTCTATGATTTATCCCCTATCTACGTATCAAAGTCTTAAAACATTTTTATTTTAACACGTCAAATTTGTAATATGATAAATGCAAAGTTTAAGGTCAAAAAGGGACCCATTCAGACAAATTTTTTAAGTGTTGCAGATGCTGAATATTTCTGTAGCTCCGATCCGGAAATAGAGATCAAAGGAGATGTTATAGGAGACAAGACTTCATTCAAGGTTAGGTTGGCTGATAACTTGTTAAACTATGTTTTAGTTATATCAGGGATCAATTATACGTACGGATTTCCCCTTGATAGGGCCAGGGGACTAAGTTTAGAGACAAGACTAAAATTATATTCTTCTGGATTAAAGAAGGAGTGGTGGTTTCTAGCCGCTTCCATCCTAGCATCTGAAGTTGATACTCTAGATGAATTACTTGATATCCTTACCGAACTTGAGTCTTTTCTGCATGATGGTGAAAAAAGCACTAGAATAAGGTTGGCTTTTACAGAAGATGAATACGAAAAAATTTACAATGTGTATCCAGAAGTGGGGACATGGCAACAATATATTGATGGAATAAAAAAGAGGTTGAATAGAGATAGTTTCAGGATTTTGAGGAATGCCCTAAATGAATGCTATTCAGAGTTTTATAAGAAGTATTGGGATAAACGTTTTCGAGAAATGGAAAAGCTTTCGGAGAAGCTTAAAAAAGCTACGGATATTCTAGTTCCTGTAAAATCCTTAGAGAAGATAACAGGTCTACAATTTGAAAATGAAACCTTGGAAATATATCCTATCGATATATTTAGGGAGGGAGGAGGTATATATGGAGCTTATCCGAATAGAATCACTTGTCGTTCGAGTGAGTGTACAATAGTATCAATATATTTGGATATAGCTCATGAAGCTGGACATTTAATTATTAAAGATTGGGATATCGTATTCAACGAAGAAATTAGGAGGATAGCATCAGAACTAGATTACTCAAATGTTTTTGGTTTGGCTAATATCCTCGAAGAGCATATTGTTGCTTTAATTCAGCTTAAGGTTGACATGATGTATATAGGGAGAAAGAGAATTACGCATGGTTTCATGAATAATCAGATATTTAAAATCGCCGAAGAAACTTGGAATGAAGTAGAGAAGACTTATTCAAAGTTTGATTTTAACGCATTTATAGAAGAGTTTCTAGAAAAAATAATAAAAAATAGAAGTGCTAAAGAAGTTCTTATACAAATGATTAGAAATAGATGAGACAATAATGATTATGTCAGTAATATACCTTGAGTTAGATATTATCACACCGTTTTTCAAAATATATTCTAAATAGTTCTAATAACTGCACAGGTATCTTTTCTTTATTTAGTCTATATATTCTAAATCTTCCTATAACCTCAACCCTAACTAAATCTTTATTTTTAAGTAATTGTAGATGATGAGAAATTAGGGTTTGATCCGCTTCAATTAACTTCGATAATATACATACTGGAAGTGGTTCTTGTGCTATAAGCATTATTATTTTTAATCTTAAAGGATTAGCTAAGACTGAAAACAATCCGGCTAACTTGTCAGTTTTAGGTATCTTAATTTTTTGTCTGCTTTTTGAAGCATAGAGTGAAATTAATTCTTGTTTACAATTATCGGAATCCAAAAGTTTTATTGCTTCATATATACTTATTGAGTTCATTTCATTCATATATATGTAGCAATACCTTTATATATTTATATGAAATTTTTTTCATATGAAAAATTATTCATATGGTGATTATAAATGACCAATGCTATACAAGGAGAGAAAAAAGTTGAGATTCCTAAAGATGTTTTGGGAAGACCTATTAAAGACCTATCTAAGGATAATTGGTGGGGGCTTGCTCGAATAGAAATTCAATGGCACCCACACATAGACTATGAAAAATGTATTGGGTGCGGATTATGTTTTTTGACATGTAAAGGTAGAGTAGTCTATGACTGGGACTTCAGAAACATGAGACCTATTGTTGTGAGACCTTATAATTGCATGGTGGGATGTAGCACATGTGCCAATCTTTGTCCAGTCAATGCTATAAGTTTTCCTTCTATAGAAGAACTTAGGAAATATAGGAATAAAGCTCGTGCAGTTGCTAAGGCTAGAAAGAAACTTATAGAGCTAAGAAATATTAAAAAAGGTGATGATATTGGATAGCATGAAGATAGCAATACCTGTTGATGATAAAAAAGGTTTGGAAAGTCATGTTTTCGAGCATTTTGGTCATGCCCCATATTTTCTTATTGTAGATATAAGATATGGTAAAATTGTAGACTGGGAGATAAAAGAAAACCCATATGTGGAATCACATACACCTGGTCAGCTTCCATACTGGCTTAAGGAACTAAGCGTAAATGTACTTATATGTCAGGGGTTAGGGGGCAGGGCTCGGATATTCTTTGAAAAACTAGGTATCAAAGTCGTTACAGGTGTGAGTGGTATTGCTGGTAACCTCATAGATGCTTATCTAAAAGAAAAGTTATCTTCAAGAGATTATACGCCGAGCTCGAAATGGAATAAAAGTTAGTCACATTCTATTCTGCATAGTCTTTTAATAGGATATATTGGAGTTATTTTAATGATGAGTCCTGAAATAATTGAGGAGTTAAGAATAATTAGAGACAAGCTTGAACATATAGAAATTTTACTTGAAGAAAGGCTCATTGGGTTAGAAGAATCTCTAGAAGATGAAGATAATGCTATAAAAAGATATGAAAAAATAAAATCGAAGGGAAAACTAAAATTAATATCTATCGAGGATATTGTAAAAGATGGGTAAATATAAAGTTTTAATAGAGTCTAGTGCATTAAAACAATTACAAAAACTTGACACAAATATTTAGCAAAAGATTTTGGAGCTTCTTTTATTAAAGGATAAAAGGATTTATTTGTAGTATAGAGATAAGAAAGTTAAAGAGTATGGAAATTATCATATGATCTATGTAGGAAAGTATAGATTTTTATTAGAGTATCATAAACCTGATTCATTTGTTATATTTTCAATTTTATCTAGAAAAAAGGCGTATAGAAAACGAGGAAGCCTTATGTAGGAATATTATTTTGAATTATAGAATAGATTTATCAATTAGAGTGAAGTGCTTAGAAAAAATTGAATAGGATACTGACTTAAAACATGTTTAACAATTATGAAAAAATTGGATTTACAAAAAATATTAAAGATGCTTTATTCTACTTTGATTCTATAGAGAATACATGATACCGTCCAATCTTCTATTCCATGTGAAAAAAGTCTAGCTAATGTTACTACAATATGCTTTGTTTCTCTATCTTCGTAAACACTAAAATTTGAGAGTTGTAAATGTTCTGATTCATTACTTTTTCTAGTATCAATTATGGTTATAGATTTCTTCTTTAGAGCAATCTTATCTTCATCCACTTCGCCTATTATAAGAGGGTATCGAGGAGAGTTACCTCTAGGATTTTTATCTGTTATATTTCCTATCCAATATAGTTTACCATTTGAATGCCTTATCAGAGTAGAGTAGCTTGCTGGAGAATATATTTTCTCTCCGTTATCATATGTTAATGGTTTAGGAGAACTCCATGACCATCCATCATCATCTGATATACTAACCCACTTATATCCTGGAAGCATAGGCATCTTATCGTTACTACCTCTCATTATAGCTATCAAGTTACCATTATCTAGTCTAGCTGTTGCCGGTTCACCTAGCCCCCTAGTAGATCTGTGAGGATCTATCGTTATTGGCTCCGAAGAAATCCATTCAATCCTAGAATACTTATTTTTCCAAAAACCATGGAGAAATATAACATTGGTAAACGTATATGCACCTATAGGATTATACAGTTTTCCATCTTTATCTAGAGGAAAATAATATAACGGTAACAGTATTTCATCTTGTGAAAGCTTTATTGGAATATTACCTATACTAGCAGAATTTTTCCCAAACCATACATCCTTCATATAATGTATCTCA
>JAGGXB010000113.1 GCA_021163245.1 Thermoproteales archaeon
GCTAGAGAAGAAGATGTTTTGGGATTCTTAGTGACTGCATGGGGCGACGATGGAGAGGAATGCTTATTCTCACTTTTAGACCCACTTATACTTGCTGCAATGGAGTTTGCTGAAGGCAATGGTGAATGGGAAAAGAAATGGATTAAGCTCTCAAATGAGGACGAAAACATTTTAAAGATTAGAAAACTTTTTGGGAAATCAATTATTGCTAATAATATAAAGAAAATATTATTCACACCTATGGAAGAACTAAAAGATATAAGTAAAGTTATCGACGAAGAAGAAATCATTAAAAAACTATATGGAATAGAAAATGTTCTTTTACCAAAAGATTTAGATTTTATAAGAGAAATGATATTTGTATGCTTAAAGAAACTTAAAGGAAAAGCCACTGTATCAGATTTCATAAGACTTGCAAGCCTGTACTCTGATCTATGGCTCACTGAGAGAAAAATTCCTGGACTTCAAAAAGTCCTTAATAGATTTTGGGGGAGTGCATCAGACATCGATCTCTTGTATAAACTAAGCCATTAAAGAAAAATTTTTTATAAATATTCTTTACCATTATATCAAAAAATTTATATATTTTGATAAATATATTTAATTGACATTGTCATATAAAGAGTAGATAAAATGACTCAGAACATTTTCAAATTTAAGACTGAAACAAAACTAGAAGAGAAATTTAGAGTCAAAGCTACTATAGGAAAACATACATTTATAATAGATGAGCCACAAGAGCTAGGAGGCACTGGAAAAGGACCTAACCCAGTCGAACTCCTTCTAGCTTCACTAGCAAGCTGTCTTATAATAGCCACCTCATATCATGCAATGGTAAAAAGAATAAAGATTAAGTCTATAAAGGCTGAAGCTGAAGGAACATTAGACATAAGAGGATTTATAGGTACAGATAATAATGTTAGACCAGGATTTCAAGAAATAAAAGTTAATCTAAAAATAGACAGTAATGAACCTGAGGAAAAAATTAGAGAACTCATAGAATTTGTTGAGGAACACTGTCCCGTACGAGATACTCTCATAAAAGGAATTAAGATAACTTTAAATCTCGAATCCAGAAAATCTTCCTGTTGCTGTGCCTAAAAATCAAAAACCTAATTCTTTTTATATTTCAAGTATAGCTTCCAAGATCTATAATCTCTAGCTCTTTATTTTTCAATGAATCTATCAAATGCTGGTCAGCGGTAACTATACTTGCACCTAATCTCTTACTTGCAATAATGTATATAGCATCATATAATGAAATATTGTTCTCTAGAGAATATGACAATGCGTCTTCTAAAATCTCCCAGTCCATTTCAATATAGTTAATCTCCATTTCTTGAAGAACCTTACAAGACTCTGTTAACGCATTCATATCAATATATCCTTCTAAGAAATATTTTCTCAAAATACTAACAACTTGAGCCCTAAATATATCTAAAGCATATAACTCAACATTACCACTAATATAATCCTCCAAAATCTTCAATGCATTCACGCTATAATCCTCTGGTATAAACCATTTAACACCTACAGAAGCATCAACAAGAATCTTCATAACCTGTCCCTCTCCTCATTCATAAAAAGAGAAGCAAGATTACCATCAATCTGACCAATATTTTGTCTAATCCTCTTAATTTTTCTTAAGACTAACTTAAGTTTTTCTTCTCTAACTCTTCTTTCAAGAAAATTTCTAATCTCCCTAGAATAATTGATACCCAATCTCTCTAAATCTTCTTTTAATCTCTTAGGGACTCTTACACCTATAACTATACTCATACTATAAAAATAAATATAGATGTTAACATTTAAAGTTAACTAAGTATTAATTAAGCAAATATTCAAAAAGGCTTTACTAAAAAGAAAATATCTGAAAACCTTTCTCTATTATCAAATACTAAAATTTATACTAATCGTAAATTTATTTATAAAAATCGTAACACATATCAACCTCCCAAATCAGCATAAGTTACTATAACTTCACAATCCTTAGGTATCAATTTATCTTTTATAGCAACAACTGGTTTACCCTCACTTATAAAGATGAAAAAATCAAGCATCATCTCTTTATACTTATCTCCATACATAGCCTCAATTGCTTCACTATATCTTTTATTGAACAATTCCAACAAATCTTTATATTTTGCATCGTCCGGTAAATAAATATACTCCTCTTTCTTATCCGACCCAAAACATTTTGCTATATAACTACTCAAGTATCTAACCTTTATCCTCAACATCAATCACTTTTTCCCAAATTCTATAAACTAATGTTATATCAAGGAATACACATGACAATATAATAATATAATCGATATATTTAGATTCAAATAAAGGATAATGAGTGAATAACAATGATATTGTCACCTTCTGAAATAGAAAGATATAGTAGACAGATGCTTATCACGGGTTGGGGAATTGAAGGACAAGAAAAATTAAAAAAGGCTAAAGTCGCAATTGTAGGCATTGGTGGCTTAGGCTGCCTTTCATCTTTGTATCTAGCCGCAGCAGGTATTGGAAAAATTATATTAATAGACAGAGAAAAATTTGAGCTTAACAACCTAAACCGTCAAATACTCTGTTGGGTTAAAGATATTGGTAGACCAAAAGCAGAAGTAGCTAAAGAAAAACTTTTGGCATTTAACCCAGAGATAGAGATCATAGCCTTCAATACCGAGATATCAAAAGAAAACATAGATAAAATAATAGGAAAAGTAGATGTAATAGTAGATGGATTAGACAACTGGAAAACCAGATTTATGATAAATGAATACTGTGTATCAAACAAAATACCCTTTGTTCACGCAGGAGTAACTGAAATGCACGGACAAATTACAACCATAGTACCGGGAAAGGGACCTTGTTTAAGATGCATCTTCCCTAAAACACCCCGAGAAATGAGATATTTTCCTATTGTGGGAGCTACACCAGCTTTACTAGCATCACTTCAAGTAATGGAAACAATTAAGCTTATAACAGGTATAGGTCAACCCCTCATAGGAAGGATACTATTTATGGATGGTAAAGAAGTCAATGCAGAAGTCATAAAAATAGAAAAAATGGCTAATTGTCCAGTCTGCGGAGAATCTAGATAATAATTCCTTAGTTTTCTGATCCTTCATCCCAATAGGACCTTTTCTCTGTTACCTCCTTCTTCCAAATAGGTACTTCACGCTTAACTCTATCAACAATCTCCATTAATGCTTTAAAGCATTCTCTTCGATGTCTTGATGCCACAACAATTTTCATTACATCCTCTCCTACGCCTACACTTCCTATCTTATGTTCCACTATAGCATCAATTATGCCATATTTATCTTTAGATTCTTCAATTATCTTTTCCATAACTTTTTCTGCAAGAACTTCATGTGCCTCATATTCAAGTCTCAAAACCCTTTCACCATAACTTACTCCTCTTACAACACCAATAAACACAGCAATCGCACCTATCTCATTAGATGATCTCTTAACTTCATCAATTAGAGAAGATGTATTATCCAACTCTCTATGTATCTTAACTTTCATATCAACCACCAGAAGGCAAAGGCATAATGTCAACCCTATCTCCATTATAAAGCTTTAATCTTGATAATTCTTGGTGAGACACCAATACATTATTTACGCTTAACATTACATTTTTCAGATTACCATTATCGTCAAAAATCAGATTACCTCTATCACCGATGACTTTTCCAATTCATGCAATAATGAAATAATTCCTTGACCCTCCCTAACATACAAAACTTTTTCCTTGAAACCTATCCTATCTCTTAAACTAGCATATAGTTTTATTACTACTTTTATCCTTTCCTTATCAGACTTCTCTTCCATTTTCATCCAGCGATTAATCATATTAGAATGATTAATATATTATTCCATCGACATATCACTGATTTTGTGATATGTAAGAATTTTATACAATAACTAATATAGTATAATTTCAAACTAGTATACTGTGTGGATAATATGTGGACATTCGTTGTAGTATCAGATATACATGTTGGCTCACCTAGATCCTTTAGATTTGAGCCTGCATGGAACGAAAACTGGCAGACAGCACGCGAACAGATACTTGAAATAAATCCTGATCTCTTATTAATATGCGGTGATCTAACTAGAGACGGAAACCTGCACAAATATGAACTCGAAGCTATTAAAAAAGATTTAGATGATCTACCATTCCCATACTATGTAGTTCCTGGAAACATGGATGCTGGAAATAAACATACAGATATTAGAGGACCGATAAAGGATAGAGATGATATAAGCCTAAACATTCGTTCTGAGCATTTAAAGCAATTCTCTTCTGTTTTTGGATCATTGTGGTGGAGTTTTGTTTATAAAAATGTACGCTTTTCGGGATTCTGTGATATTTTAGCCGGCTCTGGACTTCCCGAAGAGAAAGACTTTTGGAAATGGATGGAACATCAAAAATATCAGCCTAGAGCAAAGTTTCATATATGGATAATGCATTATTCTCTTTTCATCCATGATCTACACGAGCCAAACTATGATATAAGAGACCCAGAACAATATCTTGCTTGGTATTTTGGAATAGATGAACCATATAGGAGTAGAATATTTAATGTTTTTAAAGAAACAAATGCAACAATAGTCATAAACGGACATATACATTGTAGAAAAACTAGATATATAGAGGGAATACGTTTTGATAGTGCACCATCAACAGCATTTTCACAATGTAAAAACCTTTGGGATGACGGAGATCCAACACTAGGATTTTTAAGATACGATGTATATGAAGACAGAATCGAATGTAGCTTTATTCCTTTAAGAAAGATCTCAAATAAGAAAGGTTATGGACCACGAGGTCATCCACCACCTGAAAAACGTGACTATTCCCTAGCATGGGAAAAATGAAAAAACATAAACAATATATCATTGTTTTATATTTTAGTAAAAGTTTTAATTAAGAAAAAATTTATTAACTTTTTACTCCATGCAAGAAATATGTATCTAAGACCATAGAGTTCTAACAAAGGAACTTTTACCTATCTTTATGCAATCATATTAACTAGAATATCACTACTCTGTTACGATGTACTGATGGAAATTATTTTAACCATTGACCGAAAAGTTTATAAAATGTATAAGTCTAGAATTATACATGAAAGTGATAATAAATATGAGTAAATTGGTGGTTAGGTGTTATAAAATGGAATTTAAAGAAAATGGTAAAAATACTGAAGGTGCTTTCTGTAGAGCTGCGACTACAGATATTAGTGCTCCTAGCAGAAAAACCGAGATATGCGTACGAACTAGCTCAAAAACTTGGGATATCGTATCCACTTGTCCACCTCCATCTTCGAGCCCTCGAACGGGCTGGACTAGTAGTGTCAGAGTATGAAGTTACAAAGGGGGGTAAGTTGAGAAGATATTATCGTATAAAGAATTTTCGGATAGAGATCTCGCCTGAAAGTTTAAAGTCTATAGGAGGTGATGAAGATGAGGAGTGATTTTATAGCTGCCTCTATAGTAGCTTTAGTGATGATGGTAGGGATAGGTGTCTTAATACCCTATAAATTCTTTGATCTGGTTGCTATTGGAGCAATGGATATCTGGCTGGCTGTGATCCTGTCTATTTTGATATGGCTAGGCGTAGGTGCAACGGTCATCGCTATTATCGCTATAGCCGGCGGTACTAGCATGGCTAGCAGATGGACAGGTACAAGCTATGTAAAAGAGAAAAGTGAGTCTTTCTCTATGACAGCGTATAGAGCTAGACAGAGAGCTATGTTAGAAGAGCTTGATGAAGCTATAAAGCTACTTAGAGATATAAGGGATATCCTTAAGGAGGCTGGTGAATAATGGGGGAAGAGAAACTTAAGTATGCTAACCTAAGTGATGAAGAAGTTGAAGAGTTGCTTCTTAAAAGACTTAGAGAAATGAAGGAGCTTTTACGAGAGATAAGAGATCTTTTAAAAAGTATAGGTGGTGAAAGATAATGGCCGATAAATTTGAGGCATATGAAAAAGCACTTTCCGGTATTCCAAGCGGCTTAGAAGGTGTAATAAAGGTTAGTGGCTCTTCATCTATGCTGGGTCCATTAAAGGCGAAGGAAATCGATGTTAGTGGAAGCTTATCTGTGAGCGGTGATGCTATCGCAGAAAACCTAGAGGTCTCAGGCAGTGCTAAGATTAAAGGTAATCTTAGAGTTGGCAATGCAGAAGTAAGTGGAAGCTTGCTAGTAGAGGGAGATGCATACATATCGGTGCTAGAGTCCAGTGGTAGTACCAGTGTAAAGGGGAATCTTAAGGGTGGTGATATAGAGGTGAATGGTAGTTTATTCGCAGGTAATTTGGATGTAGATGTTCTAGATATCTCTGGTTCAGTACGGGTCAGTGGTAATCTAACTGGTAGAATTGTTGAATCTAGTGGTAGCTGTATTGTTAACGGTTTAATCGATGCTGAAAGACTTAAGGTTTTTGGTTCTATGAGAGCCAGGAGCTGTAAGGGAGGTATATGGGAGCTTTACGGTTCTTTTAGGGTATATGAAAATATCGAGGTTGATGAGCTATACGTTGAGCTTTATGGTGATTCAGAGGTAGACGGAGTTATTAAAGCTAAAAAAGTTGTTGTTAAACTGGGTAAAAGAAGAATTGGAGGATTGTTTGGTTCGTTTTTTAGCTTCTTTATAGAAAGAAGAAAGGGTAGACTTCGATGTAAAGGAATAGAGGCTGATGAGGTAGATATTGAAAATGTAGACTGTGAATATGTTAAAGCAAAGAAGTTAGACTATAAAGATTGTTCTATAGGAAGAATTCATTTAGAGGGATGAAATATACGGAATGAGGTAATAGTAGCCTGTAATCTCACAAAAATTTTTAGAAGTAAAGAGAGAAAAGGATTTTTAAAAAGAGGAAAAGTTAAGGAAATAGTCGCTGTTGACCATATAAGCTTCAGTGTTTATCGTGGTGAAGTGTTTGGTTTTCTGGGTCCAAATGGAGCGGGCAAAACCACTACTGTTAAGCTGTTAACCACGCTACTGTTACCAGATGAGGGAGAGGCATGGGTTAACGGCTACCATGTTGTTAAAGATGCAAAAAAGGTTAGAGAAACTATAGGTGTAAGTTTATACAGTGATAGAGGATTTTATTGGAAGCTAACTGGGAGAGAAAACCTAAGGTACTATGCTTATCTACACCATATACTTCCTAGAGAGGCTGAAAAACGTATAGAGAAATTATTGAAACTTGTCGAATTGGAAAAGGATGCTGACCGTTTAGTAGAGGAATACAGTACGGGTATGAAATCTAGATTGAATATTGCTCGTGCTCTCATTAACCAGCCAGAAACATTATTCCTGGATGAGCCTACAATAGGTTTAGACCCAGCCTCAGCTCGGAGGATAAAAGAGATTATAAGAAAATTTGCCGATGATGGTGGAACAGTGTTCTTAACGACGCATAATATGGAGGAGGCAGACCAGTTATGTGATAGGATAGCAATAATAAACAGGGGTAGGATAGTTGCACTTGGTACGCCTGGCGAACTAAAGGAGATGGTTCAAGGAAAACAGGTTCTAGAAGTTGAAGCCGTAGGTGTTAAGAACGGTCTAGTAGACGTATTGCAGAAGAAGATTAATTTAAGCTATACCACCATCACCATAGTTGATCCATCATCATTCAAAGCCAGGATCAGAATAGGGTTCGATGGTAGAGGAGCGTCTGCTCTGCCAACGGTACTAGAGGTACTGGTCAGGGAAAGGGTTAAGATCCAGCACATACGTTTACTTGAGCCTTCTCTCGAGGATGTCTTCATAACTTTAACGGGGAAGAGTTTTGATGAAGAAGAAAATCGTTAACTTTTTGCTCGGAGTCTACGCGGTCTACGTCAA
>JAGGXB010000040.1 GCA_021163245.1 Thermoproteales archaeon
ATTATATTTTCTTAAAATGATATGTAATAAAATTTATATATATTAATTTTGATATATTGACTGACTAGTCATGCTTAATGTCCGTGTATCTAATAATCAACAAAGCTCAACGAGCATAGAAAGCCTATTCAATGACTTAGAGAGGGTTCCTCATAATTTGATCGAAGCTCTAAGAAGAATACAATCCAAATATGGTTATCTTCCTCCTGAGGGAATTAAGGCGGCAGCGGAATATGTAGGCGTTCCTTATTCTCAAGCTTACAGTGTAGCCACATTTTATCATCAGTATAGTTTGGAGCCTGTAGGTAAATATAGGATTCTTCTATGCATGGGAACTGCATGTCATTTGAGAGGAAATGATTTAAATCATGAATTTCTCAGAACAATGCTTAATATTGAAAAAAATAAAAAAACTACAAAAGATGGTCTTTTCTCTGTTGAGGTAGCAAGATGTTTTGGTTGTTGTGGATTAGCGCCTGTAGTTGTTATTGAAAATCCTGACGGTACCAGAAAAATAATTGGTAAAGCTAATGCTCGTGTTTTGCGAGCTGTTATTCTAAAGATAAAAAGAAGTGAAGGCAAAAGGTGAGGTTATATTGTGGTCTTTATTAGATAAATGTTGTGAGAAATGCAAACATTCTAAAATAAATCCTTGTCCTGACTACATTGAATGCCGTGTTAAAGGTCCCTTATGTCATGATGATCAGAAATGTAAAGAATTACGTAAAAAAAGGATAGAGGAATTAAAATATGGTGTTCATGGATCTAAAATTAGAATTCCTTTATCAAGTTGTACACTGGCTACAGGTGCAGAGGAGATATATAATAAATTTAAGGAATATATCTTGGAGAAAAGATTAGATACAGAGATCACTATTTCTGGATGTTTTGGCCTAGATTATCTCGATCCATGGTTTGAAGTTATTATGAAAGGTTACCCTGCAGCCATATATGTAAAGGTAAAAGGTAAGGATATTCCAAGGATTTTGGACGAATATTTTGAAAAAAAGGATGTCAGTAATGCTTTTGCCTTGAGATATAGGACTGGTAAGGCTAAAGGTGAAGAAAAAGTTCCCTTGTTGGATGAGATAGATGTTTGGAAGAAACAACGTAAATGGGTATCTAGAAACTGTGGTTTCATTAATCCGGAATCATTAGAAGAATATATTTTATCTGGAGGATATAGCGGTTTAAGTCGAAGTCTAAAAATGAAGCCTGAAGAAGTGATAGAGACTATTTTAAAGAGTGGACTCAGAGGTAGAGGAGGTGCCGGTTTTCCGACAGGATTAAAATGGAAAATAACTAGAACACAGCCGGGGAATCCAAAATATGTTATCGCTAATGCTGATGAAGGTGATCCTGGTGCATTTATGAATAGACTTCTCGCAGAGTCTGATCCTTTTAGAATAATTGAGGGATTAACTATTGCTGGTTATTCGATAGGTGCTAGTCATGGATATATATTTGTTAGAGCTGAGAAGCCACTTATGGCTAGTAGATTAAAGAAGGCAGTTGAAGAAGCTAGGAAATATGGGTTGTTAGGTGAAAATATTCTTGGAAGTGGTTTTAGTTTTGATATTGATGTTATTTTGAGTGCAGGGGCATTTGTCTGTGGTGAAGAGACAGCTATGCTTTCTGCAATAGAAGGTAAGAGAGCGTGGCCTAGACAGCGTCCTCCTTATCCAGCTCAGCAAGGGTTATGGGGACAACCTACAGCCATAAACAATGTTGAGACATTGGCTCATGTTGCTACCAT
Source organism: Thermoproteales archaeon (assembly GCA_021163245.1). GTDB lineage: Archaea > Thermoproteota > Thermoprotei > Thermofilales > Thermofilaceae > JAGGXB01. Next base: position 1,757 of record JAGGXB010000040.1, read on the forward strand.
AATGTCCTATGGACTAGAGGAATTTGTAAAACTGGGAACTGAGAAGACTAAAGGTACTAAGATGTTCTGTGTTACGGGGAGTGTTAGTAGGCCCGGCGTATATGAGGTACCTGTAGGTGTAAGTATTAGGTATCTTGTTGAAGAATTAGCTGGAGGAGCTCCTGAAGGTAGTTCTATAAAGGCTGTACAAATTGGGGGGCCTTCAGGAGGATGTATTCCAAAGGATAAGTTTGATCTACCTATAGATTATGAAACTTTACAGAGTGCTGGTGCAATTATGGGGTCTGGTGGTATTGTTGTAATCAACGATAATAATTGTATGGTAGATGTAGCGAAATTCTTCCTAACCTTTACATCAGCTGAGTCCTGCGGTAAATGTTTTCCTTGTAGAATAGGTCTTAGAAAACTTCTTGATATTCTAGATAAAATTACAAGTGGTAATGGCAGTGAGGAGGATATAATCGTTTTAAGACAACTGGCAAACAGTGTCAGGAATTCAAGTTTATGTGCACTTGGAGGAACAGCACCTAATCCTGTTTTATCAACATTAAGATACTTTGGTGATGAGTATGAGGCTCATATAAGGGATGGTGTATGTCCTGCTAATGTATGTAAGGCTTTTATAACGTATACTATTGATCAAGAGGTTTGCATAGCGTGCGGTCAGTGTGCTATGAATTGTCCAGTTGGAGCAATTTCAAAAACAAGCAGTGGGAAGTATAGTGTCGACTATGATAGATGTATTCGTTGTGGTACTTGTTTTATTATTTGTCCTGTGAATGCTGTTCAGAAAGTCGGTAAGAAAGAGATGGTTAGGGGTGAAGTATGTGGTTAAATTAAAGCTTAATGATAAAGAAATCGAGGCTGAAAAGGGTAAAACACTATTAGAAATAGCTTTAGAAAATGGTTTTGATATTCCTCATTTGTGTATGTTAAAAAATTTATACTATGGTACGAGTTGTAGACTATGTTTAGTAATGACTTCTAGAGGAAAACTTATACCGTCATGTTATTATCGCGTTTCAGGTGATGAAGAGTTTATAGTTGATTCGCCTGAGCTTCGTGAGATTAGAAGAGTAAATTTTGAACTAATTTTATCATATCATAAAATTGAATGCTGGCTATGTAATCGTAAGGGTAATTGTAAACTGATGGATATATCTCGTAAACTTGGTGTTGAGGGTCTTCCTGTATGTTCTCAATGTCCGCTTGCTCCAGATGAATGTCTTTTGACGAAAGGTATACTCTGTCTAGGTATGATTACCTTGTCTGGATGTGATGCTGAATGTATAACTAGTGGTGGTCAATGCTGGGGTTGTAGAGGGCCGGTAACTCGGGAAGATATATTGGAGAGGGCTTTTAGAAGATATAAAGAGCTCGGTTTTGATCTTAATGATGTCTTGTTTAGAGCTGAGATTTTTTGGAACTCGCTTAAAGAATTTGAAAGAATTAGGGAGGTTGTAGAAAAAGTTAAAGGTGATGATAAATGAGAAATATAAGCATCGAGTTTGGTATTAGGGAAGTTCCAGGTGTTGCTGGTAGATTAGATGCATATGTTAAGGGGAGTAAAGTTTCAGTTATCGTGAATTTCGGCGTACTTCAAGATCCAAGGTTTTTTGAAAGGTTTGTATATAGAAGAAAACCGGTTGATGTTCCTTATCTAATGTCACGTATATGTGGCGTATGTAGTGTTGTACATTTGACATGTTCAACTTTAGCTGTGGAGAAGGCACTAGGTTTAAAGCATGATGAAAAAATACTTGTTGTAAGAGAAATAGCGAAAGGAATGGAAATAATTCAAAATAACCTTGTACATGTGTTAATGTGTGTCTCTGATTTTACAGAAGCAAGAAATGTTGTTGATTTTTCTAAAAAATATCCGAAGTTGTTCAGTATGATGTTGGGACTTAATTCTGAAGTTCTGAATATCTATAAAAGGATTGGTGGAAGATTTATTCATACACCGAGTATAGGAGCTACATATAGTGGAAAACCTATATATAAAGCCGAACTTTTAAGTATCGGTATAAAACTCAAGAGGCTTTCTGATCAATTCTATGATTTAGCTAATAATTTAGCGAATATTTGGAAACCTATTATTCCAGAATTCAAGGATGCTGCTCCAAAATATTGTGTACTGGGAGGTGGCTCTTATCCACTTTTTTCAGATAAACTATATTTCTCAGATGGAGCTGTCATACTGGTTGAGGATTATCAAAAATATATAGAGGAGAAAATGAATAAGTATTCCAATGCCAAATATACGCTGTATAAAGGTAAACCCTTCTATACTGGTTCTAGAGCCCGACTTGAAGCTTATTACACTGAATTGTCTAACAAAGCTAGAGATGCGGTAAAGCTTTTAGATATAGACTTTAAAAACCCGTTTGAGAATGTTAAGGCTCAGCTAGTAGAGATAATTCATATGTCCTCTATGCTTTCTAGGATGGCTTTGGAATTGGCTGAAAGCACGGAGAATAAGATTAGCCCAGTATATATTGTTGATTCAGACGAGATCAGCGGTGAGGGAGTTAGTGCTGCGACAGCTCCTAGAGGTGTACTTATTCATCATTATAAGATTTTAGAAGGCAAGATGATTTATGCAAATGTAATAACTCCAACAGTTATGAATGCTAGACATATTGAAGTAAACGGAAGTAAGCTTATAGAGGAGTTATTATCCAGTGGTAATACTGATGAAACTTTTCTAAAGAAGGCTTTATCTGCGTTATTAAGAGCATATGATCCATGTTTACCATGTGCCGTACATTAGAGGTGGGAGATATGAAGGTAGCATTTTTCTCTTTTGGAGCTTGTGAAGGATGTAGATATAGGATTGTTAACGAGTTTCCTAAAATAGCTAAATTATTGGAAAAATATGACGTTGAAATTGTTCGTGAACCTTTACTGAGTGTTATGTCTGAGGAAGAATATGACATAGCTATAATTGAGGGTGCTATAACTTCTCTTGACATAAATAAAATCAAAGAGATTAGAGAAAAAGCTAAAGTTCTAGTAGCTTTAGGTAGTTGTTCTTATTTAGGCGGGATAGCTACACTTGGGTACAGGTATGGTATACATATTAAGGAGTATCTTGATAAAGGTTATTCTGAGGGAGATCCTGTATGGAAATATGTGAAGGTTGACGGATATGTACGTGGTTGCCCAGCATATGTTGATGATTTAATAAGTTTGTTAGAAGAATATATTCAGACAGGGTCTATTAAAAGATATGAGCGTAGATTTGGGTTTGAGAAGGATACCGATCTTATTTTGGATGACGGTTTCTTAAGGTTAGATACTAAGAAGTGTATTGTTTGTGGTAGATGTACTGAGATATGCTCACTTGTGTATGCGAATGTTTTAACTAACAGCTTTAGAGGGTTTAAAGTGATAGTTACTACACCTGCACAAGAAAGTTTTCTTGATACTGGATGTATAAGATGTGGTCTCTGTGCTGCATATTGTCCTGTAGGAGCTATCAAATATAGAAGTGACATTGAAGAAGCTAAAAAGATTATTGAAAATCGAGGAGTTGTGTTTATAGAGAGATATGCTTTAGATGCTTTGGCGAATGACTTAAAGATAACTTATGAGAAAATCATTTCCTTGCTGGAAACGTTAGGATTTAGTGATGTTAAGATTATAGATTTTGTTGATTTAATAAATAATGATACAGGCATTGTACCTTTCAGCTCTGCAGAGAAAAGATTTGTGATGAATAATTTTCCTGATGCAATTAAATATCTTTTAGATTATCCTAAGTTTCCATTGTCTGAGAATGCCGTGCTTATAACAAACTGTGTGGCAAGAAAAGAAGATCATGTTCCTACTTTAACTGTAGATGAATTTATAAAAATTGTTAAGGGAATGCATATTACCTTAGAAGATTTGCCAGATAAAAGAATTAAATTAAATAGTGATAAAAATGATGTTAATATTGTTAAGGGGCCACGTGCTGTTCACGAGGCTGTTGAAGAATTTTTAAAGAATCCTAAAGGTATACTGGTTTTACAGATATGTCCCGGTGGTTGTTCTAAAGGTAGCGGTTCATCTTTTGCTCAGTTAGATGTTATATAGTTTTTTACTTTTATAA
>JAGGXB010000132.1 GCA_021163245.1 Thermoproteales archaeon
CACATGTGCTGATTTTATAGCTGATTACCTAAATAATTTCTCGAATGTTAAAACTTATGTTAAAGATGGTGTAAAAAACATAGTTGCTGAGATAATTTTCTCAGGGGTTAATAAAAGTATAGTATTCAACGGTCATTGGGATACGGTACCTGCCATAGTTAACGAATGGTCTAATAATCCTTTTATTCCAGTTGTAAAAGATGGCTGGATATATGGTAGAGGTAGTGGTGATATGAAGGGAGGATTAGCTGCTATGATGTCAGCTTTTGAAAAATTATCTAAACGAGAGGATCTTAACGGAAGGATAGTGTTGATGGCTGTTGGCGATGAGGAGACAGGTGGTAGAAGAGGTACACAGTATGTACTGGATAATTATAACAAAGATATTCATTATGTCGTTATAGGAGAGCCAACAGGATTAAAACTTAAAGTTGGGAGAAGAGGAATTATCAGGGTAAGAGTCAAGATCTTTGGTGAGGAGCGACATTCAGCATATGTTTATGAGAAATGTTTAAATCCTATCGAGGTTGCATCTGAATTAATAAAATATTTTTCTAGATTAGATTTGCGGGATGGCACCGAGATAATGCCTAGAACTACTTTTGCTGTTACGATGGTTAAAGGCGGAATAAAAGAAAACATTATTCCTAGGGAATGTGAGTTTGTAGTTGATATTAGAAATACTCCTTTTGTAAATGTTGACAGGGTTGAAGCTTTATTAAATAAGAAGTTGCAAGAATTAGAAGAAAAATATAAAGGTATAGAATTCAAAATAACTGTCAATGATGCAGGTAAACCCTACCTCTTAACTAAGGCATATATAGTTAAAATATCCACTGATGTTTTAAAGGAATTAGGTCTATGTATTCAATATGATGCTGGTGGTGGTGCTTCTGATGGTAGATTTTTTATTGAGAAGAATATCGCCAATGTCGTGGAGTTTGGTCCCATTGCTAAAAATATTCATGGTGTAGATGAGGCAGTAAATATAAGAAGTATTTATCAATCGGAGAGTTTCTATGAAAAGATTGCTGAAAAAATTCTAGTCTAAGGAAACAAATAATTAATCAAAGTCTCAAATTACAAAAATTTTAAAGGATTTAAATTGAATATTTTATCCGAACTTATATCCCCACTTCTCAAGCGCTCTTTTTAGCTCAATGTGAGTCTTTGCATATTCTTCTAAAGGTATTCCTTTTATATATGCATCAATAGCTTGTTTCATGGCTGTTGCGCCTGCTTTTGTACCATCAGGATGCCCATGTATGCCACCCCCAGCATTAAGTTGAATATCGGGTGTGCCTAATAGACGAAGATTATCAGGTACAAGTGCTGGATGTATGCCTCCTGAAGCTACAGGTAACACTGTTTTTATATGATACCATTCACTTCTCAAGAAATCATTCATATGTCTTATGCCTTCAACACCCGAAAATCTTTTCATTGATTCTACCTGTGGTTTCTCCATTTTTCCCTTTGCAGTACCGGTATGTAGTTGATCACCTCCTGCTAAACGTACCAGTTTAGCCAAGACAAGCATGTGAATACCATGGTCAGGATTTCTAGTCATAGCTGCATGCATAGCTCTATGCACATGAATCGGAACTTTAATAGATGGATCTTCAGCTATCTTCCTAAGAATCGGAAATCCTACACATAGAAAATCCACCATTATACAATTTGCACCATTTGCAAGTGCTGTTTCTATATTTTTCCAAATCCTATTTTCGTCGGCTGTAACATCAACAGCATAAATTACCGTTCTTCCAGTCTCTTCCTTCACTCTGTCTAGAGCCTCCATTACAGAAGATACCCTATCTTCTATAGGGTTAAATTTCTGATTCGTTAATGTCTCATCATCTTTTATAAAATCAACTCCACCTATTGCTGCTTCATAGGCTACTTGTGCAGTTTCCTTAGGTGAAAGCCCAACCTTGGGCTTTATTATTGTACCTAGATGTGGTCTAGGATGTTTATAAGTACCCACAATTTTCCTGACTCCCTCTATACCGAATTTTGGTCCCTTAAAGTTTTTAACATATTCTTTCGGCAATTGTATATCTAGCAGCTTCACACCGTCTAAAACACCCATACCAAAGAGATTTCCCGCTACCATAGAGAGCATATGTGATATTCCTGCTTCTAAATCGAATAGATCAAGTGGATATGCTATTGAGACAAGCCCAACATCATTCAGAGTTTCTATCTTGTAAACCTTTGCTGCAAGTTTTAGGACACGTTCATTCATTGTAACCACTTTAGTCCATGTACCAATAGATTCCTCTGCGGCTATGTTTATCGCTGCCCCCCTAATGGAGATATCTTTTCGGGGTTTTACTAAATATAATGTCAAAATATTATTGTCTGGATCAATATTTGTTTCATCTTCGGTAAAAACACTAACCCAAAAATCCTCTTCAAACCATTCTTTTTTATTCGCCATTTTTACCACTATAAAAATATGGGTTTTAATATACTTTAAACATTACTCAATGATATGGATAACTATAGTATCCATATTCTTGTATATTGTATTCTCTTTTTTCTTTTTCTTTCAAAAATAGTGAAATTATTACTATAATGGCTCCAGCGATAGCTAAGTATAGAGAGACATCTTTGTATGATAAACCTAATGGACTAGGTAATTCCTTTTCTCTAAGCTTAAATATTTTTGTATCAACTTTTTTACTATCACTCCATAACTCGATTATAATGGTTGATGAATTAACTGGAAGTGGGATTGAGACCGTTGCACTTTTTTCTGCTCCAACATATATTTTTCGTGTTTGATTTAGATAATCTGTAACTATTCTAACGTATAAATAACCATTATACGAAGAATTGTTGTGAACCTTTACATATACATAGTTCTTGTTGAGGAAGGCATCTATTATTTTTCCAGTAATGTTTGCCAAGGTTACAATTTTAAAGTTTTTCAATTCTATTTCAAATACATAAAAATCTGGTGCTTCGGGCTGATTAAAGTTTATCCACAGGAAAGAGTTCTTAGTTTTATTTGTTGGACCATGAGCAAAATCAGGCTCCCATTCTACTTTTTCTATTTTTATATCTTTTGAGAAAGTAACATTCAGTACGTCTATCCAGCTGTTAGGATTTTGACTGGTATAGCTGTCTCTAATTTTAACTTTGTATATATTATTCTTTATGTGAGAAATAAAATCGCTAGAATTCAAATAAATAAGAATTTGTAAAACATAGGCGCCTTGCATCTTATCCATTTTGCCAGTATTCCTTATATCGCAGAGAACACTATATCTATCATCGGAGTGTAGATGTGATATGATTTTATATTTTAGTTTTTCAGGTTTTTTACTGAACATTAATAAAATCTCGGTTATCATTGTTTGTTCTCCTTCCTTAAGTTCTTTTTCTACGGTTGAATTTTTATATAGGCTTTCTCCAGTAACTGTAAAGGGATGAAACTTTGCTGTAACAAGAACAGTTCCATCATTGTTAACATATATATCGTAATTCAGAGCTGTCCAATATTCTGGTTGTGCTTCAAGAGCAAATAAGCTAAAAATTGTTAGCAGAAGTGTTGAAATAAGTATTATTGATATTTTTCTTTTCATCATTTTCTCACCCCTCTGGTTTGAATTCCAGTTCTACATACTCTAAATCTAGATAACTTGGAAGACATGTGCTTGTCAGTAGTGTTCCATAATATTTTGTTTCTTCAATCCCATAAACTATATGATAGTTAGTAAAATCACCAACTTTCGGCTTCATATATTCGAGTAGTTCTACATCAACCCAACCCCAAGGTGGAAGATAAACTTGCGACCACATATGGCCTCCCCAATGATCCAAAATATTTTCACCTTCTTCTCTAAGTGTAGAATAATTAAGCCATTGTTTAGTTGTATGCTCAGTAAGATATATTCCAAAGACTGTCCTTGCCGGTATACCACGGATGCGTGCTAAGGTAACAAATGTATCTGCTACCTCTACACAATCGCCTGTAACATAATAATCAAGTCCCATCCTTACAATCGAGTGATCTGAACCACTTCTTCCAAAATAAACATGGTAATTAACATGTTTAACCATCCACTTTGCTATATTTTTTGAAATCTCTAACGGTGTATCACCTTTGCCCACCTTATATGCTAGACTAATAAGTGTAGAGTTTTCAGTATTCCAAAAGTTTGTCTTAGTTGTAAGTTCTCTAACCATGTCTATGTCTGGCCAATAACTTTCTGAAGGATTATAGATTATCTTATAACCGGACACTTTTACCAGAAATTCAACATTTATCTGTTTTTTCTCGCCTGGATCTGCTGATATTTCCACAACTGCAAATACATTACCATCCTCATCTATTTGGATTCTTGAAGGTTTAGGCTTTATGTATATAACCTTTGTGGATTGATATGTCGTATTCCTAGGAATAGTTACATATACAAAATCTTTTAATGGTATTTTTTCATTATTTTTAAGGATGAACTTGCCGTATACTCGATAAGTGATATTGGAAAATTGTATGTTTATATGTGTTGGAAGCTTAGGTAGAGGTTTTTCTTTTCTATTTATATTTTCAGGTAATATATCTTTTCCGTATGTTAATGTCAGTATAGAGGCGGCTAATAAAATTATACCTATAATAAATACTTTAAAGTTCATATTATGCTCTATTATAAAAATCAAGAAAAATATATAATATTGTTTATTTATCACAAATATAACATTTTTATCTCTCCCAATTTAAATAGGATAAATTTTATATACACACAAAGGTTTTGAATAAATCGGGGCCAAACATGAAAAAAGGCTTTTTAATTCTTTTGATATTTTTAGTGCTAATACTGCCTTATTTTGCAAATATCGGCAACGTTAACGCTCAACCCGAGAAAAAACAATTATTAATTATATCGCCCCACTGGGAAGGTATCAGAAAGGAATACGGGGCGGCTTTTGCAAAATGGTATAAAGCCAAGTATGGTCAGGACGTCGAAGTTGTATGGACAGGACTTGGAACCAGTGATTGTGTAAAATCTATTGAGGACTGGTATAGCAAGCATACAGAAGGAAAATGGGATATAATGTGGGGCGGCGGTGTTGACCCGTTTTTAAAGTTGAAAAGTGAAGGATTACTAGAGTCATTCAATCCAGATGAAGATCCAGAGTTTAAAGCCATTTTAGCAAAAATACCGAAGGACTTTGCTGGAATACCGATGTATGATACAAAGGATTATACGTGGTTTGGTACAGCGCTTAGTGGTTTTGGGATAATATATAATAAGAAAGTTTTATCTAAGCTCAAGTTCCCAGAACCTAAGACTTGGGAGGACATAACCAATGATAAGCTTATAGGTTGGGTTTCAAGCGCTGATCCAAGGCATAGCGGTAGCACACATATGGCATACGAAATAATTCTTCAAGCTTATGGCTGGGAGAAGGGCTGGGAGATAATAACTAAACTGGGTGGCAATGTTAAAGACTTTCCGCAGCATAGTAGCACAGTTCCAAGTAGAGTTGCAGCGGGTGAAGCAGCATATGGTCTAGCGATCGATTTCTATGCCTGGGCTCAAATAGCAAAAGTTGGTGCAGAAAATATAGGATATGTTATGCCTGAAGGATTAACTGTTATTAATCCAGATTCTATCGCTATTTTGAAAAATCCGCCTCATAAAGAACTAGCTAAGATATTTATTAAATTTGTTCTTAGCGAAGATGGTCAAAAACTATGGATGCTTCCGGCAGGAAAATATCCCGATGGACCAAGTGAATATAACTTGGGTAGAATGTGTGTTATACCTGATCTATATGATCAATTGAAGGATAAGAGTATTGTTCCTGTAAACCCCTTCGTTATTAAGAGCACATTGGAATACAACTCGACTAAAGGAGGAACTAGATGGAGTATTGTCAATGATATGATTGGTGCATTAATAATAGACACTCATGATAATTTAGTTGCTGCCTGGAAGAAAATAGCTGAGAATAAAGACAAATTACCAGCTGACGTAATGGATAAGATAATGAAGGAGTTTACCAAAGTTCCTGTTGATGAAAAGACAGCCTTGCAATATGCTTCAAAGTGGAGTGATCAAACATTTAGAAACCAGAAAATAAGTGAATGGAGGACATTTGCTTTGAATAAATATAAAAACACTATTTCTATGGTTGATGAAGCTTTAAAGAGTATAGAGGCACAGAAACAGCAACAACAAATGATGATGATAGCTGGAGTTGTAATAGTGATCATAGTAGTAGTTGTATTTTATTATTTAAAGAAAAAACCAAAACAATAATTTTTTCTTTATTTACCTAAAATATTCTTTATATATTTTTAGATTTTTATTTAAATTAGAGTATCAATGTGAGAGATGAGAGACTTGGTTAGCGTACGTTTAAAAGACATAGTTAAAAGATTTGGAAAATACGAGGCTTTAAGAGGAATTACTCTAGAAATTAAAGATAGAGACTTCTTTTTCATTCTTGGACCTAGTGGTTGTGGAAAGACAACATTGCTTAGAATAATAGCTGGCTTATACGAACCAGATGAGGGAGAAGTATACTTTGATAACAATCTTGTAAATAAAGTACCTCCTCATAAGCGTAACATCGGTATGGTTTTTCAAAACTACGCTTTGTGGCCACATATGACTGTCTATGATAACATAGCTTATGGTTTGAAGGCACGGAACTATTCTAAGGCGGAAATCGATAAAAAAGTAAAATGGTCTTTGAAGCTTGTTAGATTAGAAGGGATGGAGAAGAAGTATCCTAATCAATTAAGTGGTGGACAGCAACAAAGAGTTGCTCTTGCCAGAGCTTTAGTGATTGAGCCGGATGTATTGTTATTGGATGAACCTCTAAGTAATCTGGATGCTAAACTTAGAGCAAATATGAGGAGTGAACTAAAATTTCTCCAAAAAGACTTGGGTATAACAACAATATATGTGACTCATGATCAAGCAGAGGCTCTAAGCATGGCTGATAATATAGCTGTAATGAATATCGGTGTTATTGAACAAGTAGGTTCTCCACGGGAAATATATCTTAAACCTAGAACAAAGTTTGTTGCAGATTTTATAGGAGAGATCAATTTTCTCAATGGAAATATAGTCGATAGAGATGATAACTATGTTATTATTGATACACCTATAGGTAAATTAAAATCGCTTGATACTAGTGTTAATTCTACTGATGTAGTTATTGGTTTTAGACCTGAGAGAATAAAGCTTACAAAAAGTGGAGATATAAAAATGAAGGTTAAAGGAATCATGTTTTATGGGTTTTTCGAAGAAGTAATCTTATCGTATGATGATACTGAGATTAAGGTTATCCAAAAGGGAGAGGAAAGATGGTTTGACATAAATGATGAAGTTGGTGTTGAGATAGAGCCTGACGATGTTATTGTTCTGAGGGATTAAGTATGAAGAATATAAGTATGGGTAGTTTAATTGTTTGGATTTTAACTTTTTGTTATCTGTTTTTCTTCCTTATTTACCCTATACTATATGTTTTTCAGAAAACATTTATCGTTAACGGAAGTTTTTCACTAGAATTTTTTGACATAATGTTAAGAGATCCTATTCTTAAAGAGAGTATTTATAATAGTTTTTTCATTGCATTCATAAGTACTGTTCTAACTATATTTGTTGGATATATTATTGCATATGCTCTAGTAAGATATGATTTTGTCCTAAAGGGACTGTTTCAAATACTACTATTATTACCTTTTATTGTTCCTCCGTTTGTAGGAGCTATAGGTATGATAAAGCTTTTCTCACGTTTTGGATCGATAAATATTTTGTTAACTGAAATTTTGGGAGCTTTAGGATTGATAAAGGGTCCAATTTTAATTGATTGGTTTGAAAACAAGATCTTAGGTATAATATTCCTGGAAATTTTGCATTTATATCCTATAGCTTATCTTAACATTGCAGCATCTATATCTAACATCGATCCAACACTAGAAGAATCAGCTGAAACTTTAGGAGTTACTGGATTTAAAAAGTTTTTAACTGTAACTTTTCCTTTATCTTTACCAGGTGTCGCGGCTGCATCCGCGATAATATTTATATGGTCTTTCACAGATTTGGGAACTCCTCTAATGTTTAATTTCTTTAAAGTTGTTCCTGTACAGATATTTAACATGTCCAGAGAGATCTATGCTAACCCTATGGGTTATGCATTGACGGTCCTTGTATTAGTTTTGACTAGTATCGTTTTCATTGCGATAAAGAGATATTCTACTATTAGGAGCTATGAAATGATGGGTAGAGGACATGTTTCAGAGAAAGTATACAAGTTAAGTAGAGGAAAACAAGTTATCCTGCTCACTCTTTTATCCATATGGATACTTATGGCTGCATTACCACACATCTCCATTATATTGATGAGTTTTTCAGATGAATGGTTTTTGTCTATTATTCCAACAAAATTTACTTTATCGCATTATCAGGAAGTTTTCAGGAATAATTTGACTTCAAGTTCTATAAGGAATAGTCTATTTTATTCAGTTATCGCAACCATAATAGCTGTATTTCTAGGACTAACTACATCCTATATTTCTAACAGAGGAAAAATTCCTCAGATATTAAGAGACTTGTTGGATGCTTTAACAATGTGGCCTCTCGCTGTTCCGGGAATAGCTTTAGCTTTTGGATATTTGTCAACATTTGCTGATTTTCCAATACTTAGCGCTTATCAAAATCCTGTTCTTATACTCGTTATCGCATACTCTACCAGAAGACTTCCATATATGGCAAGATCAATCTATGCTGGTCTTCAGCAGGTACATAGGAATCTTGAAGAATCTGCGTTAAGTTTAGGTTCAACACCTTTGAAAGTGATAAAAGATATTACTATTCCTTTAATATTAGCTAACATATCAGCTGGCGCAGTATTAGTATTTTCAGAATGTATGATAGAAGTTAGCACAAGTCTAATGTTGGCTCAACAGGAAGAATATTATCCAATAACAAAGGCAATATATGAACTGTCCACCAATTTAGCTGTTGGGAATGAGTTAGCTAGTGCTCTAGGTGTTATACTTATGATTGTAGTAGCAGTAAGTATGGTTATATCAAGTAAAGTGATGGGACAGAAAATGGGTGAATTATTTAGAGCATAATTTTTATGATATAAAAATTTAAAAGTTTAATATTATTTTTATTTAATCATTAACACTGGTAAGGTATAAATCGGATGTTAAGTAATAGTATAAGCATTATTTTGGGACAAATACCTATTGATATCGAACAATTTTCTTCATACCTACGAATATTTTATTATATTCTTATAGTGGTTGTTACGGCTACTATACTCTACACGTTACTTGAATGGTTTACCATGGATAGAGCAATTAAGATTTTCAACAACAAACATGTGTATGTTTTCATAGGGAAAAATGGATATTATGGTGTTTTACATACTCCTTCGCGAGGTGGAGGTTCGTTTGAGATATTTTTCAAGGGTAAACATATTGAGAATCCCATATCTTTACTCATGTTTCTAATTGAGAATTATGAGGAGACAGGTAAAACCAAATTTATAATCGAGGCAAAAAGATTGTTAGCGGAATTTAAAAAGATGGGTGTAGTTGAAAGTGATATTGAGATCAAAGATTTAAAAAAGAGATATAATCCATGGGCATCACCTTCTCTTGTTTCTAAGAAAGTTTTTAAAGAAAAATTATCTGATTTATATGCCATTATATGTTTCAGATACATGTTGTCTAGAAGAGAGTTAAGAGAGAGATGGAAGGAACTTGAAAAGCTATATCATCCTTCTTTGGGTTCAAGAATTGTAAGAAGTACATATAATATGTTATCTCTTATTAAAGATAGATTATCTCAAGCTTTAATGCACTCAGCAACACCTATTTTATCAAGTATTTCTCCAGAATTAAAGTCTACATTAGAGGATTTTCAAAAGAAAACAGCACAGATACAGACAACTTATCATCCTTTACTGGAGAATTCTATTGGTAGACTAATAAATGTAAAGGTAAATGATGTAGAAGGCGAACAAAAAATTTATCAAGGTGTATTTAGGGAATATTCTAATAATTATATAGTTGTATATGATGTGGATTATAAAATTCAGATGAAAACAATCTTTAAGAATATGAAAGAAATTGAAGGGTTTCCAAAACCTTTTCTCGAAACTCATGGATTAGATATAAAGACGGGAAAACATCTTGAAATAGTTATAGAGGATAAAAATACAATTATGATAAAGAATATATCTAATGAACCTGTTAAGGTAGAAAATGTAAGAATAAACGACAAGGAATATAATGTAAACGCAGTCATATTTGAGGGAGAAAATATTCTTGTAACAGTTGATGATTATTCAGATACAGTTGAAATTAACTATGAAATATCTCGAGAGGCAGATATTATATGGCCTCGTTCTAAAATAGAAGTTGTTGGTCTTGGTGATTATCCTGCTAAACTTCTTGAAAATATCTTAATGAGAAAACTTTAATTTTTTCTTCTTCCAATCTACATAATTTATAAGTTTTTCACGTATAGCTAATGCTAGACTGTTTAGTTCAGTCTTATGCTCAGGCTTCCATACTCCTCCCTTTGGAGTAATAATGCATTCTATGTTTTTATTCCTGTTACTAGGTATTTTAAACAAAACTATATACTCGGCATAGCGAGATCCCTTATAGTGAATCTCTGCGTTTACAATATATTTACCATCATCTTTAAGTATCCTGTGATTTCTAAAAATTAAGCCTTCAACGATAGGCGTAGGTTTAGCTTCCAGATGACTAAGATATTCGCTGAATAACGATTCCTCACCATAAAGTCTTATCGGCATTAATAAAATTGCTTTATTTTCTTCGATTTTTAAATGAATACCTTTTTCTTTCAAGAGTAATTTGCTTGGCACTGCCTCTAAAACTATTTTTCTAGCTGGAATTAAGCATCCTATCACTGCTGGAGCCAAAGCTACAAATATTACAGTTAGCATGGGACTAAGTGATTGTGGTGATACACTTACAGTAACAGGCGGTTTCAGGTATACTGTTATAATTTCACCGAGAATATATCCGAGAAGTCCACCTATTATACCATAGGCAAATCCTTCAACGATTAACATAAATATTATATCAAGTGGAGAAGCACCCAATGTACTTATGGTGACAATTTCTCTTTTTCTATCATACACGGATCCTAGCTGGGTGATAGCTACAACAAGAGAAGCTATCACTAATGGTATTATAAACTCACTAGTTGATTCAAATCCAACAGCTTCTCTACCTAAATATTCACTTATAGCTTTTTTTTCTTCTATACGTGTTATTTCATAAGATTTGTATGTATATTCGATGGCGGCTTCGTTCATAAGATATGTATCCTTATATTCTTTGTCATAACCAATGAAAAATAAGAAGTTTTCTAAATTAGCATAATCTATAGGTTGATCTAATATTATATCTATTCTTATAATGGGTAAATTCATATTTTCTATTACACTAGTATTGATTATAATTACATAGGAGTCGTATTGAATTTTTTCAAAATATTTTTGTCCATCTATGTTTTCTATCTTTAATGCTTCATCTCTAAAAATTCCACTAACTAACATGTTGTAATTTTGAACGGTGAGTATATCATCCTTATTTATTCCTAAAACCTTACTTAATTTATAATTTACCAGTACGCCTCTTAACGAATAATTTCCTATGAAATATTTATTGAAACCTATTTCTTTTAGGTAATCAAAGTTTGAGATAACAATGTATATGGGAATTTTGTTGTACATTGTCTTAAATATGGTATAGAAATTAGATAGTTTAATATGGGGTATCTGATTGAGGAGCCACTTAGATTCACTATATATTAAGGGCTCATAATAATTTAGGAATACGACATTTTGGCTTGTTTTTGAAGCTATTATTCTCGTTATATGTCTCCTTAATACTAGTCCATATCCTTGAAAACTGCTTTCATACAAGTTTGTTTCTTTGGTAGACGCTATATTTATACTTACGAACATTACGGCTGAGCTTGATACTATGGCAATTGTCAGCAATACAATTATACTTCTTGCTTTTCTTCTTCCAAGATTTTTTACTGAATAATTGAAAAAGTCTGAAACTTTACTATTTCGAAAACCAAAAAACAATAGACCTAAGAATATAAATCCTATAAATAGCTTAAGGAGCGTTTCTATTATAGCTGACTGCGATATACTTTCACCAGAGTATGATGGTCCACTTGATAAGAGTATTATATGGTATATTAGTTTGAACTGTGGAAAGGTAAATATCTCTATGACGAATAGGATAATAAATGAAAGGATTTGTGATGTAAATCTCTTTTTTGAAATTTGAGATAATATGGTTGATAAAAAGAATGTTATAAGAATAAGAACTACGACTATTGCAAAGGAGTCGCTTCTAAGCGACTCAATAAATTCTAGTGTTTCTAATAATTTATTCATTCCTCTATTAAATAGAAACACTCCGGTGTCGGTGTCATTATTTTTAAACGATAGATAGGCGGATTTAAAAATAGTTCTAATGAAGTATATAGATTTATTGATATGGGGAAGTGTGAAACCGATATTTTCTAGATAATTTATTTCTTTTAATAGTTTTTCATCGATATTTGATAGAAAATATTCCGTGAAGAGTACAGCTGCATCAACTGTCCCATTTTCATAAGATATTGTATGATAAATAAAGTATCTTCTTGAATCACTTTTAATAAAGCCCCATTTTTCGAGAAGTGGATTTAAAGAAATTTTTTTATCAAAATAAAGCATTATAGTTGATTCTTTTGCCACGACTAAAGTGTCATCTGTAGCCGTATAGGCTGGAAATATAGGTCTTATCCAGATATCCTCTGATCCAGTAAATGGATTTATGCGATTGATTCTTAGTAATTTTCCCTCTATAAATTGTATAGTAAAATTTTCAGAAATTAATAACGGCGTTCTGAAATAGAAACTTGTAATGTTTCTATTTATGTCGTATCTCGAGTTTATTCTCCAATATCCTAATCCATAGGTGCTAGATAATAGGTATAATCCATTGATCTTTATTCCTATTACGCTAACTTTGTCTGAAGGTAGAGTGATGTAACCATACTCATCTGTTTTCAATACAATTTCCTGTTTCCTAGTTTCATTGAGAACAGTAAATATTACTGTTTGATTGGCTATCGGATGTATTTCTTCTTTATCTGGATTGTAA
>JAGGXB010000107.1 GCA_021163245.1 Thermoproteales archaeon
ATATAAGGATCAATATAATAGGAGAATAATTATGTATAAGAGCTTTCAGAATAAATTAAAGATACCTGGTATGCTATATATATCGATTTCTTTTGTTCCATGGATCACATACTGGATATTATGTGGTATGGGAAATAAATCAGGTATCTTTTTCTCATTTATTATTGCTCTAGTTATATTATTACCACAGATTTATAGAAGAGAGTTCAACCTTATGGATCTTACTTCTATTCTCTATTTTAGTATAGCTATAGTAGTCACCTTTATTTTCGAGATAAATGTGTTTGTTGAAGGAAGCGGGGGTTTAGGATATCTTGTTTTGTTTATGATGGCACTATTTTCGATTTTGATTAAGAAACCATATACTTTACAGGTTTCAAAGAGGGATTACCCCGAAGTCTATTGGAGAGAAAAATCATTTCTCCTAATAAATAATTTAATTACATTTATTTGGGCAATGATATTTTTATCAAATTCTATCATATTCTTCTTTCTAAACATGCCTTTTAATATAGTCTTCTCAAATTTTTTAATAGTCTTTGGAATTATCTCCTCAATTATAGTTCCTATGAAGATATCGGCTTATTATGTTATAAGGGAATTTAAAAATATGATTGGAACATTCTAGTAGATCCACATGAGAAAAAGTCTGAAAATGAGTATGATGTTATAATAGTTGGCTCTGGCATCGGTGGATTAACCTGTGGCGCTCTGCTTTCAAAGAGAGGATATAAAATTCTAATCTTAGAGCAACATTACATGCTTGGAGGCTATTGTTCCTCGTTCCAGAGAAAGGGGTTTGTGTTTAACACTGGTGTAGGGGATGTTAGCGGATTGTGGGAAAAAGGGCCTATAACTTATATTTTGGAAGAACTAGGACTTAAGAAAGATGATCTCTTTGTAAGGAACAGGATTAGATATATCTTTAAAGGTAAGGAAATCGATGCTGATGATTTAGATAGCTTTATAAGATTACTCTCAGAAATGTTCCCGGAAGAAAAAGAAAATATTCATGTGTTCTTTGATGAGGCCAAAAAAGCCTATGAAGAATGTTATAGAGAAGCCGATATGTACGGTACTCCACTACCAGGCGAACTTATAGTAAAGGTATTTGGAGAGAAGAAACTGTTTAACTATCCAAGAGAACATCCACATTTTTACGATTGGATGAATAAAACCTATAAGGAGAAGCTTGACGAATACTTTAATAATGACGATTTGAAGACTCTTCTCTGTGGACTTCTAGGATATATAGGAACTTCACCTGAGAAAACCCCAGCAAGTAGAGCTCTCACAGCATGTGTTTCCTACTATTTGTATGGAGGATATTTTATAAAGGGGGGAGCTTTAAATTTTGCGGAGAGTTTAAGGAAAGTTATTGAGAAACATGGTGGTAAGGTGCTGCTTAAACATAAAGTAGATGAAATATTGGTTGAGAATGGAGAGGTTAGGGGAGTGAGAGTAGGTGAAAAAGTTTTTAAAAGTAGAATTATAGTGGCAAACATAAACGCTAAAACCACTTTTTTGGAACTTGTGGGAGAAGATAAATTAAGTAGAGAATTTATTGAATATATAAAGAGTTTAAAAATGTCACCTTCATGCTTCATGGTTTTTCTGGGAGTAGATATGGATTTATCAACTTATCCAACAATTATCCAAAATCTAGATGAAAAATATGGAATAATTATTAACTCAAATGCTGATCCGACTTTGGCACCGGAAGGTAAAGCCAGTCTCACAATATTAACTTTAGCAAATTATCGTGATTTTCCAAATAAAGAGACAAAAGAATACTTAGAGAAAAAGAAAGCTTTCGTAAACAAGCTAATAAAAAAGGCGGAAAGGATTATACCAGGGTTAAGTAAACATATAATTGTAATAGATGCTGCAACGCCAAAAACGTTTGAAGAATATACTTTTATGCCAGAGGGAGCTATATATGCATTTGATCAATCGATAGATACAAAAAGACCAGTTTTCAAGACACCTATAAAAGGCCTATATCTTGCGAGCGCTTCAACATTTCCAGGAGGCGGTATAGAAGCAGTTGTTATCTCAGGAAATATATGTGCCAATGATATATGCGGATGGAAAATTCCAAAATAAGTCAAATTTTTAGGTTCTCGAAGTTGGCCAAAGATTTGTTCCTTCCATAATATTTTTCAAAAAGCTCGTTTGTAACTCAGTATTTTTCTATGACTTGTTAACAATTTTATTTCATATTATCGTCATCGAAAGATGTCTGAGAACATTTTAATAGTGTTTTAGGGATAATCATCTGAGTATATATTTCATCAAGTCATCAAGATCGAGCAAGATTAGATTATTTTCATATTCTTTTATATCAAATATTTTTCTAGCTATGACTCCATAATATATCTGTCCTTCTATACCAATCATTTCAACTATTTTCTCAAGCTTTTTCATGATTCTTTTGATGTCTCTATTATTTAGGTCACTCCACTTTACCTCTAATATTAAATATTTGCTTTTATTTTTATCATAACCCAATAAATCTATCTCATATGATTCTCCTCTCGAAGATTTTCCCCATTCTCTACCTAATCTCGCTATTTTAAAAGGAATATAAGGATAAAACTGTATGAATTTCTTTGATATCTTCTCATATATAAAGCCAATATAGTTATCAAGATTTCTTACAATTTCATCAAGAACTACTTCTCCTCTACCCTCTTCTATAAGGTCACGATTGATATCAATAAAACGGAACCAGAAATTAAAGTAGTTATCTTTTATATAATATAGCCTTTTTCTAGTCTTAGGTCTTTCGAGAACTGGAATTTCATATGATACTAGGTCTAGGAGTTCTAGTGTACCCAGATATCTGGATACAGCAGATTTATCTAACCCCGTGATATTTGATATCTCAATTACTCTCCTATATCCTTCAGATAGTGCCCTCAATATGAGTTTATAGTTTCTAGGTTCACGAAGCTCTTGTCTCAGAAGATTATCAGCTTCCTCGTAAAGAAATTCACCTCTCCTAAGAAATAATCTTTTTAAGTTCTCTATAAAAGAAATACTTGGATCTATTTTGCTTAGATATGCGGGAACTCCACCAAAGACACCATAGACATATATAAGATTCCTATAATCATAACTTGGAACAAATTCCTTTATGTATCTCAATTCAAGCTCATCAACCCTCCACTGACCAGTCCTTCTACCATAAAGCGGACTCCTATAACCTAAAACCTCTGTTTCCATCATACCAACACTAGATCCACAAAGTATAAGCATTATATCTTCTCTCCTCGATAAATGAAGATCCCATATCTTTTGAAACAAAGATAACACACCTTTATCCAACTCGATGAGATACTGAAACTCATCAAGTATAATGATCGTTTTTTCATCCTTAACCTTCCACTCGACGAACTCTTTAAACAAATCCTCCCAATCCTCAAACAATATCCTTGAAAAACTTTTCTTTCTCAGATACTCAGCCATTCTCCCAGATAACTTCACAATGTTTGCTCGAGTACTAGTCTTCTCACATAGAAAATATATATGAGGTTTATCCTTAGAAAATCTTAAAAGCAACTCTGTCTTACCAATTCTCCTCCTACCATACACTATGATAAATTGAGGTCTTCTTTCTCTATATCTTTCTTCCAAAAATCTCAAATCATCGCATCTATCAATGAATAGTTGATACATAATTATTATAATTATTAATCAACTATATGTTGATTACTATTTCAACATAATATTTTTATTTCTGCAAGTAATTTTCTCTGAATATGTAATTAAAAAGTATTATATTCTGAATGCATATTAATGAGAATCACGAACATAGAAGAGAATATATTTTAAATCTTTAATTAATATTATTAGAGACTAAATATTTAATTAACCCATTTTTTGGGCTTTAATATTTTCACTCTCTCATAGTATCCATATGCCTTCTATATACATAACCCTGTTGTTTATATTTATACTGAAATAGATCATATTAAGATGCTAGATTTTCTCCTTTAATATTTTGTCAAAGAAGATTGCTAGGAATAGGAATATTGAGATTCCAGCAGCAAAATTAGAAAATATTATTCCTGTAATTCTCCCAATGCCATAAACTGTAAAATCTATCAGAGCATGCAATATTGTCGGAAGAACTATACCGCCTGTTTTTTCTCTTAATACACCGAATAAAACGCCCAAGAAGCATGCAAACAAGGTTACCATAACTATTAATGGATTTATATTAGTTCTTCCAGTGAACGGGTTAACTCCTGTTAGAATATGAGGTATCCCAAAGAATAATACAGCAACTATAAGCGTACCTTTGCTCCATTCATATTCAATTCCAAGTATCTTCTTATATTTCTCTGTGAATACTTCGTTTAGCCTAGGCTGTGAATATCCCCTAAAGAATAATTCTTCCGCAAATCCAACAAATATAAAAAACCAAACCAGATCAATAACTAACATCTTTAAATCAATTTTTATTCTAGATACAATAGAAGAAAAAATTAAGAGAGTAATCAAATCGACAACAGTAAACAAAACTAATGTATAAATACTCCACTTAATACTAAAGGCTATATTTCTAGGAAGTAGTGTGTAATTCCTTGATCTCTTGCGATGAATAAGAATTCCAATGAATCCTAGTATAATCATTATAATTTTAGAATACCTTCCATATGACATTCGGTTTATAGCTTGAAGATACCATGCCATGACGAAAAAGAATATTTCAGCCAGGAAAATTTCGATCATAGCTCCAAGCTTATCATTTAACATATCATATCCCATTAAAATATTACTAATAATCTAAAATAGTGCTGTCAACTTAAGCTTTTCAGGAGTTCGTCTTCCTAAATATATGCTATGAGATAGAAAAGTATGGAAGAAAAACTTTTACCATCAACCACTAAAAGTTTTTAAGGTAAGTAAGTTATTTTACTGCTCTCCAATATATAACAGAAAAATTTTGAAAGTGTAAAATTATATATTTTTAATTCTTATTAGAATTTTCTTCTAAATAGGAGTAGGTGTTATGCTGGAAAATAATTAATTATGATGTGTAAATCATATAATTATTTACATAGTTAGTACATAGTAATATATAAT
>JAGGXB010000105.1 GCA_021163245.1 Thermoproteales archaeon
ATTTAAAGCCACTCTAAAATAATAATTATCCCTTTTTTAAATATAATTTTAATATATTAACAAAAATTTAAATAAAAAATAAAATGTGATATTTATTTCAAGGCAAAACTATAAGCTTTGGATACTCTTTTCCACTTGCTGTGTGTAACTTAATTTCTACACTTTGACCTGATGAAAAATTACTAGTTGTTTTATCAGCTATAGTAATTGTAAACGTTGTCGTGCTTCCAGGACTTATTGAGACAGTACTGCTTGATGGATCCGGTGATGCTGTAACACCTGAATATGCTGAAAGTGGTTTTCCATTAATAAATATCATATCTACTGAAGCTGCGGACGTTCCTGTATTTTTTACTTGAACATTTATAGTCCAACCGCTAGATTCATCACCCGTTGCATAAGCACTTATAACTTGTACCTGTTCAAATCCCGTAAATAAACCCACTATCCCTGTCATCCAAAATGCTACTGCAATTGAGATAGCTATCGCAACAGCAACTATTATAACTGTAGCTATAACAGGGCTAATACCTCTTCTATCCATAATATACACCCTCTTTTTAACTGTTCAATAACATATTTAAATAACGATGTATTTAAAGATAACATTTCTAAAATCCCTTCCCTAAAACACTACCCGTCTACGATCAAGGTAGCCTAACTGTCGCAACATGTTTAACTCCCATATTCGTCGTAACAGCGATCTCTACAGCTGTTCCTGGAGAAAGATTTATATAAACATTAACTTCAACTTTTCCGCCAGGCTTTATATTTTTCTTATCCATAGAAAAACTCGAACTATAATCTTCAATGGGCTTACCATTTATCAAAACAGTATCGATAATTATATTCCGTGTTCCCTTATTCATCATAGAGAATGATATCTTATATGTTCCATTTAATAATCTGGTGACATATATAGATTGTATCTCAAAAAGTTCAACTTTTGAGTATAGCATAGCTATATTTACAACAAAGTATGCAGCTACTAAGGCTGATGCCGTTGCAATAACAGCTATAATAACTGTTGCAATAATTCCCTGCATGCCTAGCCAAACCTTATTTTTTGTTAAACACTTTCTAATATTGTAGATTACAACTCTTAATTTTATTTTTATCTTTAAAATAATTCTCTGTTACTGAATCATCTTATATATTCTATTATTAATTATTTCATGTTTTCGAATAGATCAGTATAGTTATATACAACGTCACTATAACCCATACAGCAGCCACGATAATCACATAGTTAGTAATAAAAGAAAACACAACAGTCAGTATACCTGCTATAAGATTAAACAATATAAAACGTTTAAGACCAGCAAAAATATTAGGAGTACCAGTCAATATTCTGAGCACTTTAGCTGTATAGGGACCTATGCTTACATCATCCAACAACTTATTATATAGGTTCCTCCCCTCAAAGGTTAAAGCCACCTCCATCCCAGTCAATCCCTCCCTAGTCTTCAAAATCTTCTCATCAGTATTCTCCTTGATGATCCTTGCTATCTTATCACCAGTAGTATTAAAATATGATGCGAGAGTAGTAACAGGAACCCACTCCCTATTCAATGTACCTAAAATCAAAATTATACGAGCTACATAAAACATATCATATATATTTTCTGACAATAACTTTGAAGAAGCAAGATCAACTATAGTCTTTTTAATTCTCAACCCTTTCTCAGACAATCTATACCTATCCCTACCAAGCTTCTCCACAATACCTTTATTCTTCATTTTCTGAATAGCATCAGCCAAAGACTTCCTACTAGCATTTAATTGAGAAGAAAGAGAAGAAAGAGAAAAAGGTTTATCATCTTGAACATTAATAAGAATATCAAATTGAAAACGATCTCTAGCCAAATCAATGTTTGAATCTATATCCTTCAGTATCCTTATAATATTCTTTACATTCTTCGAAACTTTATCCATTATAAATAATATATAATATCTTCCCTATAATTATTTACTCAGCTCACGAGCCCGTCTATCTCCCTCCGCCGTAAGCTTATAACCAAGAGTCGGACGATTCTCAACATATGTAATCACTGGAACAATCATCTTAGCCCTAATAAGATCCCTAACAACTGACGAAAACTCGTTCTTCCGAACATTTAACAAGTTTATCAGAGATACATAATCTGACTCACCACCAAGCTTTAACAACGTCACAAGTATCTTATCCTGAAGACTCGGCCCCTTAACTTCTTCCTCAACTTTAGGCTCCTCACTAACAATTTTCACAGGCTTTTCCTCAACAGGTTTTTCAACTACATGTCTAACCACAGGCTTAGTACTCTCCCTAATAAATACTTGGCTCTCCCTAGAACTTCTCGGAGAAGCTTGAGCAACAGCAACAACTCTCGGACCTATCTTCTCAACCTTTACACCTAAACGCTCAAGATCCTGCACAGCCCTAAGATAAACCTCTTGCGACGACACATAATACTCTAAAATAATCTTAGAAACATCCTTCATATCCCTAATCTCAGTAAACTTCATCCATGTCAACACCACCTGCCTACGCCTAATCTCCTCCAAAACATCCTCAGGAGCTTTTCCCTGAAACTCTGCCAACCTAGGTATCAGATAACTATCGTTAATTATCTCATGTTTATCCGTCGTAGGATTCCACCTAACTATCTCCCTGTATCTTCCATAATCCTCTATCTCCCAAATCCTTCTAATCCTTCTACTAAACTCACCAGTAGGCAATATAGTTCTCTCAGTCAACACAACAATATTAAGAGAAGGTATATATGCAGGCGAAACATTCATAGGAGGACTAACCAATCTCTTAACAGCTCTATCAAGACTATCAGCATGCATCGTACTCATACCACCGTGACCAGTAGACATAGCCTGGAATAACACGAATGCCTCTTCTCCCCTAATCTCTCCCACTATAATATAGTCAGGCCTATATCTAAGAGAAACCTTAACTAAATCAAACAACGTAATTTCACCAACCTTAGCCTCACCGAGACCATAACTCTCCCTACTTACTAACTGTACCCAGTTCTCATGTGGAAGATTAAGCTCAGGCGTCTCCTCTATCGTAACTACCTTAAATCCAGGCTTAAAGAATGAAGTAAGAGAATTAAGCAATGTAGTCTTTCCCGCAGCCGTTGCACCAATAACCATTAAAGTAACTCTATTCTCAAGCATAAACCACAAATATGCAGCAGTCCACTCATCAAGATTACCACTCTCCAAAAGGTTTATTATAGATAACGGCTTCTCTCTAAACTTCCTTATAGTGAAAGTACTCCCTCTAGGCGACACCTCCTCACCATAAGTAGCAGCAAGCCTATGCCTACCTGGAAGCATCGCATCCACTATCGGGAAAGCAGCAGAAATATGCTTACCAGCCATATGAGCTAACTTAATAATAAACTCTCTCAAATATTCCTTATCTACAAAAATCACATTAGTAGGAATACTTTCGTGCTCTCTATGCCATACATGTATAGCCCTATTAACACCATCACAAGAAATATCCTCCAGCCTAAAATCCCTCATCATCACATCTATCGGACCATAACCTAAAAGATCCCTCTCAATATAGTAGAGAATCTTGTCCCAGTTCTCCTCAGTAACACCCTTTATAGCCTTCTTATATTTTTCAGCAAGTCTTCTAGCCTCATCAATAACATGCTTCCTAATATCTTCTTCAAACCCCTCCGGTGGATTTAACTCAACACTCAATATATCTATAAGTTTATCAACCGCCTTCTTCTCACTCGGAGTCAACTGAGCCTCTTCAACAAAATAAACTTTTTGACCACCTAATTCTGGAAGCTTAGCAATCTTAACCTTAGCGAAAGGCTCCTGTATCCAATACTCATCCACAATTTCATACTCTGGCTGAATCTCGAGATAAACAACTCTCTCCTTTTCTTCCTCTTCCTCCTCACCCTTTTTCTTTTCCTTCTTCTTTTCCTTTTTATATTTACCAAAGATACCTCTTTTTTTCTTTGCTTTCTTCTTCTTTTCTGTTTCTTTTTCTACCTTATCTTTTTCTTCAACTTTATCATCTGCTTTTTTAGTCTCTATACTTTTAGCTTGCTTTGCTTCTTTCACTAATTCATTTTTATTTTCGCCTTGTTTCTTAATGTCTTTACCAGACATATTCTACACTCATTTCTAAAAACTACATAATAATAGATTATTAAAACATGAATATAACTTTCATGTTTAATAAAAAACAGTTAAATACATATTTTCCTATTGTTAAGTTTATATTAGATAATAAGTAGATAAAAATTATATTAATAAACGGTGTAGGTTGTTGAGCTTTATAGGATATATGTATGCTCTATTTGGATGGGCAGGTAATGTATTTACTAAAATTTACAAAGGATTATATGACGACATAGTTACAGCAGACATGCGTATATATCCGCCAGCATACGCTTCTCTTATAACAGCTCTAACACTAATCGTATTTTTCATCGGTCTTGGAACAGGTATCCCACTAATGCTAGCATCTATGTTTAATCTTATACCATTTCTCTCAGGACCTTTCGGCACCATTATATCCATAGTCCTAATGTTTCTACTACCTGGAATAGTGTTCCTCATAGGCATAACATATCCTAAAATGAAAAAAATAAGCAGATCCTCGAAGCTAGATATAGAAATACCCTACCTTTCTGTCTACGTAACTGTTATGGCCACAGGAGGAATATCTCCATACACAAGCTTTGAACGACTAGCGAGAGCACCAAAAATACTTTTCGAAGAAGTAAAAAAGGAGGCTACGAGATTCTACCTAAGAGTAAGAGCCATGGGTCTAGATCCTCTGTCAGCAATAGAAGAATCAGCCTTAAGAGTGCCTAACAAAGCCTATAAACAACTGATGTTAGGTTATGCTGCAACACTCAGAGCTGGAGGAGACGTTGTTCACTACCTTAATAGACAGACAGAAATGATGCTACATGAAAGAACAGCAATAGTGAAAACCATAGGTGAAAGACTTGCTATGCTCATGGAATCATACATGGCTGTATCACTTCTCTCGTCACTTGTAGTCTACACATTATTTGTGGTAAACTTTGCTTTAGCACAAGCTGGATTCGGCATAGGTGGTACAAGCGAAATACAATTTTTCCTATTCTCATATATTCTTTTACCAGTAATCTCTGGCATGTTCATATACTTAGCAGACATGATGCAACCAAAATACCCTGTATATGACAAAATGCCCTACGTAGTGTTTTTCGCGGTTTCATTGCCTATAACAATAATACTCTTTATCGGAACATCATTACCATTCCTTGTAGCAGGAAGTGTTCTCGGATTCATTTTAAGAAAAACCTTTGCGCCACTCGTAACCTTTACAGAGATTATGAGGAAAATGCTTGGCGTCCCTGCAGGATACGAATCAGGCCTAGGTATAATACTATCCCTAACTATAGGCATCATACCAGCAATGCTGGTCGAAATAAGGTCATCGATAATATATTCAGGAATACAATACGGTCTCACCAGATTCCTTCGAGACCTAGTCGAGGTAAGAAAAACAGGAATGTCTCCCGAAAGATGTATCCTAAACCTATCAGACAGGGATTATGGTAGATTCTCTAAACATCTTCAAAAAATTTCTAGAGAAGTAGGATGGGGTATTTCTCTAACAAAGATCTTCCATAACTTTGCACGAGGCATGAAAAACTGGTTTGCCTTAATTGCAATGTTTCTTTTAGTTGAATCTATCGAAGTAGGAGGAGGCACGGCCCAAACACTTGAAGCATTAGCCTCTTACGCCGAAACACTAGAACAAGTAGAGAAAGAGAAAAAAGCTATGCTCAGACCCTTAATGCTTATACCATATTTAGGAGCAATAATAATCGTCATAGTCGTATTAATCCTTGTAGGATTTATGAACTACATCATGGGTATTGCTGGGGGATCAATAGGTACTGCAACCATAATAAACATGTTTTTACCTCCAGTCATATTCAACTCATATTTAATGGGACTTGTAGCTGGAAAAGTAGGTTCTGAAAAAGTATCAGCCGGCTTTAAACATGCCTTTCTACTAACTATAGCGAGCCTATTAGCCATCATATTTACTCCACAGATCGTTCGAGGACTAACGATACCTATCAAGCTCTAATATTTCGTGAAAATATGATAAAGAGAGGATTTAGCACAGTTATAACGACGAGCATAATATTTGCAATACTAATGATAGCTATCATACTATCAATATGGTATTCATACGGCATCCTAGAGAGCCATGCAGAAGTAATAGAGTACGAAAATGGTAAAAATGATATGCTTTATCTATCCTATGTCATCGAGAAAATAGCTTCGGACTTCAATGCATCTACCTATTTAAGATTCAACACAAGAGTCTCAGCTCCAAGCATCATACAAAAATATAGAATATTTAAAGTAAGAATAAATAACCAAGTCATCATAAACGACACGGACATACCGATAGTCTTATTAAAAAGTGGATCATTAGTCACAGATCAAGGAACTGAGATATTAAGAGGTACAAATCAATTAGTTATAATTGACCCAGAAACTCCATTAACATTAACATACACGACATTTGATGAAAGAGCATTAATCATAGTTGACCCTGTCAGAATTAGAGTTACACAGCTAGGTGTTTTTAAATTTTATCTAAATAATGGGAGCGCAGTTAACCTTAATGTTGTTAATATAGATTACATTAGGCTTAAAATGGGTAAAATGGGTGGAAGCGGAGTCATCACGTTATATTTAAAGAATATATATTTGAATAAAACCAATATTTTTCTCCCCTTTAACGATTTTACAATAACAGCAACCCAAACCGATGTAAATAATCAAACAGTAACAGAGATTAAAACAATAACAGGCGAAATTGTAGACGGGACATTAATCATCTTTTCTAAATCAATAGTAGAGGTATCTACTGTGCCAGGATGATAGAATGCCACACTCTGTGTATTCTCATCTATGGGGTACGGTTGCAATGATATCAGTCTTTCTCTCTATAACATTATATTTCTTTGGCCTTCAAGAATTTTTCTTAACAGATGTTTTGAAGATGAGACTTCAAGAGATATGCGATGATGTCTCTACATCATTGACAGAGCTTATAGAGCTTAAAATAGCTTCTAATTCAACTGGTTTTACAGTAAAATCCTTAGATTTACCAGTAGGAATAAAAGAAAAAGGTTATTATTTAGAGATTAAAGTTGATAACAATAATAGAATATATATCTATGCCAGGACTTTAACATATCCATATATCGAATCAACATCGAAGCTATTGATAAAACATTCATCTTATGTTAGCGTCTTGTCTCCTGGAGAATACAATAATATAGTTGTTGAGGACGTTCTTTTCAGTGGAGTAAATAATCCAATTATAATAGTTTTCCGAGGCATTGACGGTACCATAAAGATAGGTTTAGGTAGATTGAGAGGATAAGTATGCATGCTGCCATGGAATATGTTGCATTGGTCCTTAACATTATTTTAATAATAGCATTATCTGTATCAACTTTCTTTAATATTGTTGCACCTTTAGATACTATAAATAGGGAGAGATTAAAACTAGTAGCGCAAAAAATTGAAAATAGG
This sequence comes from Thermoproteales archaeon, assembly GCA_021163245.1. Classification (GTDB taxonomy): domain Archaea; phylum Thermoproteota; class Thermoprotei; order Thermofilales; family Thermofilaceae; genus JAGGXB01. The sequence continues at coordinate 7,588 of JAGGXB010000105.1, forward strand.
ATTATTCTATCTCCGGGAACACCGCCAGACTGGGGAGAAAATATAAATATCTCTACAAATGATCTCTCAAATCTATATGATGTCGGTCTTGCAAGCATATCTGCCTTAAAAGGTTTTTATACATTAGAAAGTGATAAAATCATAAGATTAATAGAGTATGCTGATAATCCATTTTATATCCCTCCCAACTTTATTAAACAACATTTAGGGATATGGAAGACATACGGTTTTAGGTTAACTCTTATACCTGTGATAAAATTTGACGTAAAAATAACATCTCATGTATATAACACTAAACTACCACAAAAAATTATTGTATATACAAGAAACTTTTTTGGTAATCCTCAGGGAAACGTAATAGTAACAGTTTACTATTTTATATTTGGGTTATATAGCAATAGTACTTCCAGATTGTTCTTCCTTAAGAATACCGGTATAACAAGTATACTTTCCAATGGTAGCTGTCTATTAGATTTCAGCTATGTGAAAGAATTTTATACTAACAAGACATTAAGCGAGCTAGTTTTGACAGAGTTTACGTTTTCTAGAATAGAATATTTACTTGTTATCCAGGGCAGTATAGCAAACTTACGTTCCATAGGATATTATCCCCATATAGTACCTAATGCTACTTCTGTAGGAAGATACATATCACTTAGACAAAACTATTCATTAATTTCAAACAATAGTGTGATCGATATAGCACCGCCTAGATTTTTTACAGTAAGTTTGAATAATGTTACTCATCGAGTCAGCTTAGGTGATAATTTTAAGACATATTATCTCTCGTATATTGAACCTGGAACTTATATTGTAGTACTTCTTGGCAAGTATAACAATACACTTTATGTTAACTATGCTGTTAAACATAAAGAATTTACATATCAAACTTCTCCGGGCGTAGGAGCTAGCGCTGTAACGATTTATCGTTACGTTGACATTGACGGTTTTTCCTATGTTGCAGTCCTTACGGTATGGGAGGTGAGCGGATGAGGGGGCAGGCCAGGCTTGTCGAAATGATCTTTACTTCGTTTATAATTATTTCTGTATATTTAATGGTACAACAACTGGTTCGTCCACCCGATATCCTAGAGATCAGAGAACGTGACGAACTTGTAAAGTTGGCATATAATGTGCTTGATCTATTTGCGTCATGTAGATTGTTTGAAAATGTAATAGTTCAAGGTATTGTGAACGGCTCTAATTGGGAAGACCATATGAAAGTTATGCTTGAACAAACATTACCTCCTAATACCCTCTTCTCAATGGAAGTTTATAATGTTACAGTTGATAACATAAACGTAACCTTAACGAGACTAGATACAAAAAAGATTACTAATGTTCCTTCATTTGATGAAAAAATTCATGGCCATATAGCGATAGTAACATATACATATGTAACTTTATATGAACCTAGAAGAGGAATGATTTTGTATATTACTTTAAAACTGGCTCGTCCCGGGTGATATATATTTATCGAAAAGGGCAATTTGCTCTTCTAGCTGCTCTGTTTATAGCACTCATGTTAGTTGTTGTTGTTTTTAACGTTTATCAAACTAGAATATATTATAGAAGATTTTCTGGTAAAAAATATGCTGAAATTGTAAAAGCTATATCCTCAGATTTTAGAAGAGTTGTTACTCGTGCATTAGCTATGGCTACACATGAATACTCTATCACAAATGATTTTGCAACTGCACGTCTACATGCACAACAATTTGTTTCAAACTGGATAAAAACAATAATGTATGTATATGAAGATTATGGACCTCAGATTAAAGTAGTCATAAAAAAGATTAGATATAGTCAATGGGATATTGATAATCTTGTAAAAGGATACTGGTATGTTCCAAGTAGTATTTCTGCTGCATATGCTGTGCTTTCACTTAATCTTACTAAAGTTGGATTCTATGGTTGGAGACAAAGTGTTAGGGTTGCTCTCGAGATGAGAATAGATCCTAGCTCTTTTATAAATACACAATATCTAGGGGTAAATGTTACGATGTTTAACATATCGCTGAGAATAGACATGGAAAAACCATTTATAAATTTACGAGAAGACCAGATAAGAATACTTTACCAAGATCCCAGGAATTGGGGATGGTATAATGCAACTATCCTGAAATTAATCTATCATGGTAACGGTACATATACCGTTATTATTACTCCTCAGGTACCCTTACTGAATGGAAGGGCTCGAGTTCATGTGCTATTAGAGGATGATAGACAGATAACTGTCGAGGGATACAATTGGAACTATATAGATTATATTATACAAGACAACGCTTGCTTAAAGGATGAACATGGCAACATTGTGAGATGCGTCGCTCCATATAAATCATATGTTTTAGAAGTATTGCAGAATGGTACATTTTATTGGTATTATGATTGGAAACTGCCTAATTATGCTAGTATTCCACTGCCTCCACTTCCTCCAATTCCAATAAAACAGTTCAGAGTCTGGATTAGTGAGCACGGTCCTGACTCAGATCTAGTTATGGTACCTATACAATTTGAAAGATGGGATAATAATTTTCAAGACTTCAAAGGATTAGCAAATCTATATAGACGTTTCAGTGATTATCATAAATTGGTTTTTCAAGTAAACTTCACTGATAGTAGAAGGAAAAAAGTTCGAATTGGATGGATATCTGATATAGATGCACAGCCTTATCCAATAAGAGTAAAATTAAACTACAGTGGCGATTATATAGTTGCCTATAATGGCTACTATTATCTACAACTTGTAGCAAGTGAAGGTAAATCATATGCTATCGACTGGAGTATTAGTTTGATATCTCCTGACCCATTAGGAGGGTATTATAGTGTTGAATACATGTTAGGAGGATACGATGTTTTACGTACTTCATGTGGATGGTGGTGGATACCAAGAAAATTGGCTGGAGGTACCTGGTATAACTATAGCGGTGCAGTAAGAGGTTTCGCATTTAGACATTCAAGAAGAACTATTGAAGTGGTAGAAAATACATCTTGTACAGACTTAGGATACATTATTCATACTGATGAAATGGAAAACAATATGGTTGTAACACTGCCATATGCAGCCCACTATGTTATGCTTAGAATCAATTACACTTACTTAAAAGATATAGTTGTATCGAATCATTATATAAATCTCATAACGATGATCTCGGGATCTGCAAACGATACGAATAGTCCAAAGAGACTTTGGTACTGGTATTATACTGATGATCCTGACGGTGAATTTACAATTGGACAATACTCAAGCAGCTATCACCGTCATATAAACGATGATGACTTTGGAGGAAATGAAACTTTGTATTGTGGTCAATCTAGAAAAAGAGTGAATGATGTAAATGAAGAGTTTGTTCATACGATATATATGAACCCCAATTTTTACTCATTACTTAATAAAAAGGGTGAAAGAGCATTAGTAATATGGACATCTGCTGACTATGCAAGAAGAGTAGAAGAACTTTTAGTTTCTAGGTTTATTTCATCCAGTCCTATCGTTATAAGTGCAGGAGAACAATATTTCTTTAAAGTAGCTCTATTTACGTTTGCTGGAGACATTACACGAGATGATCTCAAGTTATATGGCTTAATGTTCTATAATGAGAGCTATATACCTTCGATAGAAGATATTATATTACCATGAAATCTATTTTAGATAACTTTACTAAAAATTTATGTAAATTATGACTACTATCCATTTTATCTATAGAAAATCATTTGATAAGATTATTATACATTTTCTCGGTAAGAAAGAAAGAAAAATCAGCCAAAAAACACTTGATAAGATAATAGACAATTTTAAGAAACAGTGGAAAGCAATTGAGAAAGAGATATTCAATAAGATATATGAATACAGCGGATCTCTTCCAAAAAATATAGTATGTTATATATCTAATGAATGTCCTAGAAAAGGCTTCACTAAGCCTTTAACAATTTATCTAAATAAAGATATCGATAAAATGATTTTTTCTTTAATTTTTCATTTGAATAAAACAGCATTAAATAGCAGAAAAGATTTTACCAATAGAGTATCAATAACTGCTATAGCATGTGATCTAAACATCGATATTATATATAGTGTAATTGCTCTCTACAATACGATAAAGATTGCAAATGAGATGTTTGGCTTTCATACATCTTTGCGATGGATAAAAACATTTATGTTAGAAGAAACACGAAAAGACATTAAAATATATGAAAAAATTAAGGAGATAATTGATCATAAAGGATTAAAACTAACTTCTGATGAAGTTTTAGATATTATAGCATATAGTTGCATTACTGAGTGGCGGGCCCGCCGGGATTCGAACCCGGGACCTACGGCTTAGGAGGCCGCCGCCCCTCAGGCATCTAAATGTTTCCTGCTAGGCCACGGGCCCATAATCTAATAAGTTTTATTTCGTGATATATTTTAATTTTTTTAAAGTGGTATAGTATGTTATTTGAACCGAAAAGATCACTACAAATTATAGTGATTATAGGTCCAGCTGGAAGCGGCAAGACAACACTAGTAAAAACTTTAGGCGAGTGGATAGAGAAAAATCAGAATATAAATATAGCATATATAAACTTGGATCCAGGGGTAGAATACCTTCCATATAAACCTGATATAGATGCAAGAGAATATGTTACAGTTCATGACGTTATGAAAAAGTATAAACTGGGACCAAATGGCGGACTTATAAAAAGCATAGATCTATTGATAAAATATAAAGATATTATGATAAGCAGAGTAAAGAAACTAGTGGAGAATATAGTTATCGTAGATACTCCAGGGCAAATGGAGCTTTTCTTATTTAGGGAAATAGGACCAATCTTTATAAATTCTTTATCTCAGATTGGTACAACTATAGGAGTACTTGTATTTGATCCTACATTAACATATAGGCCATCAGATGTAATAGCATTAAAACTTATGAACATGGTTGTTGATTTCAGATTAGGTATTGAGAATATATTAGTAATTAATAAGATAGATAAGCTTAAAGATTCCAAAATTATTGAAATGATAGATAATCCCCAATTTCTACAAGAATATCTGCATAAAGAAAAAGGTATATTAGCCGAAGTAGCTGAAGAATTAGCAAAGGTAATGGACAAGTATGGTCTTGCTAGAAGAATAGCAAAAATTTCAGCCAAAGAAGGTCTGGGTATGGATGAACTCTACGATCTTCTCCATGAAATTTATTGTACCTGTGGAGATTTAACATAGCTCTTTTAGATTATTTCATATGGTAAGCTCCGTTAGACCAAGCATAAATAAATCTTCCTTCAAACCTTCTTCTATACTGTTCGATGAAACACTAAGCTTTATTATCTTTGTCCTACCATATCTACCCAAACTAACAACTCTTGCATTTATCAACCCTAGCATATCCAACTCGTTAATAATATCACTAATTCTTCTCTGAGTAACTGGCTCTATACCCATAATCTTAGCAAGATATACATATTTATTGTATATTAATCCCGTGGTCAAATTCTTCACTTTCTCCTTTGTCAAAACATATATCGATGCTAAAACAAGCTTTACGTGTAGAGGCATCGTCTTTATTACATCAACAGCTAGATTCTTTTCTACTTCTTTTTGAGCAAGCCTAACATGCTCCTCCTTCACAACATTCTCTCCGCTCCTTTCAGCTATTTCAGCAGCCTTAAGCAAAAGATCTAATGCTAACCTACAATCACCATTTTGACGGGCTGCAATAGCTGCACATAATGGAATAACACTATTATCAAGCGCCCCTTCATGAAATGCCTCTGCAGCCCTCTTACGTAAAATATCCTCTAATTCCTTATTATTATATGGCGGAAACACTAACTCTTCCTCACCCAGACTACTTTTTACTCGAGCATCAAGAAACTCCATAAATTTCAAGTCGTTTGTGATGCCTATAACAGAGAGTTTAGAATTAGATAACTGTTCATTTATCCTAGTCAGAAAATACAACACGTCATCACCACTCTTTTTAACAAGATGATCTATCTCATCCAGTACAACGATCACTATTTTTCCACGTCTCTCAAGTCCCTCCAATACACGTTTTTTCACTTCACTAGTAGCTAATCCCGTAAAAGGAATCTTTATACCTATATTACGTGCAAGCTCTGCTAATACACGGTAATTTGTATCATTCTGTCTACAGTTAATATAGATATATACAATATTGTCTCCTCCCTTTTTAGTCAACCTACCCAAAACATATCTAGAAACAGCTGTCTTCCCAGTCCCAGTTAACCCATATATGAATATATTTGATGGTCTTGAACCTCCTAATGCAGGCGCCAAAATCGTTGCCAGCTTCTTTATCTGCTCATCTCTATGTGGCAATCTATCAGGTATGTAGTCTGGCAAAAGTTTTTCTCTATTCTTAAAAATCTTTGAATGAATGAACCGTTCAAATATATCATCCAACTCATCAACCATACTATTCCACATGATGCATAGGAAATAAGGGGTTTAATAAATTATAAAACTAGAATAAACCGTAAGACAAAGATATTATCAAGATATAACTGAAAGTATTCGGTGGCGCCGGGGCCGGGATTCGAACCCGGGCGTCCCATAAAGGACATGGGCTGGCTAGTATATACTCCAGGCCCACCCCTTAGTCCACTCGGGCACCCCGGCTAAAAATAATAAAGATATAAAGATTTAAAAAATATTATATTATAATTTACTTTATCTCTATTTCCACTTTAACCGATGATGGAACTCTTATTCGCATTAACTGTCTCATCGCTCTTTCATCAGCATCCATGTCGATTATTCTCTTATGAATTCTCATCTCCCAGTGATCGAAAGTATGTGTACCTTGTCCCGATGGAGCTTTACGAACAGTAACCATTAATCTCTTAGTAGGTAAAGGTATAGGACCGTTCATTCTTACTCCAGTTTTCTTGGCAATACTTTTTATTTCGTTACATACAGTATTAAGATCCTCAACAGATGTACTGACCAGCTTTATTCGCACTATTCTCGGCATCGATCGCGGCACCTAAAAATAAATTTATTCAACTTTCTTTAAGTCAATAACCGTTCCAGCAGCGATCGTCCTACCTGAATCCCTAATTGCAAATCTTCCTAATTGTGGGAGTTCTTGATATTTCTCAACGACGACATTTTTCATAGGCTTAAATCTAACTACGGCTGCATCACCTTGCTTGATGAAAGCAGGTTTCTCTTCGGCTACAGCACCAGTCCTGGGATCAATCTTCTGTATAAGCTCAGCGAAAGTAACAGGTGTCGTAGCAGTGTGAACATGTAGAACTGGAGTATATCCTGCTGCAATAGCAGTCGGATGATAAAGCACAAATATTCTGCCTACGAATTCTGACACAACTGTCGGAGGATTATTTACATGTCCAGCAACATCTCCTCTTCTAATCTGATTCTTGTCAACGCCTTTAACATTAAAACCTATATTGTCTCCAGGTATGGCTTGATCAATCCTTGTATGATGAGTCTCTATAGATTTTACCTCTCCAGAAACTTTTGGAGGCATAAATATTATTTTGTCACCAACCTTTAAAACACCGGTCTCAACTCTGCCCACTGGAACCGTTCCAACACCTCTAATACTATAAACATCCTGTATGGGTATTCTTAAAGGTTTATCAATAGGTCTCGCAGGTTCTTTAAATGTATCAAACGCGTCAATTAATGTTGAACCCTTATACCATGGTGTATTCTTACTGATCTCCTTTATATTATCTCCATACCATGCAGAAGTTGGTACAAACGGAATCTCTTGCACTTTATAACCTACCATTCTTAAAAGACGGGAAATGCCGTTTTTCACTTCGTTGTATCTCTCCTCACTATAGTTAACTGTATCCATTTTGTTAATAGCAACAATAAGCTGATTGATACCCATTGTTTTAGCTAAAAAGACATGTTCTCTTGTTTGTCCAGCAGGGCTGATACCGGCTTCATATTCACCCTCTTTAGCTGAAACCACAAGCATCGCACAATCTGCTTGACTTGCACCAGTAATCATATTCTTAACGAAGTCTCTATGACCAGGAGCATCGATTAACGTAAACATGTACTTCTTTGTCTCAAATTTGTAGAAACCTAAGTCTATAGTTAAGCCTCTTTCTCTTTCTTCCTTCAATTTATCTAGTACCCATGCATACTTCCATGTTTCTCTTCCAAGCTTCTTTGCTTCCTCTTCGTATTCTCTGATAATCCTTTCATCTACAGCACCTATCTCATACAGTACTCTTCCCATCAAGGTTGACTTTCCATGGTCTACATGCCCGATAACAACCAAGTTTAGATGGGGTTTTTTCTGAGAGGACACATATATCACCTATATATTACTATTATAGCTAGTTATACCATACGACCTTGTTTATAAATTTATATCACATTAAAACTATAAAAATTTATATAATCTATTCTAAAGAGATTTATTTTTAATAAACAATCTTATAACCTTATCTACCAGCAAGTAGCCCCAGATTGTGTTAATCATAAACCATGTAGGATAAGCAATTTTTGAATAATTAAACAGCGGAAAAAGCACTACTGGTCTACTACCTACTATATCAGAGGTTATTTTAAAAAATATTATCCAAGAAATAGTGGTTAATATGCTACCAATCATCTTCTTTTTCTCTATTTGGTTCTTTAATTTTTCTATACGTTTCTCTTCTCTCATAACCCTTCTATACATTTTCATATCCTTTTTCTCAATAGCCCTTTTCTTCCTTTCCTCCCACTTATTTATCTGAACCATAATTCTATTGATTTCATCCTCCTTAACAGTAAAAAAGTAAATTAACCTCAACACTACAATAACTAAAAAAACTATAATTGTTGAAGTAATACTAATCATCGGCCATTTCAGGAAATCTCCAATCAATGATATAATACCTTGTATTATAGAGGAATAAAAGTCCAAACAAATACACCAAAATATTAGTTTAACAAAATTAATAAAAACTTTAATGCAGAACCCAAAATATATTTTAATAAAGTTATAAGCTTTATATGGGCCCGTGGCCTAGTTTGGAAAGGCGTCGGCCTTCGGAAGCATTGAAGAAAGCCGAAGATCCCGGGTTCGATTCCCGGCGGGCCCGCTATAAAATTATTTTAATCGATAAACAAAAATAAGTAACGCCGGGGCCGGGATTCGAACCCGGGCGTCCCATAAAGGACATCAGGTAACTCGACCAGGCTTTTTTCCTTCATCTCGAGCCTGACCCCTTAGTCCACTCGGGCACCCCGGCTCAGTTGTAATATATAATATCCATTTTCTTTAATTTTTCTTTTTCCACATTTTAGGATATGTTCCAGGTTTCATTATAACTTGCTTGGGTACAACAGCAACTCCTTTTTCAGCTATTAACATATCCTCAGTCCTCATTTTTGCCTCACCTATAGCTACAAGCTCACCCTTTTTAGTAAATATCGCAACCATACTACCCTTTTTTATACCTGTTTCAATCTGCAATATCCCCGGAACCATAAGAGCCGCACCATGAGCTATTGCATCGACAGCGCTGTCTCTAATTACTACCCGAGGTATGTTCCTTACAGCATATTCGACAGGTAAAATAACCCTACGCAGAAATTTTTCAATATTATTCTCTTTCCAGAAATGATATGCATCTACAACATCTTGCAACGTAGCCAGAAACTCATCCTCACTAAAGCAACCCGACCTAATTCTTCTTAGTTCTTGCATATGTGCTCCAACACCTAGCACTTCACCTACATCATGACATAATTTTCTCATGTATGTTCCTGCTTCACAATGAACCTTTAGTAAAACATCTCGTCCCCTTTTTTCAAGCAACTCTATGCTATATATTGTTCTAATTCTAACAACTCTTTTAACAGCAGATCTAAGCGGAGGCCTTTGGTAGATTGGACCAGTAAATTCTTCTAAGACCTTTAACAGTTTTTCTTCAGAGATCTCTCCGTGTAGCCTCATAATACATATGTATTCTTTATCCTCATGCAGTAACACTGGAATAACTTTAACGGCCCTATTAAGAGCTATAGGCAATACTCCTGAAACCTTGGGATTTCCCCGGCTATAAAAGCCTCTAGGGTTCCCGCATGAGCTATCTTACTAATTCCTAACAGCTTTTTTAGCCATGCTGTAACTTCGTGACTTGAAGGCCCTACGGGTTTATCAAGATTTATTACACCGGCTTCAAACAACTCTTCTATACTCCTTTCTCTAGGAGATTTACCGAAGCCATAATCTTCTTTTTCAATATTTTTAATCAAAATCTCTCTAGATCTATCTATTTTATTTCTCTTCATATGTTCAAATGCCTCGCTCATTTTAGGGTAGGATAACAATAAAAATATTTTTGATGAAAATTATGCTAGTACTGGCCTAACTTCTTTTTTCATATCTTCAATTAATCCTGCTTCCTCCAAAGCTTTAACAACTTCTTCATCAGTAGCTCCCTTCTTTATAACTACTTTATTAGGCGTAGGCTCTAAATGTTTTATGTTAGCTCTCCTTCTTTTGACACCAGTCACCAACTTAGGACCTGTCACAAGCACAAAGTTTTCATTTATTATATCGACTACCACACATTTCTTACCTGCCTCTCTACCGGCTATCTTAACACATATTCTTCCAACATCATATACTTTCGGCATCGTATTCACCAACACATGTTTCCTAACTTACAGAAAAGATCATTAAAACTATTTAAAAATTTAGCTTATAAACGTCTGCTACATATCCATAATATTAAGGAAAAAGAAAAGGATTAAGACGTTTATATTCATCTATGAAAGTTTTTATAACCTTCTTTACACCCTCTATATCAAGTTTCTCCGTAGATACTACTAGATCAGCAACAGATAAATCAGATAAATCAATACCATAATATTTTTTGGCTCTTTCACTGTTACTTTGTTCTCTTAACCTTAATAACATTTTAACATCTTGAATAGGTAAATTATCTCTTTTCGAAACTCTTTCAGCTCTGACATCAAAGGACGCATCACATATTATCTTTAAATGTGCTATATCCTTCAATACCCATACGCTTAAATGTCCATCAACAACCACACATCCCTTTTTAGCTTCCTCAATAGCTCTCTCATCAATCAGTTTATCTATGCTTGGATCACTTTCAGCAATCCTATGAAACTCTTCAAAAGAATATCCCCTCTCAGTAGCCAATCTTCTGAAAATCATACCGTTAGAAATATATCTTAAACCGTAATGTTGAGCAATAAACTTAGCATACGTAGTTTTACCAGAACCAGGTTTCCCACTCACCGCAATAACGATTCTTCTCATATCTATGCACTAAATTGTAACCTTACAGCTTCTTTGAGTCCCATCCTTAAACAACGAGAACACAAATATCCACCAAAAACCCTACTTGGTGGACGATGTCCTTTCCGCTCTTCTTTTATCGTCATCTTGGGAAAACCATTAAGTGGGCTACCACAAACAGCACATTTAGGAACATCGTGTTTCTTAGGCAGCACATGAACTACATGTCTACCTCCAGGAGTCCTAACTATCTTCCTTTTCACTGTTCGAGACCTTAAAGCAGGTCTAGGCAATATTCCTCACCATCTATTTAGCTCTTTCCAATTAACCTGACACTTATATGTCTATCAATTATTAATTTTTTATCATAATGAATGGTGGGCCCGCCGGGAATCGAACCCGGGACCACCGCCTATCCTAGATCATTACGAACACGTAAGGGCGGCATCCTATACGGATTTACTTAGCCGCTAGACTACGGGCCCTCTTACTAGATAAACATTAAGTCAAATATAAATTTTAAATCAAGCTATCATTCAAAAGGATTATACTGTTTAAGCTTAGAAATAGCCTCCTCTAAGATTTCTATTACCCTCGCATTATCCAAAGGCTCAAGCAACTCTCCACACTCAATGCATCTAAATGAATTATCTACCGCCTCATCAAAAGTATATTTCTTTTCACATTTAAGACAAACATAAAAAGTGTTATCCCTTTCATATTCCAACCTCTGTCTAAGAATAGCTAAGGCTTTCTTTCTCCTAGCCTCTAATATGACAGCTGGATTCTCATCTGTTACCCTCCAAAAATAAATATACCATCCTATTTTCTCATCACGAGCCCTACGATACCTAAGCAACCTTTGCTCAAATAAATCATTCAAAATCTTTCTAGCTTCGTTGACATCTATTCCAAAAAAATTTGCAACCTGCTCATCAGTAGCCTCACCCCTCGAAATAAGAAACTCCATTACCTGCCTAGCCCTTTTACCAAAAATTTTTTCCGAAAGCTCGGCCAAAACCTGAACATTAAGACTCATTTCCAACACCCATCCTAACTACATTTTTGTATCTCTTACTTGGAACAATCCTATATCTCGCATTTATAAACTCTTTTGCTAATTCCTCTCCTCTAAACAGCCTATCTAAGAAAACGGCTAAAGCAGCTATCTCACTATGGGGCTGATTACCAATAGCTACATTATAATCAGCTATTTTATACACCTCTGCAGGAACTTTTTCAGCACCTATAACAATTAATATATCAGCATTCTCCTTAATTATTCTATCTAAAACATTTGACAACTGAATATTTTCACCATACATAGTAAGATGAACTATCCTAAACCCGTTTCTTTTACACTGTCTCATAAATGATAAAGGGTTAGTAACTGTCTCAACTCCGAAATCGTCACCCCAATCCTCGCAAACCTTCTTCAATGTCTCATACACACTCTCCTCAACAATTCCAGCAAAAACAATTTTATTCGCACCAAATGCTCTAGCTACAAGACCTACATGAGTCGAAACTCTTTTATCACGCTGAAGCCTATGACCTAAACGTAGAACAACTATTCTCTTTTTAAAAAACATAATCTCTTAACCTACTTTTACTATCTGCTAAACAAAACTATTCTATTTTTTCTAGCAAATTTCTCTATCCAATCCCTTTTACCTTCAATTTCTAAAACTATCTTACCATTCAATACATTAATATCCTTAACATAACAGTTCGAAACAATTTTCTCAAGAAAAGAACTATTTCTAGGAATAATCAATTTATACCTATTATATCTCGGTAGTTTACTAATAATTTTATCTTCTAAAAGATCTAATCCTACATTCTTCTTAGCAGAAACAGCTACAACATCAACACCATATTCTTTTAAAAATCTTAATTTCTCTTTCATATCCTCTAAATTTATTAAATCAATTTTATTAGCAACCAAAATAACATTGTTAAAAGATATGCTTAACTTAGAAAGAATCTCAAAACTAGCCTCAAGCTTTCTTTTTACTTCTCCTATCTTCTCACTTATATCAACAACTAATAAAATAACATCAGAGTAAAGTAACTCTCCTAACGTTGTATAAAAAGCATCAAGAAGAAGTCTAGGCAGACTATCTATGAAACCAATAGTATCAGACAATAATAGTGGCCTACCCTTTATTTTAATCCTTCTAACCTTAGGAGAAAGAGTCGCAAAAGGTCTACCATCACTAAACTCATTTAACCTGGTAAAAACGTTAAACAATGTAGTCTTACCCGCACCCGTATAACCAGTCAATGAAACACTATATAAGCCCGTATAATTTCTCCTCTCCCATCGATGACTCTTAATCCTTCTAATTTTTTCTAAACGCTTCTCAATCAACGCTATCCTTTTCGTAACATGACGATAATAAGCATCTATAGCATATCTACCACCACCCATAAAACCTGGTAGCTCACCCGTCTTGACAAGATGTATATATTCTCTAATCATTGAAAGCTCTCTCTTCAGTCTAGCCAACTCAATTTGCAACTTAGCCTCACGGCTACCAGCACGAGAAGCAAATATCTCAAGGATTAACTCAAATCTATCAATGACTTCTACGCCAAGCTCTTTCTGAAGATTATATTCCTGTCCCGGTTTTAACTCATTAAAAAATATAACCTTGTCAACATTATACTCTTTTATCAACTTTTTTAATTCTAATACCTTCCCTCTCCCAATATTATATGTTGAGCTATAGCCTCTAGTCTGTAAAACACTCATAACCACACTATATCCAGCTGCCTCAGCCAATTCTTTAAGCTCTCCAAGAAGATTCTTTTCAAATCTCTCTTTTCGTTGAACAATAATAACTCTTTTTTCCATCTAGGACTAATCACCGCCTTTAAATTCTACAACATCGCCCAAAGTAATATCGTATTTAGATTGAGAATATGAATAATAGTCATATTCTTCTTCCTCATATCTCTCAACTAACTTGATTTTTAAAACTTTTTCAAGCTTTCGGGCTAAACCTATCGTGGGTTGTAACATACCCTCCTCAATTCTTCTTATAGTCGATACTTTTTCACCCACCATTGCAGCAAGCACATCTCTAGTAATCCCTATTTTGTTTCTAGCCTCCTTTATCCTTTCTGAATAATCTTCTACAATCTCTTCCACAATATTTGTTTTTTTAGAACGCACAGGTTTATAAGAATATGTTCTCTTATTAAGTTTTCTCCTAGGACTACTAAGATCTATTACTTCAATAATAGACCCAACCCTATTGGCGCATCTCCAACAAACTATAAGCTCACTTCTATCGACAATAACTTTATATGCCTTTCCCTTTATTACAGTTCCACAGATCTCACATCTCATACTAATTATTAAGTAAAACATCATAAATTATTAAATATAGCATTTGTAACGTGACATTATGGAAGATAAAACCATACATAATAAAAAGGAAAAACCAACTATGTATGATCTTGAAAAAATAGCAGCAATAATCTCAATGCAATATGATTTATCCCTAGTACCATTTTTTACTTGTAGTAAGATATCTGTGATAAGATCATCAAGTACGAAAAGAATAAAATATATTTATTTCGGAGATAAACTTTTAGGAACTCTTAGAGCGACAGATGAAAGATTCGTACCAACTCTTTTCGGTGCAAAATATATAATGAAAAAAATAAGCAATAAATTAATAGTAAAAGTTTCTTCTGATGCAGCGGAATGGGTTTCAAGAGGAAGAACAGTTTTTTGTAAACATGTTATAGAAGTAGATGAAAATATTAGACCAGGAGAAGAAGTTTTTGTAGTAGATGAACAAGACAATCTGATAGCTATAGGAAAAGCTGTCCTTTCTGGAAGAGAAATAAAAGAAAAGAAAAAAGGAAAAGCTGTTAAAGTTAGAAGAGGGTTAAGGGAAGATCAGGACTTATAGAACGTTATATATCTGAATTGTCTCCTGTTCTCAATACTAATATTGAAATGTTCCCCTAACACACGCTCTATCTCTCTATAAAAATACTGATTCGCCAATCTAGATGGTGGTCTTATTCTAGGAACTAATCCTCTAATAATGTTAAGATCAGTAGTCTTCCTTCTATATGATACGTAAGCATATCTTAGCAAAGTTCTAAGCTTGACAGAAATATGCTTTGACCTTGTGTCTTTCAGCAATTCTTGAGCCACAAGAAGAACATGCTCTATAAGCTTGTTCTTCTCTATAAGAGAAGAAGGCATTCAACCACCTATCCAAGAATAATATTTAACTTAACCATTTAAAAATTTTTGGGAACATTTTTTAACTACTTAACTAAATAAAAAAAGACTAATGACTAAATAGAGATTTTTTAATTTTTAACAACTTTATAAACTATTTCTTCTCGTAATTTAGCTACGCTACATATTTCTTGAATCCTCTCATCTTTTTCTTTTAACTCTGGTAACCTCTCATAATATTTTATAACAATACTGTTTTTCTTCATCTCACAAATCTTTATTAGCTCAACATTCTTTCCATTAGATTCAACACTATATATCTTAAAGATATATTGGGCATTCTCAGGAATTTGATATAGTTTAACTACACCCTCAAATTCTCCATGAACTAAATCAGCAAATGTTATTAAAAGAGTATTTGAGAACTCTTTATCAAAAATGACGTCATCCATGTCCTCTATCTCTCTTTCTGATACAGGTTCTAGAGAAACAATATTGCCATTGACATCAACAATTTTTACATTGGTAATTACCTTCATTTTTAGAACTCTAGGATCATAGAGCCTCAAATTAAAATCAATAGCCTCTATCTCAACCATAAGCTTACTCCTCTATTACAGGAATTCCGAATTTTTTAGACGCAAGAACATGATCTTCATACGGTATTTTGCTGACATCTATGATTCCCTCATAATGATACCTATAAGCCTCTCCCTCTATTAACTTCTTAATATTACGTTTATATTTTAAATCCAATAGCTTTTTACCAGTCATTTCCTCCCATTCTTTTAATGTATATGAGAAAACCCTTTGAACTCTATCTCGATAAAATTCTGGAATAACGTTAAACGAGCAGAAAGGAACCTCCCTTCCATCAGGCATAACATAATGTATATCACATCTTTGAACTCTTGCAACATCATGATTAAATAAGTCTTGGAAATGCATCATACCTAGAAACAATGTATTATAGTGAAACTCTCCTAAAGCATCATAACTATGTCTAATAAAGATATTATATAAAAACTTTATAATTTTCTTTCCCTTTCTTAATCTTTTTGGAGCTTTAGATAAATCGACAAACTTGGGTATTTTTCTCAACGCTTCAAACAAAACAAAATATTTGGTTTTACCTCTCTGTATTTCCTGGGCCTTTTCCTCTAAAAACTTCATAAACTCCTTAACATTGACGAATCTAGTAATAGGTATAAGTTCTCCATCATCCTCTTTGAAAATATATGTCGCCGCACCACATGCAAAATGTGTCGTTAGCTCTATTTGAGGCCTACCTGTAATGGCTTCTATAAAATGTGAAATAGGAGCAACCGTTGGAACAGGATACCAATCATCCCTCGAAATTTTCCCATCAGTCTGTTTCTCTATCTCTTTTATTGCGTCAGGAATAGTAATACGATATTTCATTCTCTCCTTCTTTGGCATTCTTCCAGTGAGAGACACAGGCTGAATATTCACACCTCTAACAATATCAATATGCTTTAAACCAAACCTAATCATATCCCCTAACTCATGGTCATTATATCCTTTGATAAGCGTTGGGACAAGAACAACACCAAGCCCAGCCTTTCTTAAATTATTCAAAACATAAGGAATCTCCCAATGGTTTTTAGGATTAGTATAAGGTGTAACTCCATCAAAGCTCATATATAATACATTTGTCCCAGCCTCCCTTAACATCCTAGCAAGTTCTGGCTCAAATGCTAATTTTATGCCAGTTGTATTTACTTGTATGTGTGTATAACCCTCTTCTTTAGCTATATGAATAATATCCACCAAATCATCTCTCAAAGTAGGTTCTCCTCCAGTAATCTGTAATGCTATAGCTGGATAGGGCCTTAGTTTTCTAGCTTGTCTAAGCATATATCGAATATGATTTAGTGTAGGTTCATATACATAACCAGCCTTACTGGCAAAAAAGAAACAATACCAACAACTTAAATCACATCTATTAGTTACGACGAGATTAATCAGAGCAGGATGAGATTTGTGTCTAGGACAAAGGCCACAATTATAAGGACAGGGAGCAATTAAATCTATATGAGGATTAGCTATACCTTTACCGTCATACTGCCATTTACGAAACCTCGAATATAACTCATAGTCTCCCCAATACAGTTCTTCAAACTCTCCATGTTCAGGACATTTTTTTCTTATCCAGACTTTGCCATCACGCTTAAATATAACAGCTTTAAGTAATGAAAGACAATATGGACAAGCACTCAAGGTATAAGTAATTAATTCTTCACCATCTTTAAGTTCCGGTGTATATTTGGTGTATATTTTATAATCAATATTTACTTTAGGAATAAGCTTATACCTCACTTTTTCTGCAACTTTTTCAATTTCCTCTAAAGAAGCTTTTGCCAGTTCTCTGTAATCTATACGAAACTCTGTAATTTCTTCTTGAGAAACCATTAATGACACCTATCAATTCTCTACTCTAAATTATTATTATTTATTTATTTAGCTTTTATCTCAAAATAAATATATAATTTTATTCCTTTATAGGGGTTTTTTGCGTAAGATTCTTCAGAAACTCCAGATTGAAATCCTCAAAAAACTTCGAAGAATATATTACTGTGATAGTTCCGGTAAAAATAGCTTCAAAGAGAACTATTATACTCCTAGTTAATACTGTTACTGTAACAGCAACTTCCTTTGGAACACCGAGAAGTATAAACATGGAAGTCATAGCTATGTCTAAAACTCCTGCATTAGCAGGAATACCTATAGGAAGATTATCTGCTAAACCATATATCGGATAGGCTGTAGCTAGTGCCCAAAAACTCATCTTATGCCCTACGGCTATAAAGAAAACATATGGGATCGAGACACCGAGACACCACTGTATTATCAAAAACAGAAATCCTAAAAAGATATTGCTTGTTTTCTCTCTTAACAAAATCATTGACTCTCTATAAGATTTTATAAGAGATAAAACTTTCTCTTGATACTTCTGTAATCTTATTCTCCTAAAAGACCTTCCTAAATAGTCGAATGCTTTAATAGAATATCTTTCAATTAAATCTATTCTAAAAACAAGTAATAATCCGACAATTATTACAATAACGGCAAGAGATACAGCAAAGATTCCCCGTTTAATAATATCACTAGAAAGAATCTTTCCGCCTTCTATCAAAAATATAAGACCTATCGAAACAAACATGGCAAAAGCTATAGCACTTAGAACCCTGTGAACAACAACAGTAGCAAGCCCTCTTGAATAATCTATATTATAAAGTTTTTTTAGAAGATAAAGTCTCAGAGCTTCACCAGTCATGAATGCAGCAGGTATAAGCATGTCTCCAAACCAGCCTATGATCACTATCAATATAGCGTCTTTTAATTTTATCTCTCTACATATACATTTCACTAAAAAGAACCATGCAAGTCCGTAAAAAAATATAAAGCCAACATCGATAATGACTGCTAAAAAGTAATACATCGAACTAGACTTTCTCAAAACACTAAAGAGTTGTTTTACGTCAACTCCTATCAAAAATATATACGCTATAAATATCAACACTCCTATAACGATAAGTATACTAGGATTAACTTTCATTATCCTCAATAGAAATCTATATTACACTGTTTAAAGCATTTTTCTGAGCTCATTCTAGCCCTGTTCCTCATCACTCGGTACCCGAGTTTCTAATCATTGCTCATTTATATAAGGCTCATCTAACAATTATAACTTTCATCTAAAGAATCAGTATAATGGAATGAAATAAAAAATAATGCATCCAATTAATTTATACAATAAATATCCTATCATTATGTAGAGAATCATAGGCATTAAATATGAAACCCATATATATTTCCCAGTAAAATCCGAGAGATTTATAACCTCGTCAGAAGAAATACGAATCCGTATATCAATTCTTTTACCTTTATCAATCCTTTTTACGGCAACCATATATTTGTATGGATTTTTCTTAATTTCATCTTTTATCACAGGAGTCAATGTGAAAAACGCTATAATCTTCTCCAATAAACTGTTTTCATAAGACTCAAATATTCTAACTCCTTTCAAAAGCAAAAATATATTCCTAGAGACTATAAATATCATAAAGGTCAAAGACATCAAAATACTGTTAATAAAAATAGATAAAGAGGGTAATACTCCATAAACACCAAACTTTGGTATTTCTACAATACTTAAGACAATCATTGATTTAGCATCGGCTCCGCCAATTAGGCTAAGCTTATATAATCCGTAAGAAAATAATATTCCCATACTCAAAGAAATAAGATATATTAGTAACCATATTCTGCTCAAATATATTTTGAATACTATTATCTCATATATGGTTATAGGAAAACTTAAAATAAACATTATTATCCAAACTTTATCATCTATCTCTCGTTTTTTAATATCCATATAGCTGGCTACAGCAAATAACAACAATATTATTGTTGTTTTAATTATATCAATATATATCATAGATATCACAAAATATCTTGAGCAAGTAACAATATAAAATCATCATATAAATTACTACAGGAGACAAAAATGGAGCTAAAAGAGATTATAATAAGACATGCTCTTGAAAATGCACTTAGACATGAAGGAAAAGCGAAAATTCAACCTGTAATAAACAGAGTCTTAGGTGAAAAACCAGAGTATAAAAATAGGATTAGAGAAATCATAGATATCATTAAAGAAACCATAGATTATGTTAATAATTTATCACGAGATGAGCAGATAAAGCTTGCAAGTAAACTAGGTATAGAACTGGAGAAAGAAGAAAAGAGGGAAGAAAAGAAACAACTACCTCCTCTACCCTATGCTAATAAATTCACTAAAATTGTTACAAGATTTGCCCCTAATCCAGATTTTGTTTTACATTTAGGAAGTGCTAGACCAGCGATTTTAAGTTATGCTTATGCTAAGAAGTATAAGGGTATATTTATATTAAGATTTGAAGACACTGACCCAAAAACAAAAACACCTATACCTGAGGCATATGATTTGATAAGAAAAGACTTAGAATGGCTTGGAATAAAGTGGGACGAGGAGTATATACAATCACAGAGATTAGAGATATATTACCAATATGCTAGACAGTTAATTGAAAGAAATCATGCCTATGTCTGTACATGTCCATCAGAAAGAATAAGAGAACTTAGAGCCAAAGGAATTAGGGATTCCTGTGCCAGTCTACCAATAGAAACACATATAGAAAGATGGGAAAAAATGCTTAATGGAGAATATAATGAGGGCGAGGCTGTATTAAGAATAAAAACAGATATAAATTATCCTGATCCTTCAGTTCGAGACTGGATAGCATTTAGAATAATTAACACTGAAAAATATCCACATCCTTTAACTGGTAGTAAATATACTGTTTGGCCAACATATAATTTTGCCTGTTCAATCGATGACCATCTCTTAGGAATAACACATATTTTAAGAGCTAAGGAACATCAAACTAACACAGTTAAACAGGGATACATATACAAATATTTTGGATGGGAACAGCCTATAGCAATACATTTTGGGAGACTAAATCTTGAAGGAACAGTTTTAAGCAAATCTAAAATCCGTGAAGGAATAAAAAAAGGTTTATATTATGGATGGGATGACCCAAGACTGGGAACATTGATTGCATTAAGAAGAAGAGGAATACTTCCTGAAGCAATATGGGATTTAATAACAGACGTAGGAATCAAACCTTCATCTGCCAGGATAAGTTTAGATAACCTCCATGCAATGAACAGGAAATATCTCGAGGAAATTGCTAACAGATACATGTTTGTTGAAGACCCACAAACATTAATCATTGAGACAAATAAAGACCTAACTGCTAAAGTTCCATATCATCCATCCTTTCCAGAACGAGGATATAGAAAGATAAGAGTCAATAGTAATCAAAATATAGCTACTGTATTAATAAGCTCTTCTGATATCGATAATTTTAAAGAAGGACAAGAAATTAGACTCTTAGGATTAGCTAACATAAGAATTATATCTCTAAACCCTCCCCGTGCTATACTAATAAATCTAAGATCTTCTTACGCAAAAGAAAAAAAATTACCTATTATCCAATGGGTACCCTCCACTGAAAATATTGAGGTAAAAGTACTAAAAGCTGAGAAAAATATGCTAATCACAGTTAAAGGAAGAGCTGAAAAAGAAGTTGTATTATTACAAATAGGTTCTCAGATTCAGTTCTTCAGATTTGGTTTTGTTAAGCTGGAAAAGAAAGACCCGAAAACTCTTTCATTTATATATACACACAACTGATAAGTTATTTAATATCCTCTAAATTCCATGGTTTACCATTCTCTAAAATCTCTATTGGAATCTTATCCTGATACTTCTTAAGAAAATCGAGATCTTCTTTTTTATTACGCATCTCATCTGGAAGAAGTATAGGTATTTCATCTATTATGGGATACCACCTATTACATTTAGAGCAGTACAAAATTCCTGCATCAACCTCATATTTAATACATTCCTCACATTTAGGATCTTCTTGTAATTCTTTTACAAACTTCTTTCTGTACTCACAATACAATTCGCAAGCAGGTTTTTGTTTGAACTTCACATTACGATCCTTGTATTTATTAACCTTAAATACATACAACTTTAATGGAAAGTGTTTATCATAAGGACATGCAAGTATATCCATTAGTCTATATTTCAATTATTATCACCACTATAAATCAAAAAGCTTTGAGTTAATATAAATTTGTAATTGTTTCCTAAAAGAATACCATATATATGTCTATCCTATAATCTAACAAATCTATGTAACTATAACTAAATACCCTGATAATACCCGTGTATTTCATTTTCGTGGTTTTGCTCTGGATATAACTGACTTAACATTCTAATTAGCTGGTGAATGTATGAAAAGTAAAAGATACAACTATAAACTTTTATTCATATTGCTAATCTTTTCAATGTTCCTCATATCTAATCTCAACAGTTTCGTAGCCCAGCCAAACAATTTAGAATTCTTCGCGAGAGTAGACTATATAGTCGTTTCTGAGGAAAACGGCGAAGTTACATTTAACGTAAACGAAGTAAAAGAAATAAATGCTCCAATAGAGCCGACAGGATATAAATTATACTATATGGAAGTTGATTTTAATAATGGTTTGCCGCAAGGATTAGTAGCTGTCTCATATGATAAAGTAGTTGAGAAAAATAATTTAATAAGATCACTATTCTCATATACCGGCACTGTAAAATTGGCAGCAAATAAAGAAAACATAACCACAACTATTACTGTTAAAGCATTCTTTATTAAAAGAGAATGGCTTCCACTGAAAAGTGGTGAAATAAAACTTAAAATAGATCCTCCCAGTGAGCCATTTACAGCTAAAAACTTAACAGTTAGGGTTACAATAGATAACTTTGCTCCATTTGCATTTGTCGGATTATTGGGTCCAAATGGAGAAAACCTTATCGATACAACACAACAAGAAAATATGGCTCCGGATGCAGTTAAGCTCGACTTTAAGCATTTGGAACTTAATATGAGAGAACTAAGTACGGGAACATATACTTTACTTGTCAAAGAAGATAAAAGTTTTGTCTTACCTAACTCATTTATAGTAGTAGAAGATAAAATGTATAATACTACCATAAAAGCATCCAGCGAGAGTAGCTTCACAGTTAAACAAAAAGAGGGCTGGAGAACCATAGGAGCAATAGTAATATTATACAGTATTGCACCATCAGGAACTAATGATAATTATACAAGAATTTTAGGAGAAATGATAGACTATGTCTTCAAAACAGAGAACGATTTCACTGTTACGTCTGCTTCATTCTTAGTACCTCCACTTTACATGAAATACTGGGTAAAAGCTTATGTAGTATATGGTAGCTGGTTTAGAGTCCAAAACTATATGAAAAGTCCGGTAAATATGATATACATACCTATATCGATAAAGGAAACCGGTAAATGGACCCCGCAAGGGCTTACAGCAGAAGTTAAAGAAACAGATATTAAAAAAGCATATTCAGCATATCTCGTAGTGCAGATACCTTCATTTGGAAGAATAAAGAGTATAACGACGCCGGGTGGAGAAACATATACCAACTACAGAGAAGCAGTTAAATCATGGTTTGGTGGCATCAGAACACTTGCAATGTTTGAAAATGAAGCATTTATACAAGTAAAAAATAAAGAGAACATAGAGTCAGGAGTCTATCGAGTGGCTATTGATTGGACACCACTTACATTTAAACTTATAGACAATAGTGAAAGACCATTAGTTAATGCTCTTCTAGTAGTTTCAGGAGAATCATCATATAAGACAGTAACTAATGTCAACGGCACAGCAAAAGTACTATTGTATAAACCAGGAATATACCATGTTACAGCTAAGTTTAAGGGAGTAAACGTAGGTTCTCTAGATCTTGGAACAATAACAGATACAAACTTTACACTTAAATGCTCAGTATATGACCTTAAGATAATAACTGTTGGAATGATGCAACAAACACTCTCAGGAACCGACGTAGTACTTAAAACAATGGACGGTGCAACTCTAGATTCCAAGGAAACAAATACAGACGGAGTAGCAGTATTTACACAGGTTCCTAAAGGTGAATATATAGTTGAAGCAACTTATAAACGTATTCATAGCAAAGATATTGTAAAAGTCTACTCAGATACCGTATATAAGATGAAAATGGACCTCTTATTCGAAATACCAGGTATAGGCCTCCCATTAACTTCAAGCGAAGCTGTTGCCTCGATAGTTTCAATAGGTGCTACGTCACTCCTCTTACTTCTCGCTAAAAGAAGAAAAGGCAATATAAAAGAAGAAAGACACGAGATCGATGTAGAAATATAAAAATATATTTTTGATTATTTTATTCAAATTTTTTAATTTTGTTTCTTCTTATGTTAAGTGCAAATCCTTAAATTTAACACTTTTAATATGGTATTAGAAAATACATGTATACAAATGAAAACGTCTATAGTGGAGAACTAAACATTGTTTTCAAAAATGAAAAGGATAGAGAAGATGCTAAAAATTTTCTACTTAAAGCTCTAAGTGAAACTTATGGCAAAAGCATTAGCGGACAATTAGAGATCACAGCCGAAGGAGTTCCTGGTATAATCATATATATGGATACCGAAAGAGGACCAACTATCGAAATCACTGTTATTTTTAGCACCCCCGTTAGATACATCATCAAGTCTATAGACCCAACGATAAAACTTCAGAGTATACAGCGCATAGCAAAGATAATTGAAAGCTTCCTAGTTGGATATATGGAGACAGGAGGGAAAGGAATAATATATTTTGTGTATGTTCCAGGACAGAGGATTGTTCCTCCACGGGTAGAGTCTGGAATAAAGTCATTTCTTCAAAAACTATTTCTAGGAAACCTTATTTTCATCTTTGCTCTCTCAATAATAATATCTTATGGGATATACCTTATTGCAGGACCATATTATACACCTATAATTTTGTTACTTTCACAGATACCTCTGATTATAATATCTCCTAAAATCGTTACCGCAATCATGAGTGACTGGACTATAGACCGGGAGTCACCGTATATATATCTTGTAGGAATAAAGCTTTCTATTTTTAAATACCAGAATGAAATATATAGACTGTTCTATCCTAGAAGATATGAGATAAAAAAACGTTTATTTTATGAAACTCTAGGTGAGCTTAACGAGGAAAAAATTAAAGAAATATTATCCGAATATGGATTAAACCAAGATGAATATGAACTCGAGATAAAGAGAGTTAATCTTTATGAAATTGTATCATCTGTTACAAAAGAATATAATGTATCTATCCCATCTATCCACCTCTCAAATATTATTATTCCAAATGCTGCAGCAACCGGTGTTTCTTCAAAGTATTCTTCTCTAATAATAACCACAGGGTTATTGACAAATCTTAACCATGATGAAATGTTAAGCGTTATAGGACATGAGATAAGTCATCTAAAAAGACATGACATCATAACCTTTTTCATACTAAGTAGTCTTGAGTACATTACAAGAGTATATGTAACCATGACCCTTTGGCCTACCTATATGACTACTTTCGATTTTCTTCTCTTAATGCTGTATATGTATATCTCTTTAACCGTGTTATTTTTCGTAGCAAAATTCGTTGAAGCACGTGCTGATATAGATTCGGCACTGATTCTAGGTAATCCTCTTTCATTAGCATCAGCCCTCAGAAAAATAGGAGGAAGAAAACTGTTAATAGAGTATAGAAAGCCTTCATCACGTTTAGCTTTTTGGCTATCTTGGAATCCTCATCCTCCAATATCATTCAGGATAGAAAACTTAGAAAGACTAACAAGAGAAAAATATAATATGAAAAGACCCTGGCAAGCCGCTATTGAAAGCTGTATAAAAGACTTCATTCATTCTCTTAGGTTTGTGATATAACAATAATATTAAAGTAATACAATATTTGATTTCTTGAAACGTTATTAATTTTCCTTATCTTATATTAATTCAGTGATTAATATGGCATACACACATATTAGGAACGCTCTCTCTATAATTAACAGTCTACTAGGTAATGATAAGCTTTCAAAAGACATAAAACTTCAATTAGTTCAGGTAAAAAAGGAATTATATGATGCACAGGACGAACTTGTTTGGATCCGTAGTAGAAGCCGTGAAATAGCACATACCGTAAAAGACCTCATAGAAGTATTAGGAATTGAGGTAAAGATTGGAAACCCAATGATCAAACTAGAAAAAGATGAATTGTATGAAAAATTATTAAAAAGTCCATATATCGAAGCAACCTTAAGCCCTGATAAAGAAGAAAAAGTTAAAATTGAAAAAATTGTTATTCCCTCAGAGCATTAAAATCGGAAAATTTTAAATAAAAAGTATCATTTATTTTTGTCGGGCCGATGATTACGGGTCCAAGCATAGACAGATGATATAGTATATTTAATGAGGCCTTTTCTATTTAAATAAGGTGTTAAAATTGCAGAATGTAGGAAACGATAAAAAGAAAGATTCAAAATCAAAAAGACTCTTTAAAAAAAGATTAATAAAATCTGTAGTTTACCTCATTATCGGATTAGTTATAACTTTTATTTTAGCATTTATACAGAATCCAACATTTGAAAACTTTCTGATACAACCGCTTCCAGGAATAGCTATTATTGTACTATTCTTATTTTTATGGCTATCAATTAAAAGCATTATTGACGCATATACTTTTTATCTTTTTGCCAGAATACTGGAAGTTTTTAAACGGACATCAACCATAGAGAAAACAGATCTATCAACAATTAGGCAAATGCCTAGTTATCCTCAACCAACAACCACTGTATCTCCAATAAAAAAAGAAGAAGTTCCTCAAATCAAGCATGTGCCAATTCTACCTTCTAGAAAAGAACAAGTTATCCAAACACCCTCAAAACAACTCTCTTCAAAGGAAAAAAGTGGAAAAAAGACCTGCCCCTATTGTGGTAGAGAGTTACCATATGGAGACATACATATAATCTGTCCTTATTGTGGACATCGACTAAAATAAAAATACTATAAGTTTTCTGTATCACGTAGAAATAATAGGATTACAGCTATTATTAAAAAAAGCAAAAATAATAGAATAAAAACATTACTTGCTATACCCTTTCCAATACTCGGATTTTTTCGAATAACTATAACTTTATATCTCATAGAGATGTTATTATCCGGAGAAGCAACCATTAGAAATTCATTAGGATCCTCATGTGTTATTTTATTTAGAATGATTATTCTATCCATAGTATTTATACCAGCTCCATTAATAGTCTCTAATTCCTCACCAACCTTTCTTTTTGGTAATGTTAAGTCTATAGGTACACTTGTTATATCATCAATATACACCATTGCAAATACATGCTGAAAAACATGTATCATCTCATAAGAATACGATCCGTTTTTATTACTCATATTAATTTTTGGATCATAATAATATGCTAGGTATAGATAAGATGGTATACCTTTAGCTCTAGCTAGGGAAACTATTAAAGATGATATCTCTCCACATGCTCCTGTCTTTCTCATCACAACTAGTTCAGGAGGTATAATTCCTCCACTTTTTGAAATATTATATTTTATGTTGTTTAGAGTCCATCGTATAATTGAAAGTATATATTGATTAACTGTCACTACATTATTAGCAAGATTATTAGAGATTTCTTCAATATTTTTTGAAATATTCCAGAATCCTTTAGAATATAGATAATTATTTACATCGGACATATTATATTTAGTATATAACATAGGAGATTTCTTAGGCAATGTAATTTTTTTCCTACTTGAAGAAAATATAGAGACTGTATTTACTCTGATAACCTGTATTAGTTTTAATGTAATTTTATTTCTCGGTTCAAGTTTTAATAAGTTTCTAGTCAGTATTTTTCTGTTACCCGAATCATCTTTCTCAACGATAATATCGTTGAGAAGAATATCATCTTTATATAATGAAAAATTAAGCAATTTTTGCCATCCGTCAATATCTAATGCTAGGTAAAAGCCTGGTGATATATTGCTACTATTTATAAAAATTGTTGTATTACCAACATTATGAAAAGTATACTCGGTTATTATAGTGTAATAAACATATGAGGATAGAAGACTTTGGCTCCTTACAACACTATTAGAAAACAATAAAAGTATACAAAGAATAAATATATAAAGACCCCTTTTACTCATAATAAGCCCCTCTATCTATAGGCATTAGATAAACAGCTATTAAAATTTAAAGGGTTTAAAAATGAATAAAGAAAAAATAAATTTAGTTCCATTAACCAAGAATCAAAAAGAATTAATCGCTGCCTTAAGAAGCCCTGATCTTGATATCGTAGGCATTTTTGGACCGAGCGGTACAGGAAAAAGCTATATCTCATTACTGTATGGGATAGAAAGTCTAATGAATAATAAATATGAAAGGATTGTTTTAATTCGTCCAGTATATGAATTATCAACAGGAAGAAATTATACTATAACGGAGCTACATAACACATATAACGAAATAGTTTTGACATATGTAAGAGATATAATCTCGGACAATAAAACCTATCAACTTTTCAAAAAATTTCTTGATGAAGAAAAAATTAGTATAGTTGATCCCAGTTTATTGATTGGTCGAACATTTAACAGATCATTTATTTTTATAGATGATACACAATTCTTACCTCCAGTAGTAATTACCGAGGCATTAATTAGAATAGGTAATGAGTCAAAACTTGTCATCGCTGGAGATCCACTATTTAAACCGAATAATTCTACAAATAGTGCTCTTCTAGCACGCGAACTTATTTTAGGAGAAGAACGAAGTATGGTTATAGATCTAGGAACAAAAGACATTGTGAGACCTGGTGCAAAGATAGGATTTAAGCTTTATTTAGAAATGATGCTTAGACAGAGAAAACTAAATAATGTAGAATCACATGCAAAAGAAGTTATACTTTCATATAGTCCGGATGCCGATATAATAACTGTCTTTGCAACGCGAGACTTTAAAAAAGATCACAATATCAAAAATTCTCCAGATATATTGATTATAACTAAAGAAGAATTTTTAGGAAGGATCATAGGTAAGAAAGGAGAGAGAATAGAGAAAATTCAAAATGAATTAAAGATGTTTGTGAGAGCAACATCTCTAACAAACGATCTAAAAAATATTCTTATAGCTTTACATCCACTTGGATGGATTAATAAACATATTGTAGATCTTGACATTATTGGTCCTAATCTAGAGGTAAAAGTTAATATATCAGAAATAGGTGCGTTTATTGGTCAAAGAGGAACATATATTAGATTTCTAGATAAATGTCTTAAGAAACTTTTAGGTATTGGTATTATTGTAGAAGGCGTAGAAAGAAAAGAGGAAAAAACTAAAAAAAGAAAGTAGATACTATGGATCCATTTTATGACACCATAATCATTGCCGAGAAACCTGGAGTAGCAAAGGCATTTGCATATTCATTATCAAATCCTGGGAGACCTAAAATTATCTCAATAAATAGAATTACACTTTATTCATTTAAATATAAAAATAAAAAAATACTTTCTTTTGGAGTTAGTGGACATATACTTAATTTTGACTTTCAAAAAAAATATAACAATTGGAAAAATACAGATCCGAGAACACTTTTCTTTATCGATCCTATACAGATTGTTAGAAAAGGCTCTTGGAAATATTATGATACGCTAAGAAAACTTAGCCAAAAGACAAACCATGTAATTTTAGCACTTGATGCAGATGTAGAGGGAGAAAGCATAGCATTTGAAGTAATGAACATAATGAAAAAATATAATCCAAACATCAAATTTGATAGAGCATGGTTTTCAGCTATAACAAAAGAAGATATACTTAATGCTGTTGACAACCTAACTAAACCTAATCCGAATCTAGCCAATAAAGCATTTGCTCGAATGATAGTTGACCTGACAATTGGTGCAGCTTTTACCAGAATTTTAACTTTAATGATAGAAAAAAGATCTAATGTTTTACCTAGAGGCAAATTTATTAGTTATGGACCATGTCAAACACCTGTTTTATATCTTGTAGTAAAAAGAGCATTGGAAAGAGAGAAATTTAAAAAGAAAAAATATTATTCATTAAATGCCAAACTTACTAATGGAATAAAAATCTTTAACGCTGTATATTATAAGGAAAAGATCGAGTCATTTGAAGAAGCAAACTCGATACTAAATAGGATTAAAAATACGAGTAAAGCAACCGTGATAAAAGCTGACTATACTACTAGAAATATTTTGCCTCCAGAACCACTTAATACTATCGAACTTGAAAGAAGATGTAGCAGATTCTTAAACATAAGACCACAAGAAACATTAAATATAGCCGAAAACCTTTATCAAGACGGTTTAATCTCCTATCCTAGAACTGAAACCACAAAATATCCAAAAACTATCAACCTAATTAAAATAGCTAAGAAATTTATCGATTATCAGGATATAGGTCCATTTGTAAGAAAAATAATTTCTACAAAAATATCTCCACGTCAAGGTAGTGAAGACGACAAGGCACATCCACCCATTTATCCTCTTAAAAATCTTCCGAAAGATAAAATTATTCAAAAATACGGAAGAAAGGGATGGAATATATACAATTTAGTTGTACGGCATTTTATCGCTACACTAAGCAAACCTGCGGTAATCGAAAAACAAAAAATCATAGCTAAGATAAAGAATGAGAAATTCATTATAGAAGGATTAAAGATCATAGAGGAGGGATTCTATACTGTTTATCCCTATGATAAACCTAGCGAAAACATACTTCCATATCTTTTACCTAATGATACTTTAGAAGTTATTGAAATCAAAATCATTGAAAAAGAAACAAAACCTCCACCCTATCTCTCCGAATCTCAGTTATTGAAACTTATGAAAAAATATGGAATAGGTACTGATGCAACAATGCAAGACCATATACAGACAAATATAAAAAGGAAATATTTTGTTGTCGACAAAAAAAGATGTATTCCTACCCCACTAGGAAAAATACTAACTACTTCTTTATATGAAACAGTTCCAGAGATTGTCGAACCAGAAGTAAGAGGAAAAATGGAAAGAAAACTACAGAAAATTGCAGAAGGTATAGTTGAACCAAATGAAGTTATCCAGGAAATAAAAAGAGAATTTTTAGAGTACTATGACAGATTGAGAGAAAATGAAGAAGAGTTGTCTAAAAAACTTATTAAAGCTTTAATAACTGTCTACAGTAATGAATATGAAAAACGTGTCTCGAGAAGATACCAAAATTATAAAGATAAACAGCGTAAACGAAGATGAAAAAATAAGGAGGGCTTCCTCATATATTCTAGATAATAAAATTGTTGTTATTCCAACCGATACACTTTATGGACTGGCTACGAATCCATTTAATATCACTGCCGTGAAAAAAATATTTGAGATAAAAAGAAGACCGTTAAACAAACCTATTCCTTTACTTGTTTCAGATATAAATCAAATAGATAAATATGTAAAAATCAATCGTTTAGCTTCCAAACTTATTGACTGCTTCTGGCCAGGTATGTTAACAATAATCTTTAATATAAATAAAGATTCTTTGATTCCTCCAATAGTTACCTCTAAAACTAATAGACTTGCTTTGAGAATGCCAAGCAACAAAATCACATTGAAAATAATTGAGTATGCCAATGGAATTATTACTGGAACAAGTGCTAACATATCAGGCAGAAAACCTCCAAGTTCAATATCAGAGTTAGATAATGAAATAGCTGAAAAAGTAGACTTAATTATTGACAGCGGTAAAGTGCTAGGCAAAGCATCCACAATCATAGATGTCACACATGATAAACCTATAATAATCAGGATTGGAGCTATACCAGTTAAAGAAATTCAGCTATGTATAGGTAATACTAAACTACGATACCTTGAAATATAATATTTCTAAGACAACTATATAGAATATCCATAAGTTTTCAGAATTTTAGAATATTTCTTTATAAGATTTAAAATTTCTTCAAAAGAAATGCTTTTATCTAAATCTCTGATCGTTTTTCTTATATCTCCTCCATAGTAAATAAGAAGCGAAAACACCCTTCTTTCATTAAGAGTCTTAGGTAAATCATATGCTAATACAAGTCTAGAAATCTTGTAGATTTTATCTTCTTCAAGTATGCTTGTTCTTGTAAGCGGTTTCTCTAACTGGTTTATTGGCTGAAACTTTATAATTGTTACCCAGTCATCATCCTTAATATCCGGATATATATCGGTTAATGCATTTTTAAGTTCATCAAGATTTTTAAAACCATCTGCCTTTGCATCACTTTCTCTTAAATTAGATAGCTTCGTATACCTTACAGATTTCAAAGCTAATCTACCATATATTTTTCCATTACTTTCAAGATATACAGTATCATGAGAAAGTGAAAGTATACCCTTCCTAATAGTGGTCGTTTTTCTACCTTCAAGTATTTTCTTTACATATTCTTTTTTGAAACGAAGATATTTTCCAATTTTACGTGTCTTCATGGTAACTTGACATTCTTGTTATTACTAAGTCATTTATATAATTCACCTAAAATATTTAACCTGTTATATTATATTTGGGGATTTCTAATGAATATAGTAAAAAAATATACTCTTGGTGATATAGCTGTTGAAGCGATATTCGATGAAAAAGAAAATAAAAAAATACTAATTAAGTTTAAAATAACGCCTATGTATCCCTTTGAAGCAGAAATTTTAAAAACATATATGAGTCAAGAATTTGAATGGAGTTATATAGATAAAGAAAATGCTGTAGTTTTCATCCCGAGAGACATAGAGATATCCTATAAAAATACTAACGAATTTCTTCATCAGGTTTTTGAAGGATTATTTTTTCTAAAGCCCAAACTTGCACATCTATACTCACTTCAAAAAATCAGAGAACGATTGATAGAGAACGATTGGCTTGCATGGGTTACAGAAGAAACACTTGAAGCCAGAAAAAAGATAAACAATGGAAGAATATACGCGAAATTACAAAAAACAAATAAATTTTGGTATACTGGATACATATCAGTTCTTATTCATTCCTTTTCACTCAATGATAGCGAAAAAATATTAAACAATATAAAACGTATAACGACAATAAAAGTTAAATCAAAATATCCTCTTCTAGAAATTGAAATTCCTATCAGAAAAATCCCCTTACCTGTAATTGAAAATTTTTTAAAATTTGTCACAAAAATTATGTCTAGGTAGAATCAATCTTGATAAAGATAATCACGCATGGAGACCTAGATGGATTAACCTCAGCAAGTATAATCTATGATATATTATTAAGAAAACAAGAACGAATAATAGTACATATAGCCCAACCATTTAACTTATATACACTTCTTAGGAATACCACCTTAGAAAACAGCATAAAAGAAGTATATATACTTGACATCGGACTTGATGAGACAACATGGGAAAAAACATATCAGGAATTAAAAATTCTTCGAGAAAAAAATGTGAAAATACATTGGATAGATCACCATGTTGCTACTCTTAACCATCTTAATCAAATAATAGATTTAGAGATAGAACTATTATTCTCTCTTAAAGGCTCAACTGTAACTATTATAGGAAAAAATTTTCTGAATAAAACAAGTGAACCACGTTTCTATAAGAAACTGCTTATTATGGGTGAAGTCGGTGACAAGATACGAAAAATAAATGAGAACCATCCCCTGACAAAATATATCGAATATATTGGATCCTCACTAGTAGCAAATCCCTCGGACGATCAATTCAAAATAAATATCATTAAACTATGGGTAAAACAGAAAAACCTAGTAAACGATGAAATACTACAAAGATATGAGGAAGCATTTAGCAAACTAAAGGAACTTACTAAATATTCGAAGAATTGCATAATATTTGAAAATGAGAAAATAATTATCATCGATCTAAGAAATACTAGAGTACATGGATATGTAGGGAAAATAGCATCCTATTATACTTCAAAGAAAAATAAGATAGTCTTTATTCTGTTTAAAGCGAATCCATTCGAAACAATAATAACTTGCAGAGTCCCCCCTTCTAAAAAATTCGATGCTTCAAAAATACTTCCTCAAATAGCAAAAAAATATGGCGGTGGAGGTGGTGGACATAGAAAGGCCGCATCTATCAGAATTCCAAGAGAAATGACAGAAAGATTCATTGATGAACTAAAAAATTTATTTATACCAAGATAAATGATGGGCCGGGCGGGATTTGAACCCGCGACCCCCCGGTCTCAAATCCCTTCTTCAAAGGGATTATCAGCCGGATGCTCCTCGGCTTAGGATATTACCTAATTTACCAGGCTGAGCCACCGGCCCTTATACTTCTCTAACTTCATTATCTACGATTAAACATTTAAATTTTTTATGCAAGAAATTGTTATAATCATTTAAGTTCAACAAATTCATATTCAAGCATATCTTTATATTTTTCAAATTCCAATAAGAATCCTCTCAGTTCTATTAACGGTACAACTGCAACACCGTCATAGAACTTTAAAGAAGTTTTTAATACAGTTATAATAACTGGGTAAATTTCAGCATATTTCCATCCCTCAATTAATCCTACAAGAAAATTACTGCTCTTTAAAGCCTCAGCGAATAAAATAGAACGCTCTTTCTGTTTAACAATAGCTATTTTAAGCTGCGAAACACGTGCACGACGCCATAATTTACAATCACATAGCAATATGTTCGGTTCCTTTAATCCTAAAACATCCAACTCTCTATTATTACCTCTATACTTGAATCTATAGTTCCTATATGTCTTATAGCCGAATTTCTTAAAAATAATTGAGCAGAGTTTTTCAAGATCACGCCAACCAGTCTTGAGAGCAATATCCGTTAAATTAAACCCTTTCAACCATGCTTCAATTACTAGGCTACTCTTATCAACTATGTATATCGAATCTCTATCTATTATAATATTTTTAAATGACTTCAAGAAATCATAAATATATCCAGGAGACATCCCTGTTATATTAGAAACTTCCTTTAAAGTAACTTTTCCTTTGCTACTGAGTAACAATACAGTTGATAAAATATAATATTTCTTATAACTAATCACATATGCTAAATCTACTTCTTAAATAATGATAGATGCCATAGTTGCCAATCTAGGCCATCTCTCAGCTGCTTCTTTAGCAACAGGTCCACGAATCTCAGTACCTTTTGGCTCACCATCAGGTGTTAACAAAACACCAGCGTTATCCTCGAAAACTATCCATGTACCATCAGGTCTTCTATAAGGTCTTCTCTGCCTTATTATGACAGCTCTCATAATCTGTTTTCTAAGCTCAGGTCTTCCCATCCTAATAGATACAACTACAATATCTCCTACAGCTGCTCCGGGAACTCTTCTCCATCGAGTCTTCATATGTAATACCCCTATAACTCTTGCAAGCTGTGCTCCAGAATTATCAGATATATTAATCAAACTTTCTTTAAATACACCGGGAGTTATATATCTTCTATAAGAAACACCTACTTCCTTAATACCTCTTTTTGCCACATTTTTCACCTCTCAACCTTTCCTAACACTACAAATGATACAGATTTAGCCAATGGCCTCGTTTCACCTATTACAACTAAATCTCCAGGTTGAACCTTAATACAAGGAGGTAGATATGCATGTTTTTTCCTTCTCCTCTTTTCATACCGCATATACTTTTTTACAAAATGAAGATATTCATGTGAAACAACTATCATCTTATGCGCCTTTACCTTCTCAACTTTTACTGTAAACACCATTCCTCTAACAGGAAGACTGCCATGCCATGGACAAAGAGGATCACTACAAGTATCTTCAGGCGGCTTTACACCAGGTATTCCTACATTACGAACTTTTACACTTTCCATAGAGACATCCCACTTTAATAAGGCATCTGATTATTATATAATTAGACCTTATTAACATTTTGTTACCATAAAATCTACAACATAATAATTTAAACATAGATAAAACTTACCAACGTCTAAATTTCTTTTTTAATCTTTCCTCAGGTCTACCAACAATAACCTTACCCTCAACCTTTACTTTTTCTCCCGTAGGTAAATAAAAAACAATGACAACATCCTTCTTAGAAACCATTTTTCTACCTTTATCACTCTCTATAACCAGCATATTAGCTGTCTCATCTATTACTCTTCCTGATATACCTATCTGAGACTTATTAGAACTATCTATAATTTCTACTCGTAAACCAATTAACTCATGAAAAATAATATTTCTTGGCGATATTTTCATTATTACCTAATCTTCAATTCTTCCTCTCTCAATACTGTTAAAATTCTAGCAATA
The DNA here is from genome assembly GCA_021163245.1 of Thermoproteales archaeon. Lineage (GTDB taxonomy): Archaea > Thermoproteota > Thermoprotei > Thermofilales > Thermofilaceae > JAGGXB01. Next base: position 43,854 of record JAGGXB010000105.1, read on the forward strand.
GTTCTTCTAATCTCTCTCAATCTACCCGGATCATCCAACATTCCTCTTTTAGCCATTACTCTTAAACGAATCAACTCGGTCCTCAACTCATTAAGCCTTCTAACTTTTTCTTCCCTAGACATTTTTCTAATTTCACTCATCCTCAATATTGGCATTACGTTACCACCTCAGGTTGTTTAATTTTAATCTTATCCGGCAACTCAACAGGAGGCATAATCTTAACTTTAACACCATATATGCCAGGCTTTAACAATACTTGTACAGTTGCTTCATTCACAAGTTCTTCACCAGGTTTCCCAGATTTGATTACAACCCCATCTCTAAACTTTTCAAATCTATGTCTCTCAGAAGTTAACTTACCACTAATTACAATCTCTGCACCTCTAGCACCAGCTTCCATTATATTGTGTAATGCAATAAAAGCTGCTCTCCTAAACTTTACTCCCCTAGCTAATGCTCTTGCTATTCGATAAGCCATTATCTTTGGATTAAGCTCAGGATTTTGGATTTCGATAACATCAATCTGAGGATTCTCAAAACCAAATTTTGTTTGCAATGTTTGAGCAAGCTCCCTTATCGTAGCTCCTCTTCTACCAATTACCAGAGCAGGTCTTTCCGCATAAATTACCACTCTTGTACCTATAGGAGTCCTGAATACTTGTACATCAACATAGCCTGCTCTGACAAGTCTACTTTTAAGATAATCATTCAACTCCATATACTTTAATCCTTGAGTTATAAAAAATTGTTTTACCGTAACCATACACACACCCCTATAATCTCTCTTCTAGACCTATCTCAACATGTACAAGTTGCTGAAAATATGGAGTTGCTCTACCAAACGCTCTAGGAATATATTTTTTAAGTTTCATCCCTTGAAAAGCTGCAGCATGAACAACCCATAGTCTCGTGGTATCAAGTCCCTTAAACTCAGCGTTAGCCTCTGCATTTTCAAGTACAGATAACACAGCTTTAGCGACTTTCACTGGATATCTTCCAGGCCCTATACCCCTTCTATGACCTACTTTACCATAGTATTTTCTGAACGGTACAGCTCTCCTCATTTCAATTATATCTTCTAAAATTTGTTTAGCTTCATCAATCTTTTTACCCCTAATCTCTTTTAAAACCTCAACTGTTGCTTTATATGATATTCTTAGATCCCTACCACTAGCTATTGCAGTTCTGACAGGATCAAGTGCTACTGAATATCTCCACCTTGGCATCACGACACCCTATATCGATAACACTGATATACAACAATATAAATTTATATTCGTTACGCATATCTAGTCTCTCTAACACAAAAATAATTATAATATTACCTTGATATTATAAAACACTATTTGAGAATATTTATTTATTTTAGTTAACAAAAAATATAAGAGAAGCCCCGGTAGCTTAGTGGTAGAGCGACGGCCTCGTAACTATACCGAGAAAGCCGTAGGTCGCGGGTTCAAATCCCGCCCGGGGCTCCAAATAAAGTTTAATATAACAGTTTCAGAAAAGAAGAATTTATTAATCTAACTTTTCATACACAAATCCTTAGTAGATTTAGATTAATAAGGGGCATACGATGACAAAAACTAGAAAGATGTTAGCATTTATTAAACTTACCCGTATTCATCATGCTATAATGGCCGTATTAGCAGTAATAGCGGGATCAATCTCCTCAATTCCATGGATTCAGATAATAGACCAATATACAAAAAACATTGTACTAGGATCCATTGTTACAATACTAGTAGAAATGAGCGTCTTTATCTTTAATGACATATTTAATCTCAGTGAAGATATTATAAATGATCCAGACAAGCCCTTAGTAAAAAAGGAAATATCATTAAATGAAGCGAAAATTTATGGTGTGCTAACTCTTTTTTCTTCCATCATTCTTTCAATCTTTATAAGTTTTGAAAGCTTTATCCTGATTCTTCTTGCAATTATTACAGGAATGGCCTACAATATCACTCTTAAAAAAACAGGATTTCTAGGCAATCTAATAGTAGCATTTAACACAGCTTTACCTTTCTATTATGGTGCATTATTAGTTTATGTTTTCTACGAGAAAAAGATTGTAATTTTTTATATAATCGCCTTTCTAACCGCCCTAGGTAGAGAGATAATAAAGGGTATAAGAGATATAGTAGGAGACAAAAAAGCTGGTATTCGCACACTTCCAGTTATTCTAGGACTAAAAAAATCTGGATATATAGCCACATTTCTGATAATTACAGCTATAATCTTAAGTATTCTACCATTAATGTTAGTTAAAAACATTGTCGGATACTTGTTATTTATTCTACCTACAGACATATTGCTTCTTTATTCTTCTCTTAGTATATCTTTTCATCCAGATATAGCTAACGCCTCTAAACATAGGAAAATAACTTTGATAGCCATGTTTCTAGGAATTCTGGGTTTTGCTTTTTCAAATATATAAACAGAATAGAAAAAAGATTATATAATATTTAAAAGCTAGAATAGTAAGATACTATACAATCTGGTGCATATCATGCTCTCTGAATATACATTGAGGAAAATAAAAAGATATATCCAAGATATATTTAATGAAAAACTTCTGGCAGCTCTATTTATATTAGTAATATCTCTTAGCGTATCAGGCTTTACTTACGTATTAGTATATAAGCCCCCACCGATGACTACCACTGGTGTCATAGCACCAGGGCTAGATAGAGAAACATCAAGTGAATCAATATTAGTTACAATAACCTATATACTTGGACTGTTTGGACTATATTTAGTCTACATAGCTAGACAGCATATTCATAATCCTAAATATATGTCACTTCTTCTTATAGCTGGATCATTAATATCAGCATTAGTAATAATTATGCTACTTACAGTATATAATATGAAAATATAATGGAAAAGATCATCGGAGAAATATTAAAACATATCACCAGTGGTATAACACTAGTTTATGGCCAACCATACACTTTTAAAACAAAAATAGCCTTATACATAGCATCCTATTTAAATGGAAATATTTACTATATCGCAAATGGAAAACATAAAAGAAAAAAACTTGCTTCTAATAAAAAAATATTTAAAACAAACTCATTTATAGAAGAAACATATATTC